>VBHA01000119.1 GCA_005889495.1 Chloroflexota bacterium
ACACCGGGCTGGCGAGCATCGGCCTGCCGGCCTCGGTGCTCAAGAATCCCGGCACGACGTGTCCCAACCCGACCGACGGCAACGGGTTGCACAACCCACCATATGCCTCGGCCGCCTATCCCCCGACCGCCAATCAACCATGGCTGTACATCTGCTACAACAACACGGCCGGGCTCGACTTCTCGAGCCCCGCGACCAACCAGGGACAGCTCGACCTGAACGTCATCGTCCTCTACACCTACGGGCCGCTGACGCCGCTGGTCAGGTCGCAGTTCGGGGTCTTCCAGGTCGCGGCCAACAACAGTCCCCAGCTGACAGTGGTCTACGCGACGAAGGACCTCGGACCCAGGGTCCCGATCTCCGCCGACGGGCTGGCCACCAAGCAGATCTCGGTCCCGACCGGCTACCCGAAGGTCTACTTCACCAACGTGGCCGACGTCCAGGGCATGGTCCCGCTGGTGACGATCAGCTCGGGACAGGCGATCACCTCGAACGACGTCTCCAAGGCGAACCAGGCGCTTGGCTCACAGTCCGAGTTCCTGCAAATCCCCCATGGCTACGTCGCCATGACCATCCCCACCAGCGAGCAGGTCGGAGTCGCCGACTACATCCAGCCGGGCGACTACATCTCCGTGATCGCCACCGTTTCGAGCGCCGGCCGAGTCGCCACGAAGACGATCTTCACGCAGCTGCATGTGATCAAGGTCGGCACTCAGAGCGCGACCAGCGGCGCCAGTGCCACCAGCCTCATCATCGTCGTCACGCAGTGCCAGGCGGAGGTCATCACCTGGTTCCAGAACAACGCGTCACTCAAGTACACGCTCGAGTCCTATCGCGACTACGCTCCGGGCGACCAGGCGCCGGACCCGAACTGCCCGACTGTCGGCGACGCGCACGGCGTGACGCTCCAGTTCATCAAGACAAGCTTCCCCGGCCTGTTCTAGGGCCGCCTGTGAATCTGCCTGACGCAACGATCGTCGTCGTTCCCATGGCTGCGGCGATTTTCGTCTTCTTCTGGTCGATGGACAAGATCCGCAAAGAGCGCGTCGACCGCCCCACCGAACCAATGCCCGCCCGGGCCACCCCCCGCGAGCTCGTCGACCGTCTGCTCAAGCCGGCCGTGGACAATCTCAGCCAGCGGCGCCGGGTGCAGGGCAAACCGACTCTGACCGAGGACCTGGCGCGAGCAGGGCTCAACGTCACGGCGCCGGAGTACCTCCTGGTCCGGATCACGGCAGTCGCGCTCGGCGCGCTCATCGGCCTGTTCAGGTTTGGCTTCACGCTCGGGCCGGTCATCCTCGGCGTGGTCGGATTCTTCCTGCCGCCACTCGTCATCGCCTACCTGCAGCGGCGGCGCCAGCAGCAGTTCAATGAGCAGCTCGCGAGCATGCTGCAGCTGCTCTCCAACTCCTTGAAGACGGGCTACGCGATCGACCGGGCCCTGGAGACGGTGGCCGCCAAATCTCAGCCACCGGTGTCGACCGAGTTCGAGCGCGTCACGACGGAGATCACGCTCGGGACGTCGGTCGAAGACGCATTGAGCGCGCTGCTTCTCCGCATCAACAGCCCTGACCTCGAGTTCATCGTGACCGCGATCCTGCTGCACATCCGCGTCGGCGGCAACCTGGCCGAGGTCCTCGACAACATCTCGGACACGCTGCGTGACCGCCTTCAGACCAAGCGCGACATGAGCGTCCTGACCGCGCAGTCCCGCGCCTCCGCGAGCATCATCACCGGGCTGCCGATCCTCCTCGCGCTGGGCCTCTACATCTTCGTGCCCGGCTACTACGCGCCGATGACGACCACGTGGGTCGGCTACGCGATGCTCGGTTTCGCCGGCTTCATGGTCCTCATCGGCAACCTCCTGATCCAGCGCATGACCGCGCTCGAGGCCTGAGGGAATGATTCCGATCGCGCTGGGGGCCGGAGCCGTATGTGCGGCGATCGTGGTCGCCTACTTCATCGCCCTCGACCAGTACCGAGCTGCCACCGCGAACGGCGGCCACGTGGCCGGACCCCCGCGTCCCTTCGTCAAGCAGCTGGAGTCGATGCTCCGCCCGGTCTCGCGCCTGCCGGCGCGCACCGCGATCCAGGTACGCCATCGGCTGAGCCAGGCGGGCAACCCGGGTGGCCTGACGCCTGCCGGCTTTCAGGCCGTGCGCTACAGCCTGGCCGCCCTCGCCGCCATCGCCGGCCTCGCTTTGGGGCTACTGCTCCCGCTGAGCCTGCCGCCCATCGTCGCGGCTCCGTTCTACGGTGCCCTCCTGGCGGTCCTCGGATTCCTGGCCCCAGGCATCTGGCTCGGCCAGCGGATCGCGCAGCGCCGGCGACAGATCCAGCGCTCGCTTGCGGAGGCGACCGACCTGCTGACGCTGGTGGTTGAGTCAGGGATGAGCCTCGACGAGGGGCTGCTCAGCATCACCGAGCGATTCCACAACGCCCTCGGTGACGAAATCGGCAAGGTGCTGCGGGAGATCCGGCTCGGCAGGCCGCGTATGGCCGCCCTCGAGCACATGGCGGTCACCGCGGGCGTCCCCGACCTGCATCACCTCGTAGAGTCGATCGTGCAGTCGGACCAGATGGGCGTGCCGATCGCCCGCCTGCTCCGCGTGCAGGCCACCGAGATGCGCCGCCGGCAGCGCCAGAGCGCTCAGGAGCGCGCCGCCCAGGCGTCGTCGCGGATGGTGTTCCCAATGGTCGGCTGCATATTTCCGGTGTTGTGGATCGTCCTGCTCGGGCCGGCCATCATCCAGGTGTTGAAGTCACTCCGATGAAACTGATGGACAACAGAGGCGCACGCATTCAGCACCAGTCTTTCAGCGACCTCGACAAGCCGCTGTACACGATCAGCGTCGCGGCCGAGATCCTGGAGACCCATCCGCGGACTCTGATGCTCTACGAGGACGCGCGCCTCATCGAGCCCCATCGCACGAGCACCAATCGGCGTCGCTACTCGCAGCGCGACATCAGCAAGGTGCAGGTCATCCAGACCCTGACCCGGGAGAAGGGGGTCACGCTCGCGGGCGTGCGCCACATCCTGAGCCTCTTCGAGGTGATGAAGAAGCACCGCGTGGAGCCGCCCGGCGAGCTACGAGAGATCTTCGACCGCTACGCCGCCCTCCTCTAGGAGCCCCCAATTAACGGATAGTCGCGACTATCCGTGTTCTTTGCAGCCCGACTTGCCTGTTAGTCGCGACTATCCGGGGGTTGGTCCGATTAACGGGGTAGGTTTTCAACGACGGCGCGAGCGGCGAATCTTGTGGCTCCGATTCAATGCCGATCCCAGGAGAGTTCAAAGCCGACCCGTTTACGGTCGCGGAAGCGCGCGGGGCAGGTCTGACGTGGGAAAGCCTCCAAACGAGGGCGTGGCGGCGCATGAGTCGCGGCCAGTACGCGTGGACCGGACTGCGACACGACGTTGAACTGATCCTGCGAGCGGTCGGCAAGCGCTTGCCTGAACGAGGCGCGTTTTCAGGGCGCACCGCCGCCTGGATCCACGGTCTCGATGTATTGCCATGCGAGCCTATCGAAGTCACGGTTCCCCGCGAACTGGCAGTCCGATCACGTTCTGGGGTGAGGCTGAGGCGGGCTTCGCTGCCAGACCGTGATGTGACGATCCATCGGGGCTTTCGCGTTACAACCCCGCTGCGAACCGCGTGCGACCTGGGCAGCTGCGCTGACACTGTCGAAGCAACGGTGGCGCTCGACATGGCGCTTCACGCCGGAATGGTCGACATGAGAGCTCTCAATCGCCATGTCGACAGCAGCGCAGGCGCGAAGGGAATCAAACGGCTCAGGCGCGCCGTCAGCCTTGCCGAACCGCGCTCCGAGTCGGCGATGGAAACTCGGCTGAGGCTGGAATTGATCAAGGCCCACCTTCCGGCGCCTGAAGCTCAGATCGACCTGCACGACCGTACCGGGAAATTTCTGGCTCGCGCTGACCTCTATTACCGTGACGTCCGCCTGGTGGTCGAGTTCGACGGCCAGAACCACAAAGAGAGGCTGGTACCAGACCTGAGGCGACAGAACGCCCTCGTCAATGCGGGCTACCTGGTTCTTCGTTTCACCGCGGGTGACCTTCGGACGCGGGGCACGATTGCGCTCCAGGTGCGGCAGACCCGCGCCTGGCTCCTCCGCAAAGCTGCTCAGTCGCGACTATCCGAACATTTCGAGGCCCAAACCCCGGTTAGTCGCGACTATCCGAAGATTTCGAGGCCCAAACCCCCGGTTAGTCGCGACTATCCGCGGGGGTTCCCAGTCGCTCCCTAGGCCGACGCCGCCCGCCGCCGCCTTTTCGCCGCCGGCGCCCACAGGCTCTCCAGGTCGTAGTAGGACCGCTCCCCGGGCAGGAAGACGTGCGCGAGCACGGAATCGAAGTCGAGCAGGATCCAACCCGCGTCCTCGTAACCGTCGACCGCCAGAGGCCTGCGGTCTCGCGCCTTCGCCGCCTCCACCATCCCGTCGGCGATCGCGCGCACCTGGCGGTCGGTCTCGCCCTCGCAGATGACGAAGTAGTCGGCGACAGAGGTCTTCTCGCGGACGTCGATCACGACCGGGTCCCAGGCCTTTTTCTCGGCTGCGGCGCTCCTCAGCATGCGCGCGAGCTGCAACGGCGTGAGTCGCCTTTTCGCTTCGGCAGCCAACCTATCGATTATCCATGTAGAGGCGGTTTTTGGCGATGTAGCGCTCGACCGGTTCAGGCACCCGGTCCGTGACCGGCTCGCCCTGCGCGATCGCCCTCCGCAAGGCGCTACCCGAGATGTCCGGGGTCTGCCGCTCGCACACGGTCGTCCAGGGGTGGCCCAGCCCAACGGCTTCCAGGCCCATCCCGGTCAGGGGCCCACTGCCCGGACGGGTCACCACGATCACCGAAGCTTTCGCGCGTACCTCGGCCGGCTCATGCCACGTGTTGAACTGTTTCGCCGCGTCCCAACCCAGGATCAGAAACAGCTTGTCGTCAGGATGGAGCCTCTTCAACTCTCGCAACGTGTCGACCGTGTAGGACGGGCCGGCGCGGTTCACCTCCAGGTCAGAGACCTCGAGCTTCTCGACCTCGTCGATCGCCAATCGGCACATCTCGAGGCGCTGCTGCGCACTCGCCTGGGCTTCGCCGCGGTGCGGCGGCGATCCGGTGGGGATGAAGATCACGCGATCCAGGCGTTCGCAGTCGATGGCCGCCTGGGCTGCGGCAAGGTGGCCGAGGTGGATGGGATCGAACGTCCCACCCAGCACGCCGATCCTCACGGCTGGTACTCGAACTCGATGCCTGAGATCGTCACGGTGTCGCCAGGCTTGACGCCGGCAGCCTCCAGCGCGGTGTTGACGCCGAGACGGTCGAGCTCGGACTGAAACCTCGCCAGGCCGCCCTCCGAATCCAGGTCCGTCCGCTCGACCAGGCGCTCCAGCCGCTCGCCCCGAACCGCAAAGCCCAGTGGCTTCCGCTCCACGACCAGGTCATCGCGCCGCCGCGAGGGGAGGCGCGTGACCGTGGGCGGCGCCGGCACGAAAGACTCGGGAGCCGACGCGACCAGCTGTGCGATCGCCGCGGCCAGCCCGGCGATGCCTTCACCGCTCAGCGCGGAGACGAAGTACACGCCTGAGCGACGCGAGCGGGAGCGGAGCTTGCGGGCATCGGGAAGGTCGACCTTGTTCACCGCAACGAGGTATGGACGCGCCACCAGGTCGGCCGAGAACTGCGCCACCTCGTGGCGCACCGTCTCCAGCTGTTTCCATGGGTCAGGCTGCGAGCCGTCGAGCACATAGACCAGCGCTTTCGTCCGCTCGACATGGCGGAGGAAGCGCTGCCCGAGCCCCACCCCCCTCGCGGCGCCCTCGATCAGCCCGGGAATGTCCGCCAGGACGAATCGGGCGCTGTCCACGTCGGCGACACCAAGCTCGGGATCCAGGGTCGTGAACGGGTAGTCGGCGACCTTGGGCCGGGCCGCGGTCATCGCGCGGAGCAGCGAGGACTTACCGGCGTTTGGGGGGCCCACCAGCCCTGCGTCGGCGATCAGCTTCAGGTCGAGCGTGACCTCGCGCTCATCGCCCTTCAAACCCGGCTCCGCGTAGTCAGGCGTGCGTCGCGTCGAACTCTTGAAGTGGACGTTGCCACGACCCCCGGCGCCCCCCCGCGCGAGCACCGCGGTGGCGCCTGGGCGGTCGAGGTCGGCGAGCAGCGACCCGTCGGAGTCGAGCGCGACGGTCCCAGGTGGAACCTTCAGGGTGACGCCGGCGCCTGACCGTCCTGTCTTGCGGCCCCCGGCGCCGGCGCCGCCAGGCTCGGCCTGCCAGCGCGTGTGTCGCTTGAAGTGCGAGAGGTCGGCGACGTCATTCGTGGCTTCGACGATTACCGAGCCGCCTCGGCCGCCGTCACCGCCGTCGGGTCCGCCCCGCGGGACGAAAGGCTCGCGGCGAAACGAGGCCGAGCCCTTGCCGCCATGACCGCCACGCACCACGATGCGCGCGCTGTCGACGAATCGGGGGCGGCCCTCAGTCCTTGGAATTTTCTGGAGGTGCGCCCTGCGCGCGCCCGGCAACGGTAACGCGACGGCGGTCCTTGCCGACGCGCTCGTACTTCACGTGGCCGCCGACCAACGCGAACAGCGTGTCGTCGCGGCCGACGCCCACGCCGGTGCCCGGCATGATCTTGGTCCCGCGCTGCCGGACGATGATCGTGCCGGCGTTGACAAGCTGGCCACCATAGACCTTGACACCGAGCATCTGCGGGTTCGAGTCGCGGCCGTTCCGCGACGAGCCGCCGCCTTTCTTGTGTGCCAACTACTCGGTCTCCTTCTTCGATGTGCGCCGTCGAGTCGTCGTCTTCTTGGGAGCCTCTTCCGGCTCCTCGGCCGCAACGGGCTCTTCGGCAGCCGCCTCGGCCCTGGGCGCCGCTTTCTTCTTCGGAGCGGCCTTGCCCCGCCCAGTCTTCCTGGCGGGCTTGGCCTCCTCCTCTTGCTTCTCCTCAGTTTCCAGACCGACACCGCCGACGGCGATGATCTCGAGGGCCGTCAGGTAGGACCGCCCGCCGTGATGCACCCGCACGCGCTTTTTGGACTTGTAGCGGATGCCCTCGGTGCGCGGGCCGCGACGGTGCGCGATCACCTTCGCGTCCACGTCGATGCCGTCGACGGCGGGATTTCCAACTTTGACCTCGTCGCCGTGGCTGAACAGCAGGACGCGCGCGAAGTTAACCGACGAACCGGGCTCGGCGGCCAGGCGGTCGACCAGGATCCGGTCGCCGAGGGCCACGCGGTAC
>VBHA01000082.1 GCA_005889495.1 Chloroflexota bacterium
CGCCTTGCGGCCGGTGAAATCGCCCTTGTCGAGCTTGACGCAGAATCCGAGTCCGGCCTGGTACGGATCGACCTCTGGCGTGATGTCGGCTCCCCACACGCGGTAGCCCTTCTCCAGGCGCAGCGACTCGACCGCCTTGTAGCCGCCGGGAATGAGCCCGCGCCCGTGGCCGGCCTCGCGGATCGTGTCCCACAGGCGCAGCCCGAACTCGCTCGGGCAGTACAGCTCCCAGCCCATCTCTCCGACGTACGTGACCCGCAGTGCCAGGCAGGGAACCGGTCCGACCGCGAGCTCCCGAGCTGTCATGAAGGGAAAGGCCGAGTTGGCGACGTCGGCCGGTGTCACCTTCTCGAGGATCGACCGCGCGCCCGGCCCCCACAGCCCGACGCAGGCGTAGGCGGAGGTGACGTCCTCTACCTCGACCGACCCGTCGCGCGGCGCGTGGTCCTGGATCCACGACAGGTCGTGCATACCGAAGGCGGTTCCGGTGATGACGCGGAACCTGTGGTCGCCGAGGCGGGTGATGGTGAAGTCGCATTCGATGCCGCCGTCCTCGTTGAGCATCTGGGTGTAGGTCAGGGCCCCGACCGCGCGTGCGACACGGTTGTCCGTGAGCCCCTCCAGGAAGTCCGCCGCGCCGCGGCCGCGTACCTCGATCTTGGCGAAAGAGGTGAAGTCGAAGACCGCCGCCGCCTCGCGGCACGCACGATGCTCGACTCCGATCGCCGGCGACCACAGCCGCCCCGCCCAGCCGCGGGGCCGCAGCGCCTGGTCGCCCTGTGTGCCGTTGGGCTCGAACCAGTTGACGCGCTCCCAACCCGACTTCTCGCCGAACGCCGCTCCGAGCTCTTCGAGGCGCGAGTAGAGCGGCGAGACCCGAAGCGGCCGCCCCGCGCTGCGCTCGTGCCCGGGGTACTTGACGTCGTAGTAGGTCGAGTACACCTCGTAGGTGCGGGCCAGCGTGTACTCGCGGCTCGAGTAGGCGCGGCCGAAGCGGCGCGAGTCCATCTCCCAGGCGTCGAGCCCGGGTCGGCCGTCGACGATCCACTCCGCGACCAGCCGGCCCATGCCACCCGCGCCCGCCAGGCCGTGGGCGCAGAATCCAGCCGCGACCCAGAAGCCGCGCACCTCGCTGGGCCCGAGGATGAACTCGTTGTCCGGGGTGAACGCCTCCGGCCCGTTGACCAGCTTCACGACCTGCGCTTCCCTCAATGAGGGGGTACGGACGATGGCGTTCGTCATCAGCGGCTCGAAGCGGTCCCAGTCAGGCTCGAGCAGCCGGCCGTTGAAGTCTGCGGGGATGCCGTCGAGCCCCCACGGTGCCGGGTTTCTCTCATAGCCGCCCATCACCAGGCCGCCCGACTCGGGCCGGTAATAGACGAGCAGCGAGGGGTCGCGCATCGTCGGCATGTCGAGCGGAAGGCCCGCCGGCCGCGTGATCAGATATTCATGGGCGAAGGGGACGAGCGGCACGTTGACGCCGGCCATCCTCCCGATCTCCGGCGCGTACATGCCGCCGGCGTCGACCACGAGCTCGGTCTCGATCGTGCCCTTGTCGGTCACGACCTTCCGCACCCCGCCGTCCTCGACCTCGATGCCGGTGACTCGCGTGTCCTCGCAGATCTCGGCGCCTCGCCGTCGCGCCCCCTCGACCAGGGCGAAGGTGAGCTGGCTGGGGTCGATGTAGCCGTCGGTCGGGAGAAACGCCGCTCCGAGCACGCCCTCGGTGCTCATCGGTGGAAACATCCGCTGCGCGTCCGAAGGCGAGACGAGCTCGAGGGGCAAGCCGAACGTCTTCGCCCACGCGGCCTGGCGCGTGAGCTCCTCCATGCGCTCCTGGCTGGAGGCGAGGCGCAGCGAACCGACCTCGTGCCAGCCCGTCTCCAGGCCGACCTCTTCCTTCAACGTTCGATAGAGGTCGACCGAGTTCATCATCATCCGGGTCAGGCTGAGCGAGCCGCGGAGCTGGCCGACCAGCCCCGCTGAGTGAAAGGTGGAGCCGCTGGTGAGGCGCGCGCGCTCGACCAGGACGACATCGGTCCAGCCGAGGCGCGCGAGCCAGTAGAGGATGGACGCGCCGCCGACACCGCCGCCGATGACGACGGCGCGCGCGTTGGTCCTCAAGAGCTCGTTAGGCGCGTGCCTCCGCGGCTGCCGCGGCCGTATGCGGCGCGGTCCGCTGCGCGATCACCCAGTAGACAAACCCGACGACGATGATCGCCCCGAGGGTGAACTCGTAAATCGGGACGTTGCTGAGAAATCCCGGGATGGTGATTTTCGGAAGAGCGCTGAGCGGTGGGTTCTGGCCTCCGACCACCGCGTTGCGCGGCCAGAGGAAGTTGATCTCCATGAGGACGCCCCAGACGAGGCCGAGGATGTTGACGATCAGCCCCCACTGTCCGAGCTTGAACGGAGCATCTTCCTTCGGCCACCCTCGCAGCCGAGCCAGGAGGATCGCGACGTTGCCCAGGATGTACGACAGGTAGATCATGCCGGTCGCGCCGATGGCGATCAGGGCTGCGCCGGCGTAGTAGAGGAGTGGCAGGCCGGCCAGCACGCCGACGGTGATGCAGGACCAGATCGGAGTGTGCAGCCCAGAGTGCACGCTGCTGAGCGCTCGCGACACTGGCAGTTTGCCGTCACGCGCCATGCCGAACGCCAGCCGGATGGTCGAGGTCTGGATCGCGAGGCAGCAGACGTAGATGGCGGCGAACACGACGAAGAGATAGATGTTCGCGGCCCAGCCCGGGAAGTTCGACTCGATGATGGTGACGAGCGGGAACGGGATCTTGCCCGCGTTGATGTCGCCGATGAACTTGCTCATGTCGCCGGGGATGGCGATGACGACGGCGAACAGGAAGATCGCCCCGATGATCGCGGCCCCGATGATGGCCGCGATGACCGCGCGTGGTGCCTCGCGCCTCGGGTTCTTCGTCTCCTCCGCCAGCGTGCTGGCGGTGTCGAAGCCGTAGATGACGAACAGGGACATGAACATCGCCGCCAGGAACGTGCCGGCCTGCGCGTTGAAGCCGGAACCGAGGTAGCTCGTGTCCGTGAACACGCTGACCGACTGGTGGTGATAGAAGAGGACGAGGATCAGGGCGAAGACCACCATGCCGAGGATCTCGAACACCACGCCGGTGTTGTTGACGATCGCGACCAGGCGGACGCCGAAGATGCTGAGCAGCGTCGTGCTCAAGAGGACCAGGGCCGCGACGTTGCGCTCGGTGTCGAAATCGGTCCCGATGCTGGTGCCGAAAACACTGTTGAGGAGCGGGATGAGGACCAGCGGAACAGTGGCCACGACGGCGGCGACCGTGAGCACCCCCGCGAACAGGTAGATCCAGCCGGTGAACCAGGAATACGTACGGTTCGAGAGGTACTTGGTCCATTGGTACACCGATCCGGCCACGGGGAAGTGCGAGCTAACCTCGGCGAAGTTCAGGCCGATGATCAGCTGGCCGATGACGACGATGGGCCAGCTCCACCAGAAGAAGCCGCCGGCGAGCGAGATGCCGAGGATGAACAGGGTGAAGATGCCGGTCGAAGGCGAGATGTACGAGAAGGCCACGGCAAAGCTGGAGTAGACGCCGAGCGCCCGGCGTAGCTCCTGCTTGTAACCGAACTTCGCCAGGTCGCGAACGTCAGCGTCGTGAGCGGTTTCCACTGCTTCCCCTCCCCTGGGTGAAACCGAAGGCTTATCCGGAGCGGGAAGCTATCACCCGTTGCGAGCCGCGTCAACGCGCGCGTTGGACGCAACGACCGCTCGGGCCGCGCTGCCGAGCCACCCGCCGGCCAGTCCGAGCAGCGCGCCGACCAGCAGGGTCAGGATTACGGGCACCACCGCGAGGTGGCTGAAGCCCATGATCGCGGCCAGGCTGGCGGCGGTCGGGCCGAGCCCGTAGCGGACCTGCGCGGCGGCGAGCGGCACCAGCCAGGAGAGCAGGCCGATCGCCCCCGCGATGGGGATCGCTACCCGAGCCCGAGCCATCACCACGCCCGCGGCGATCCCGATCGGGAACGGCGCCCACCACCAGCCGAGAAGCACGCCGGCGAGCGCGGCGAGCCCCGCGACCAGGATGGCCAGGTAAAGCCTCATGGATGCATGCTCCAGGTCCTGATGCCCGGTGCGGCAGAGGCTTCCTCTGCGCTCAGCATCGGGTTCAGCCGGCCGTCCCACCAGGTGTCGACCCGGTCCGTGTACCAGCTCGACGCCGGGTTCTCGCTCTGGCCACCCGGGTAGATGCCCTGGTAGTTGTGGGCGCCCCAGTCGACCACCATGCGCCAGCTCGGTCCGTGCGTCGACGGGTCGCCGCCGGCCGCCAGCGGGGTGTTGGCGTCGCCGCGTTCTGCGCGAGGGCCGTAGCTGAGCCCGGAGACCTGGGCGAGGTTTTCGAGCTCGCGCGCGTGGACGCGGCCCCACGTCCACGCGTTTGGGTCGGACCCGAGCTGCCTGGCCAACGCGCTGATCGCCTTGCGGAAGGCGGAGGTCTGGGCGTCGGTCGCCGTCCGCGACCCCACGCCAGGCGCGCTGAACGCGCGGTTCGTCGGGTCGTGAAGCGTCCACGTCTCGAGGTCCTGGCCGAGGGCGTCGGTGAGCTCGCCCATGTCGACCTTGACCGACCTCGACTTCCACCAAGGCTTGAATGTCTCGTCCAGGTAAGACGTCCAGAACCGATCCCAGACTCCGCCCCGAGGAAGTCGTGCGTGTCGGTCTGCAGCGCCTGCATGTCGCTCGCGCTCAGCTTCCCCGGCTGGCTGAGCACGCGACGGATCTCGTCGGCGCGATAACCGGGGTCGAAGAAGTTCGACGCGGTGCCGATGTAGTACGGATAGTCCTTTGTCACCTGGCGCTGGTTGGCCGACCAGATGATGTGGTCAGGCGGGTTGTAGACCTGCGGGATGTCGTCGAAGGGGATGGTGCCGACCACGTCGTACTCGCCCGTCCCCGGCATGGGCAGCCACGGCTGTCCCTTGGCCACCTGCGGGAAGTAGCCGGCGGAGATGAGGCCGATGTTGCCGGCGTCGTCGGCGTAGACGAAGTTGTGTGTCGGCGACAGCCAGCCGCGGAGCGCGGTGCGGAACTCCCGCCAGTTGCTCGCCCTGTCGACGTCGAGCAGGACCTGGAGGTCCCAGGACGGGACGTTGCCCGCCCACCAGACCGACGTGGTCTGGCCTCGCTCCCCGATCACCGGCCCGTGCACTGTCTGCTTCACGGTCAGGTGCTCGGTCGCGCCACCGAGCACCGGGATGTCGTACGTGACGTCTTCGTACGGCTGCCACGAACCCTTCCAGTAGTACTGGCCTGGGTGGTTGCGGTCCTCCTGCTCGACGTAGAAGAAGGTCTGCTGGTTCTGCGCGTCGGTGAGGCTCCAGGCGATGTGCTCGTTGTGGCCGATGAGCACGACCGGCGTCCCGGGGATGCTGACGCCGGCGGCGTGGTAGCTCGGCGAGTCCATCGTCAGCTGAAACCAGATCGAGGGCAGGGTCAGGTGCAGGTGCGGGTCGCCCGCGAGCAGCGCGCCGCCGCTTGCGCTGCGGGCGCCGGCGACGGCCCAGTTGTTGCTGGCTCCTCCCTTTGACACCAGGCCGGCCGGCAGAGACTCGAGGCGGGTCAGGAGTGTGCTCGCGGATGCCGCTTCCGCATCGCTGACGAGGCCACCCGAAGCGATGGGTGCGATGGACGGTCTGCCGTAGGGCCCGAGGTCATAGGGCGCCTGCACGTTGGGCGGCTGGACTGGAAACCATTCCGAGGCCAGGTCCGCGCCCAGGGACTTGTTGAGGAGAGCCATCACCAGCGGCGTGTCGGTGAAGTTCAACGTCTGGGTCATGTCGCCCTTGACCAGGAGTGAGTCGACGGGGGTCCAGGGCTGCGGCTTGTAACCGAGAAGGGTGAACATGGGGTCGAGCTGGTGAGCCGACTCGGCTTCCGCGATCCGGTCGTTCACGCCCTGCGCGTAGGCGACGAGAGGTTCGCCCAACCGTTGTGAGATCTGTCCCCACTCGAGCCGTGCCGTCCGCAGCAGTCCGAGCTGGAGCTCGAACCTGTCGCTGTCGAGAGCGGCCTTGCCCACGACCTCGGAGAGCCGGCCGGCGCCCTGGCGGCGCATCAGGTCCATCTGGAAGAGGCGAAACCTGGCGTGCCTGCGCGTCCGCTGCCATCGTCCATGCCCCCGTGGTCGGGTTGAAGGCCGGGCCCAGGGCCGGAAGGCCCGAGGCGGGAAAGAAGGCGGCGTAGAGAACCGCGGCCGACACGACAGCAGACACCGCGAGGTTGAGTAGCGGCAGCCGTGCCCGGCGCCGCCGGGGCGCGACCGCCTCCTGGACCGCCGGTCGTTCGGCGACGGCGGATTGGGCGGTCACGCCCGGAAGTGTAAACACGGGGGAGGCAGGCCTCCCCCGTGGAACCCCCTCCCTTCACTGGGATATCCGGCGGCGGTTGGAGGGACACGCTAGGGGGCCGGCCGGAATGAATCCGGCCTGCAGCTCCACCTCGTCTAATCCCTACTCAGCGCGACCGAAAGCTTTGATCTCCTCCATCTCGGCCTGCGTCAGCTCGCGAGGGGTCTGGCCGCGGTGGACTTTCTCAGCCTGCACATGGTGCTTGATGCTCTCGACCACCTCCGGGTTGGCCAGCGTCGTGATGTCCCCCGGGCTGGTGAAGTTCGAAATTCCCGCGATGACCCGACGCATGATCTTTCCCGACCGCGTCTTCGGCATGTCGGCCACGATCCAGACGTTCTTGGGACGAGCGATCTTGCCGATGAGCTGCTCGATCGCCGCCGACACCTTGTCCTCGACCTGCTTGCTCGGCTTGAGTCCCGGTTTCAAAGCCACGTACATCTCCACCGCGCGACCCCGGACGTCGTCTATGACCGGGACGGCGGCGGCTTCCGCGATCTCCTCAACCGTCAACGTCGCCGATTCGAGCTCTTTCGTGCCGAGGCGGTGGCCGGCCACGTTGATCACATCGTCGACGCGGCCAAGAATCCTGTAGTACCCGTCGTCCGCCTGGAGGGCGCCATCACCGGCGAAATAGGGCCAGTCATGCCAATCCTTGCTGTCCTTCTTCTTGTTGTACTTCGCGTAGTAGGTCTTGACGAACCTGTCCGGGTCACCCCAGATGGTCTGGAAGATGCCCGGCCACGGGTTGCGGATGCAGATGTTGCCGGCCTTGCCGCTCCCACGGGGCACCTCCTTGCCCTGCTCGTCAAGGATGGTCGGGTAGATCCCCAGTACGCCTGGACCCGCGCTGCCAGGCTTCATCCTGTCAAAGGCCGGCAGGGTTGAGCACAGAAAACCGCCGTTCTCCGTTTGCCACCAGGTGTCCACGATGACGGCCTCGTCCTTGCCGACCGCGTGGTGGTACCAGCGCCACACCTCCGGCTCGATCGGCTCTCCAACCGTGGTCATGTGCTTGAAGTGGTAGTTGTATTTCTTGGGCTCGTCCGGGCCGACCTTGCGCAGCATGCGGATGGTCGTCGGGGCGGTGTGGAAGATATTGACCCCGAGCCGCTCCGCGATCCGCCACGGCCGCCCTGGATCCGGGTAGGTCGGCACTCCCTCGTACATCACGCTCGTCGCGGCCAGCGCAAGCGGCCCGTACACGATGTAGGAGTGGCCGGTGATCCAACCGATGTCCGCGAAGCACCAGTAGGTGTCTTCGGGGTGGATGTCCTGGTAGTACTTCGAGGTCCCGGCGACGTATGACAGGTAGCCGCCGGTGCTGTGCTGTGCGCCCTTCGGCTTGGCTGTCGTGCCGCTCGTGTACATGAGGAAGAGGGGCGCTTCGGCCGGCATGGAGACCGGCTCGACGATCTTGCCCTTGTAGTCCTGGAGCAGCTCGTTGACGATGAAGTCGCGCCCCTTGACCATCGGCGTCTTCGACGAGTACGTGCCGTGGTGGCGCTGCCAGATCAGCACCTTGTCGACCTTCTGACCCTCTTTCTCCGCCGTCGCGAGGGCCTCTTCCGCCTTGATCTTATGGTCGAGCAACTCGCCGTTTCGGTAGTACGCGTCCATCGTGATCAGGACCTTGCTTTGCGAGTCGGCGACACGACCACCGCATGCCGCCCCGCTGAAGCCACCGAAAACCTCCGAATGGATGACACCAAGCCGCGCGCATGCAAGCATCGTCACCGGCAGGTCGGGAACCATCGGCAGGTGCAGAGTCACGCGGTCGCCCGTCTTCAGCCCACAGAAATCTCGCAGCAGGGCGGCCATCTCGTTGACGCGTCTGTACAGCTCCTGGTAGGTGATGGCCTGGGTCACCTGGTCTTCCGGTTCCGGGACCCAGATCAACGCGGCCTTGTTGCGGTACCGGGCCAGGTGGCGGTCGACGCAGTTGAAGCTTGCGTTCAGCCTGCCACCGACGAACCACTTCCAGAAGGGCGCGTTGCTGGTGTCGAGAGTCGTGTGCCAGTACTTGTCCCAGGTCAACAGGTCTGCGTATTCCTTGAAGCACTCGGGAAAGTTCTCTTCCGTGAAACGGTCCCGGATCGCCGGGTCGTTGGCGTTGGCCTGGCCGATGAATTTCGGAGGCGGGTAGTAGTACTCCTCCTCGCGCCAGTGGACCGCGATCTCCGCTTCGGATACCTGGACTTCGGTCGCGTCCTTCACGTCCGTCATCTCAACGAGGCTACCTGGGTTCGACCTGTAACTACCTCCAGGGCAAACCTCTCCATGACTCCTCGCAGCACCAGGGCGTTCAGGCCCCGGGCAAAAAACCCCCGGTTACAGCCCCTAACGATCTCACCGCGCCGAGTTCATGTCAAATTCGGTCAGGGCGGATTTTGGGGCCATAAATCCGTTCGTCAATGGCTGTTGCGCAGGGTCCTTGGGGGTCTAACCTTTCATGCTCAGGAAGGTCCGCCGGGGGAAATCGGGCCGACCTGAAGGGAAGGAATCTGGGGTGCAGCCAGGGATAGTCGGGTTGCGCGGCGCGCTGATGGCGGCCTGGGAGGCCGATCTCCGTGCCGTGCGTCAAGACACATTCGACATGGGTCGCGGGCGCGAGGCCCTCGTGTTCATGCAGCGCTTCTACGCCCTGATCTCCGAGCTGCGTTCGCCAATCCAGCGCGCCTGGGGCCCGGGCGGGCACGTGCACGTGGTCGATTCACCCGACGTGGGCGGACCCGGGCCGCGCGTATCCCAGTCCCGCGTCCGGCTCCGGAACCATGGCGACCTCGTGGCGATTGAGCTGTTCTCCTACGCCGACGGCTCGTACCGGGCCAACCCGTCGGCGGGGCTCGATCGCGACATCCGGGTCGTGGACGTCGATCCCCTGGCCTGGGTGGACGGGCTGTACCGCACGGCCGTCGATTTTCTGCAGGCGGCGTTGAACCTCGACCTGCTGCTTGGCGGGTCAGGCTGGCTGTTCGAGCACGTGGCCGCCAACCACTTCGTGGCGTCCGGTCGCTGGGCTTCGCTGGGCGAGGTCTACCGCTGGACCACGCGCGAGTTCGCGGTCGCCGAAAGCTTCGAGAGCGTGGCCTCGACGCTCGGCCCGAAGCCGGAGCACGACAGCGCGAATGGATCCCATGGGCCCGACGGGTCGAACGGTTCCGGTCCCGACAGCGTTGAGTTCGAGCTGTCCATCGAGCAGCTCCAGCGCTACCACGAGCCGCAGCCGGACCTGGGCAACTTCCTGCAGCTGGTGCATATCGCGGTCGCGGCCGACCAGGATGACCACGAGGTCGCGAGCTCTGAGGTGGCTTTGTCGTTGGGCCTGGATGTTCCGGCGATCACCAAGCTCGGCCGGCTGGTCTCGAGGGCTCCCGACGTGTGCCGGGAGGGCGACTTTGCCGCCGACTTCTCATCGTGGGAGTTCCTGCCCTCGTACAACGTCCACTTCTTTCGGCGGGTGCACACGATCGACGACTTCCTGGTCGTCGAGGCCTCGCTCGTGCCGCGCGCAGCTTTGGAGGGCACGACCACAACCACCCCGGGCGAGGGCGGCAAGGGCTTCAAGGTCGAGGAAGGTTCCACGCTGCCCGATGGCATCGTGACGTTCCTCATGACGGATGTCGTGGAGTCGACACCGCTGTGGCTTCAGAGCCGGGCGTCGATGTACCAGGCGATGCGGCGACACGACCAGCTGCTCGCCTCCGCGATCGAGTCGAACGGTGGGATCGTGCTGAAAGAGCGCGGCGAGGGTGACTCGTTTTTCGCTGTGTTCTTGCGGGCGACGGATGCGGTGGTCGCGGCCGTCGAAGCGCAGACCGCGATCCAGAACGAGCAGTGGCCGGACCGGCTGTCGCTGGCGGTGCGCATGGCGGTGCTCACGGGAGAGGCCGATGCCGCGGACCGGGACTATCGATCACCGGCCGTGAACCGGTGCGCGAAGCTTCGCCGTCGGGCGGTGGGGCGGCAGATCGTGGTTTCCGAAACGACGTATTCGATCGTCGCCGACATCCTGCGGCCCGACATCCGGCTGGTGTCGGTGGGGAAGCGCCGGCTGGAGGGGCACGACCGGCAGGAGGAGATCTACGTGGTCGAGCACGACGACGTGGAGCTGGTCGGGGTGGTGGACCTGGACGAGGTACCCGTTTAGAGGCTGGCGGCGGCAGGTCGTGAGACCGCCGTCGTTTTTCTTCGCTCGCGTTCGTCGACATGTATGTGAGCGGTGGCGGTGCGGTCTTAACAGGCTGGGTTGACGCGTCCGATAGGCTGAGGGCGGTCGGCCGGCGGGGGAGGGAACGGTCACCGAAGGGAGGGACCCCGCCAGGGGTATGGCCGTTCGGCTGGAAGACGGCACCGCCAAATGCCGTTCAATGTTCAGCGATGGCAGCCAGACCAGCCTCGGCCGCAAGCGCGACCATCGACCGGTTCTCGGTGCTCCTGGTCGCGGTCGCGGCGACCCTGTGGGCCACGGACACCTACTTCCGCAGCCAGCTGGTGACCCACCTCTCGCCGACCCAGATCGTGGTCGCGGAAGACGGCCTGATCACGCTGTTCCTGCTCCCGATCCTGATTCGAAGCGCGGGTCAGCTTCGGCACCTCGGTCCGCGCGGCTGGCTGGCGGTCGTCGGGATCGCCGTCGGGGCGCAGTCGCTGGCGACCATCCTGTTCACAGCGTCGTTTCAGGCCGCCGCGAGCTACCAGGTGTTCGCCGAGACGTTCGTGCTCCAGCAGACCCAGCCGCTGATCGCCATCCTGCTCGCCTGGGCAATCCTCGGAGAGCGACGCCGGGCGTGGTTCTGGCCCGCCGTCGCGGTCGCCATCGTGGGCGTCTATCTCGTGCTTTTCGCCCAGGACCCAAGAGCGCCGCTCTCGGCACTGCAGAGAGGCCGCATCGAGGTCGGGCTGCTGGCCCTCGGCGCGGCCGTCCTGTGGGCAAGCGGCACAGTGCTCGGCCGGTTCGCGCTCGGCGCGATCAACTTCTGGTCCATGACGGCGCTTCGGTTCACACTGGCCTTACCCGTGCTGGTCGTGGTCGTGATGGTCCAGTACGGTCTCAACGGCTTCTCTCACTACCGGGTGGGCGACTTCTTTCCCAACCTGCTCGCGATCGCCCTGATCCCCGGGCTTCTCGCTTTGCTCCTCTACTACCGGGCGCTGTCGCGCACGCCGGCGTCTCTCGCCACGATCGCCGAGATGGCGTATCCGGTGGCGGCGACGCTCATCGCCTCGGCGCCTCCATTCAATCAACCGCTGTACCCGGCCCAGGTCGTCGGCACGGCGCTGCTGATCGGAGTGATCGTGTTTCTCAACCTGACCAAGGAGCGCGCGGCAGAGATCTCGCCGGCGGCGCTCAAGCTGGCCGAAAGCTGAGGCCGCGAAGGAGAAGAACCGTGGCTCGTGAATACGGCACCTCGGTGGAGACCAGCGCCGCACGGGAGAAGGTCTGGCGGATCTGGTCCGACATGTCGACGTGGGGCGATTGGAATCCGAACGTCGCGACGATGGACTGGCAGGGCGGCTTCGCCTCGGGCACGACAGGCGTCATGAACACCAAAGCGGGACAGCACCACAAGATGGAGCTGGTCGACGTCGAGCCTGGGCGCAGCTTCGCGCTCCTGACGAGCGTGGTTCCGGGCACGAAGTTTCGATTCAACTGCCGGATCGAGCCCGCGGGCGGAAAGACGAGAATCTCTCAGACGGTCGAGGTCGGCGGCCCGCTTGGACCGGTCATGGGCGGGATGCTCGGCCCCCAGGTCTCGAAGGAGTTCGGCACGCTGCTCGGCAACCTCGCGCGCAAATCGGAGTCGGGCTAGGACCTTCGGCGGTAGGCTGCCCCGGCCTTGCGCCAGCTCGCCCACGCGCCGGCGAGCATCGCGAACAGGAAGACGAGCAGCGCGACCGCCAGGACCGTCGGGCCGACCTTTCCGGCTCCGACGGCGGCAAACAGCGGCGCCCAATCCACCGTGGCGGCCGCGTTGAGCCACGCGATGAGCCCGGTGACGAACGCGAGCGTGGCCAAGGTCCAGCGTTTTTCCGGGCTCGACATCTGGGCGGGCTCGAACCGTCGCCGTCGCGGCCTGACCTGCACCTTGCCGAGGCGCGTGAGGATCACCAGCCAAACCAACAGCATCAGGAGCCCGATCGCGAGTGCAACCCATGGATACGGGGTCTTGTCGATGGGCGAAAGGTCAGCGGAACCCGCCCACGCTGCCAGAGGGAGCGCCCAGATCAAGCTGGTGACCGCCGCAAAGCCTGTTCGTCCCCAACGATCGACCAGCCGGCTCATGGCTGCCCGTACTTCTCGGCGAGGTACTGGTCGAAGGTCATCATTCCGTCTTTGTGCTCCGGGGTGGTGAGTCGACCCTCGGCGAACTGGCGGCTGTACTCGAAGGGGAGCCACAGGTTGATCAATCGACGGCGGTACTTGCGCGCCGCGAGCCAGGACCGCGCGAGTGACTCGAGGTCGCGGATCTCCGGGCCGCCGAAATCGGGAAGCATGCCTCCAGGCTCGCCGAGCGCGATGTCGACAACCCGCCTCGCGACCTCGCGTGCCTCGACTGGCTGGATCTTCCAGGCGAATGGGACAGCCAGCACTCCGGGAACACGCGAGAAGCCTGTTAGAAGAATCTCGACATACCGGTGGAACTGGGTCGCGCGAAGGATTGACCAGGGCACCATGCCCTCGCGCACGATCGCCTCGGCCGCGAGCTTGGTCCTGTAGTAGCCAAAGCTGACCCGGTCGATGCCCGCGATGGAGACGTAGACGACGTGGCGGATGTTCGCTTCCCGGGCCGCCGCGAGCAGGCGGCGCGTACCCCTGAGGTCGGTCCCCCGTCGGCTCATCGTTTCGCGGGTCGCCGATGCGGCGTGGATGATCACGTCCATGCCCCCCACGGCTTTGGTCAGGCCGGTGCCGGTGCGCAAGTCGCCCTGCACGGCATCGACGTGGCCGCGCGGCTGCCGGCTCAGGATCCGCGCGCGATGACCCGATTGGCGCAGCAGCATGACGACGTGCCTTCCGAGGATGCCGGTGCCTCCTGTGACCAGGACGTTCATTTGCCCGGCTGTTGGCGACCGAGATGCTCCGCGAAGAACCTCAGCGTTCGCGGCCACGCGTCCTCCGCGGCGTCTCGGTCGTAGGCTCGCCCCGTGTCGTTGAAGAACGAGTGCCTCGCGTGGGGATAGATCTTGATGTCGTGGGCGATCCCGTACTGGGTCAACGCGACCTCGAGCGCGCGTCCCGCACCCGCGGTGAAGTCGCGACCGGGATACGAGCCGACCACGGGACACAATCGTCGGGCTACGTCGAGCGGCCTGGGGTTGCTGCCGTAAAAAGGCGCGATTGCCTTCAGGCGCGAGTCCGTGCACGCCCATGCGATTGCGAAGCCCCCGCCCATGCAGAAGCCGATCGCTCCGAGGCGCTGCGCGTCGACCTCCGGGAGCTTGGCCAGGTAGGTCAGGGCGGCCTTGAGGTCGTCGATCCCGTATCGGCTCACCGAGCCCCGCAGCATCCCCGCCATGTAGCGGGCCATGCATACGGCGCGGTTGCGGCCCGTGAAGAGATCGGCGGCGAGCGCCGCGTAACCCGCGTCGGCGAAGCGGCGCGAGACGTCACGGATGTGGTCGTTGAGGCCGTGGGCCTCGTGGATGACGACCACGCCGGGAAAGGGTCTCTTGCCGTCGGGAAGCGCCAGGTACCCGCCGCCCCGAAGCTCGCTGGTCTCGACTTCGCGCGTCTGCATCTTGAGGTGGAGGCTCGCAGAGATCGTAGCCGCGCCACCGAGAGGCCGATTGGGGCCGGGTATTCTTAGGTGGCGAATCGTGCTCGCGTCGTGGGCCCGTGGCGCAGTTGGGAGCGCGTCTGACTGGCAGTCAGAAGGTCAGGGGTTCGAATCCCCTCGGGTCCACTTTTGTCCTCTGTCAGGACATAGTTCTCTCCTCTTGCCAGACATTGTGCAAAGGCCAGCGCCCGCCGAGTGGCTGGTAGTTCCAAAGTGCGTCTACGCGAGACCTCGCGCCGCCCACGCCCGCGCCGAGACGACGAAGGGCGCGCCCGGCAGCCTCTCCTTGCAGAGGTCCCGCAGCAGAGCTTGCCGCCCGGAGTCGAGCCGCGCCACGTAGCCGCCCGCCGGGCCCACGCCGAGCATGAACGGCTCCCACCACTCCTCGAAGCTCGGATGCTCCACCTCAACCGAAAGGACACTCTCCTCGATCTCATGCACGCCTGCCAGCCGGAGGAGCTCCGCAAGGTGGCCGCGACGGGCGCCAGCAAGGCGCGACTCGTCCTCGACGTCCGGGTCGAGCTCGCGCGCCGCCTTCCAGAAAAGGCTCAGGGGCCCTCCCCCGCCGGCGTGATCCCAGACGCAGGCAGCCACGACTCCACCTTTCCTGGTCACCCGCGCCATTTCGCGAAGCCCCACGACGGGATCGGTCATGAAGTGAACAACCAGCTGCGCCAGGGCCGCGTCGAACAACTCATCCTCGAACGGCAGGTGCTCCGCTGCTGCACGCTCCACCTTCACCCCAACACAGCGAAGGCGCACCGCTGCAACAAACTGCTCAGAGGGATCGACCGCACACACCGCGTCAGCCCCCAACCGCCTGATCAGCTCGGCCGTCAGTGCCCCGGGACCGCAGCCGATGTCAAGCCCCCGCTGACCGGCCGCGACTCCGGCGAACTCGGCGAACCGCGAGGACAGCGGCACGGAATATCGGCCCATGAACCGGTCGTACTCGTCAGCACCGACGCTGAAGCTCAACTACCGCTGCCGCCAGCACCCGCCCCTATCCGCACGGCCGCAAGCAACTCTAGAACGATCGCGCTCGTCGAAGATCGTGCGGCCGGACTCGACTGTCCGGGTCAACCAACTAAACGCCGTAATCTCATCCCATGGAACCCGCCTACGTCTCTCGGGTTCGGATCGTGCGCGAGCGGGGGCCGATCAGGCAGGCATATCTCCCCGCCACGCGAGAGCCCGTCACCTTCGGCACGCACGGGCCTGTGCGCGAGCACTACGGCACGGCGCCAGGCCAGTACCCCGACCACCCGACGACGCTCGACTATGTCGTGGCGGCGGCGGCCGGCTGACTCACCGGCACCCTTGGGGGCGCGCTGGAAGCGCGCGGCATCGATGCGAGCGGAGGCAGGCTCACCTCAGAAACCGAGGGTGAGGTCTACGTCGAAGACAGGGTGCTGGTCATCAAGAAGATCAAGGTCCACTACACGTTGAAGGACTGCCCGGAAGACAAGCGCGAGGCTGCCGAGCGCGCCCACGCGCACCACGCCGCGCGATGCCCGGTGGCGAAGAGCATCGAGAAGGCGATCGAGATCTCAACCGACCTCACGTTCGCGTGAAGCCGACGGCGCGCGAGACCACAGGGTCGCGCCCAGCCGTACGTTCCGGAAAACTTCCTCGCTGACCAGGAAGCCGGCGAAGATCAAGACCAGGCCCAGGAACTCGCCCAGGAAGAACGACCAGGTCACGCCGAACCGGTCGAGCCCACTCGTCAGGCCGGGGATGAACGCGCCGACCGCGATCAGGATCGTCGCCGGCACACGCGAGTTGAGCCGGCCGGCGAACAGGGCCGGCACGGCGGCCGGGATGGAGACGACGAAGTTGACGACGATGGCGAGAGCCATCAGGCGCGCGGGCAGCACGCGCTTTTTGGGCATGTAGACGTACGCCGAATAAAGCGCGCCGAACACCAGGCACAGCGCTCCCGCGATGTTGAAGGGGCCGGTCAGGACGCGGACGTAGCCGGGAAACGCGGAACCGACCGGCACGTGCGTGCTCGAGTCGAGGGCATACCCCGGCGCGGGCAGCGAGGCGTTGAGGACCATGTAGGCGACTGACACCGAGCCGATCGCCAGCACGGCCATCGCGATGTGCGCGGCCAGCGGGCGCCGCAAGGCGGTGGCGGCGATGATGGCGACGCCTCCGATCAGTGCGACCACGAATGTCAGCCTGCCCGCGGTCCCGGCGCCCGGGTAGCGAGAGGACTGGCTGAAGACGAGGGAAAGCAAACCGCCGAGCAGCACCATCGCGCCGGCGAAATAGCCAAACCGCGACTTCGCCAGCAGGTAGATCGTGCCCATGCCAAGGTAGGCGGCGACGAAGAAGGCGCCGATCAGATACCAGGTGCGGTAGAGAGGTTCGCTCCATCCAAACGCGCTGCCCATGAACTCGGTCCCCGCACTGATGCCGTACCAGAAGAGCCCGATCCCCCAGACGAGCTGAAAGCTGTGCCGGCGCTGCCACCACTGGTCCAACACCATCGCCGCGAAAGCGAAACTCAGCACCGACGAGCAGAACGGAAGCACGACGTTCAGCGCGCTCACGCGAACGACTCAACCATCGCCACCCTCACCTCGTTCAAGAACCAGCCGACGTTTGCCTCCAGGTCGGCGCTCCCAACCCTGGCCGCGCCCAGCTCATCCACGCTCGCCCGCACGATCCCTTCGAAGAGATGGAACGCGCGTTGCGCATCCGCGCGCGACAGACCGGCGCCGTGGGCCAGCTCGGCGTAGCGAGCGCCCAGCTTCGCGATCTCGGCCGTCCAGTCGCGCTGTGAGTCGCCCAGGAACGCCACCAGCATCTCGACCAGCTCGACGCCGATGGTGCGCTGCCGCTGCTTGGCCTCGTCGTCCATCAGCGAATACCAGGCCTCCGAGGCCAGGCGGCCGCGGTTCGTGGCGATCCGAGCCTGGCCGACCGTCGCATGCATCAGCAGGGAGAGGTCAGGCTTGGCTCGCGCTCCCAGCTCCGCCACGTCCGACTCGCTGAACCGGCGATGCCCGCCCGGAGTGCGAAAGGTGCGGATGCTCCCTTTGTCCGCCCACTCTCGCAGGGTCGTGGGGTGGACGCTCAGCCGCCTCGCGGCTTCGTCGAGGCTGAGCCAGTCAGACACGTCCATATCTTAGGAAATCTCAGGAAAGGAGAGGGCGAGGCGGAGGTTTCTACAGAAAAAAGACGGTTTCGTCCTGCCCCTGGAGCCGGATGTCGAACCGCAGGACATCGCCGTCGGCCTGTGCGATCAGGGTGTGACGGCGCTCCGGGTCGACGCGCTCGAGCACCTCGTCGCCTTCGCCAGGGAAGTACATCCGCGTCTGAAGATGTCGGAGCAGACCGCGCGCGAATACCGTGACGTTCAAGTAAGGAGCCCTCTGCGCCGAGAAGTGGAATGCGCCCTCCTCGTCGGTACGGCAGCGCGCGAACTGGTCTTCGTGCCACGCCTCCACGAGCGCGTCCGAGACAGGCTCGCCGGCGCCGTCGAGGACCTGTCCCTCGACACGCAGATCGCGCCCACCCTCGACGAGCGGGAGGGCGAAGCCGAAGAAAGGCCCGACAGTCTGGGACGGCGTGGGCGTCACGATTCCACCGGCACCGCGTCGCGGCCGCGCAGCACTATGTCCCAGCGGTAGCCGAGCGCCCACTCCGGGATCGTGGTCTCGAGGTCGAAGCTCGAGACGAGAAGCTCGCGGCCGCGCGGGTCCGGAATCGAGCCGAGGATTGGGTCGAGCGACAGGAGCGGATCACCGGGAAAGTACATCTGCGTGACCAGCCGGCTCGCCAGCGACGGCCCGAACAGGGAGAAGTGGACGTGGGCCGGACGCCAGGCGTTGGCGTGGTTGCGCCACGGGTATGCGCCTGGCTTCACCGTGACGAACCGATACCCCCCGTCGCCGCCCGTCAGGCAGCGGCCCGCGCCCGTGAAGTTGGGATCGAGGGGCGCCGGATGGTCGTCGACCGGGTCGACATAGCGACCGCCCGCGTTCGCCTGCCAGACCTCGACCAGCGTGTTGCGCACCGGCCGGCCGTCGGAATCGGTCACACGGCCGCTGATGACGATGCGCTGCCCCAGCGGCTCGCCCGCGTGCTGCCGCGTGAGATCCGCGTCCTCGGGCCTGACCTCGATGCGCCCGAACGCGGGTCCACGCGTGTGGTGGAACCACTCGTCGGGCAGCTTGACGGGCCGGTGTGTGGGCGCCCGCAGCTGCGTCGCTCGGTAGTCGGGATGGAGGTAGGGCGGCTCGTACTCGATGTCGCTCACGGCCCCTTGACGGCGATTATGAACCGGCGCAAACTCCGATAGTCGGTACACGGAGCAATTCCGCTCCGGCCACCTCATCAAGGGGGAGGGATCACTTGTCGATCACTCGTCGCGAGATGCTCAAGACCACCGGCCTTGTCCTTGGCGGTTTGTCCGTCCCGGGCGTCCTCGAATCCTGCCTGACGTCGACCCCGTCGACTCCGTCGGGCACGATCAAGATCGGCTATGTCAGCCCGATCACCGGTCCGGCGTCGGGCTTCGGCGAGCCCGATGCGTACGTGATCGGCCTCGCCCGCGAAGCCTTCAAGAAAGGCCTGTCCATCGGGGGCACCAACTACTCGGTGGAGATCGTCTCGCGCGACGGGCAGTCCACACCGTCGGTCGGTGCCCAGGTCGCGAACGATCTGATCCAGTCGCAGAAGGTCGACCTCATGCTGGCGACCTCGACACCGGAAACAGTGAACCCCGTCTCCGACGCCTGCGAGGCAGCCGGCGTTCCCTGCGTCTCGACCGTCGTGCCCTGGGAGGCCTGGTACCTGGGACGCGGGGGCAAAGTCGGCCAGCCTTCGCCATTCAAGTCGACCTTCCATTACTGCTTTGGCGTGGAGCAGTTCTTCCTTGCGTACACCCACCTGTGGCCACAGGTCACGACCAACAAGAAGGTCGCCGTGATGTGGCCGAACGACGCCGACGGCAACGCCATCCGCGGTGCGCTCGGGCCGTTGCTCAGGCAGGCCGGGTACACGATCGTCGACCCCGGGCCGTACGAGGACGGAACCAACGACTACAGCGCGCAGATCGCGCGCTTCATCCAGCAGGACTGCCAGATCTTCAATACGTTTCCGATTCCTCCCGACTTTGCGACTTTCTGGCGCCAGGCGGCGCAGCAGGGGTACACGAAGCATGTGAAGATCGGCCAGATCGCCAAGACGGGCCTCTTTCCGTCGCAGGTCACGGCCCTCGGTGCGATCGGCAACGGCCTCGCGTCCGGCGTCTACTGGGCTCCGACATGGCCGTACAAGTCGTCGCTGACCGGCAAGTCGAGCAAGGAGCTCGGCGACGGGTACGAGTCCACGACCGGCAAGCAGTGGAACCAGCAGCTCGGCGCGAGCCTCTCGCTGTTCGACGTCGCCGCGGCGGTGCTGACCGCGAGCGGAGCGCCCAAGGATAAGTCCAAGGTCATCGGCGCGATGAAGACGCTCAAGGTGGAGACCCCCGTCGGTAACCTCGACTGGTCGAAGCCCGCCTCGCTCGCCGGGACGGCGGTCCCCAACGTCGTGACGACGCCGATCATCGGCGGCCAGTGGAACCAGGGCGTCTCGAAGTGGCCCATCGACTTCGTGATCTGCGAGAACTCGTCCGACCCGAAGGTGCCGATCGCGTCGACGCTCAAGCCATACACCGCGAGTTAAGGCATGGAAGCGGCGGTCCTCGCCGCGGTTGACGTTCGGAAGCGGTTCGGCGCGCTGGCCGTGCTGGACGGCGTCAACCTGTCGCTGCACGGCGGCGAGGTCGTCGGCGTCGTAGGCCCGAACGGTGCTGGCAAGACGACCCTGCTCAACGTCCTGTCGGGCTCGCTGACGCCGGACTCGGGCAGCATCACGCTTCGCGACCGCGACATCACGCGCAAGAGCGCAGCCGAGCGGTGCAAGCTCGGTGTCGCACGCACGCACCAGGTCCCGAGGCCGTTCGTCGGCATGACCGTGTTCGAAAACGTGCTCGTCGCCGCGACCGCAGGCGGCGGTAAGCGTGGAGCAGATGCGTACGAGCTGTGCGTCCGGGTGCTCGAGCAATGCGGCCTGGCGCATCTCGCGAACCGGCGCGCCGAAGGCCTGGGACTGCTGCAGCGAAAGCGCCTCGAGCTGGCGCGCGCGCTCGCGGTCGAGCCTGCCGTCTTGCTCCTCGACGAGATAGGCGGCGGGCTGACGGACGCCGAGTCGGCAGCCCTGGTGGAGATGGTGGCCGGCCTGCGCGATCGCGGGATCGCCGTGCTCTGGATCGAGCACATCGTCCATGTCCTGATGCAGGTGGTCGGCCGGCTGGTGTGCATGGACGCCGGGCGGGTCATCGCCGAGGGCCCGCCCTCGACCGTGGTGGCGCAGGCGGCTGTCATCGATGCATACCTGGGCGGAAAGGCTTGAGCCTTCTCCTCGAGGTCAGCGGCCTCGACTGCCGGTACGGCCTCCTCCAGGCGGTGAGAGGGGTCTCGCTGGAGGTCGCCGCGGGCGAGACCGTCGCCCTGATCGGAGCCAATGGCGCCGGCAAGACGACCCTGCTCCGCGCCGTCGCGGGAGCCCACCGGCCGCACGCCGGCCGCGTGATCTTCGACCGATCGGACATCACCCGGATGCCGGCGCACGAAAGGGTCGCCAGGGGCATCGCTCTGGTCCCGGAGGGAAGGCGGCTGTTCCCGAGCCTGACGGTCGAAGAGAACCTCCGGGTCGCGGCGGCGGGCCGGCGCGGGAGATGGAACGTGCGGACGGTGCTCGAGGTGTTTCCTCTCCTGCAGGCGCGGCGTCACATGCCTGCGGCGACGCTTTCTGGCGGCGAGCAGCAGGCGGTGGCGATCGGCCGCGCATTGATGAGCAATCCGCGCCTTCTCTTGCTCGACGAGGTCTCGCTTGGGCTGGCGCCCGTGGTCGTCGACGCGGTGTACCGCTCGCTGGCGGATGTGATTGGGGAGGGCGCGACCGTGGTCCTCGTCGAGCAGGACCTCACGCGCGCCTTGAAGGTGGCGGGTCGCGTGATCTGCATGCTGGAAGGCCGCGTCGTCCTCGAGGGCGAGGCGGCATCGCTCGACCGCGACCACGTCGTCAGCGCGTACTTCGGTCTTCGGCGGCCGGCATGACGATTGTCAACGCCGTCCTGCAGGGGATCTTCCTCGGCGCTTTCTACGCGGTGCTCGCGTGTGGTCTGTCGATCATGTTCGGCGTGATGAGGATCATCAACCTTGCGCATGGCGACCTCGCCGTGCTGGGGGCATACGCGACCTTCGTCATCGTCGAGCAAACGGGCGCCTCAGCGCTCATCGCCTTCGTGGTCTCGCTGCCCCTCATGATCGTGCTCGGCTACGTCCTTCAGCTGACCGTCCTCGAGCGCAGCCTCAAGGCCGGGATCCTGACGCCGCTGCTCGCGACCTTTGGCCTCTCCATCGTCGTTCAGAACCTGCTGCAGCTCGCCTTCTCGCCCGACGTGCGGTCGCTCGGCGGCAGCGCCGGCACGATCACGACGGCCAGCTGGCAGGTGACGAGCGGCCTCTCCGTCTCCGCGCTCGGGTTGCTCGTGCTCCTGGTGGCGGTGTTGCTGTTTGGCGGGCTGCAGCTGTTCCTGTCGAGGACCCGCGTGGGCTGGATGATGCGGGCGACGGCCGAAGACGCGGATGCGGCGGAGCTGGTCGGCATCGACAGCCGCGCTGTCTACGCTCGTGCCACGGCGCTCGCGGTCGCCACGGCCGCGCTTGGCGGGCTGTTTCTCGGCATCAGGTCGGTGTTCGACCCGGTGAGCGGACCGACTCAATTGATCTTCGCTTTCGAGGCGGTCGTCATCGGAGGCATGGGATCGCTGCGGGGCACCCTGCTGGGAGGGATCGCGCTTGGCGTGGCGCAGACGGTGGGGGCGCAGATCCACCCGCAGTTCGCTGTTATGGCCGGGCATCTTCTCTTTCTGGCGGTGCTCATCGTCCGATTTGGCGGCGCACGTCTGAGGCTGCGGCCGGTGTGATGCAGGTTCAGCGCTGGACTCGTACGTCAAGGTGGTTCGGGGCCGCGTTCTGCGTCCTTGTGGTCGTCCTCGCATTCGTGCCGCTGGTCTTCGACCCCGATATCGTCCAGAAGCTCACCACGCTGTTGATCCTGGTCTTGCTGGCGGTCATGTGGAACGCGCTGGCGGGCTATGGTGGCCTGCTTTCGGTCGGGCAGCAGGCGTTCATCGGAATCGGCGCGTATGGCACTGTCTTCTTCGCGGGCCAGGGCATCTCCCCTTATCCGGCGATGCTGCTGGCGACCGTGCTCGCCGGCGCCATCTCTTTGCCGATCTCGCTGTTCGCGCTCCGGCTTCGCGCCGCGCAGTTCGCGATCGGGATGTGGGTCATCGCCGAGGTGATCTCGATCGTCGTTCGGCTCGACCAGAACCTGGGCGCCGGCACGGGGATCTCGCTGATCCAGCTCAACCAGTACGAGCCGAACTTCAGGCAGGCCTACACGTTCTGGCTTGCGCTGGCGTTTACCGTCATCTTTCTCGCCGCGCTCTTCTTCCTGCTGCGCTCGCCGCTGGGCGCCTCGCTGCGTGCGATCCGCGACGACGAGGATGCGGCACGCTCCCTGGGGGTGCGGGTGGCGGCGCGCAAGCGCCTGCTCTTCGTGCTCGCGGGACTGGGGTGCGGGGCGGCCGGCGTGCTCATCGTCGCCAACACGCTGTTCATCGAGCCGACCTCGATCTTCAGCGTCCAGTGGTCCGCGTACATGATCTTCATGGTCCTGGTCGGCGGGCTGGGCACGTTCGAGGGACCGATCCTGGGCGCGATCCTGCTGTTCGCGATCCAGACCACCTTCACGCAGGGCGGCCCGTGGTACCTGGTCGGCCTGGGGGCGACCGCCGCCCTGTTTGCGCTGCTCCTTCCGCGGGGCCTTTGGGGCGTGGTGGAGGAGCGCTTGGGACTGCAGCTCATAGCGGTCGGATTTCGGGTCGTCGAAAAGAAGCCGGATGCCTGAGAGTCATCCGCCCGAGGACCTGATGCAGCATCCCGGCCACCTCCTGCGCCGCGCCGTCCAGGCGATGAACCTTTTGTGGGACGAGGAGGTGTCGCACACCATCACGTCACCGCAGTTCGCGGCCCTGAACGCGCTCTACGCCGAGCCCAACCTCGACCAGCGCACGCTGGGCCGCCGCGTCTCTCTGGACCGCTCGACGACCGCTGAGATAGTGTCGCGGCTCAGCGGGCGGGGCTTGATCCGGACGGAGCGCGACACACGCGACGGCCGTCGCAAGACGATCACTCTCACGTCCAGAGGACTGCACGCCGTTCAGCAGCTGATCCCGCGGACACACGCGATGACCGCGCGCCTGGTCGGCCCGCTGGACGGCGAACAACGAGAGGAGCTGTTGAGGCTGCTGACCGAAGTCGTGCGCGCGAACGAGCGGCGCTAGGCCGCCCAGAGACTCTCGCCTCACCGGGTGCGAACCCAGTGCCGGCACTCGGACGTTTCAAGACGGGCGATCACCGCCCATCGCCGGCACTCGCCGCTCGCCGGGCCCTCTATCCCGACAGCCGAACGATGCGCTTTGACTTGAGCTCCGCTCGTGGCAGCGTGCCCCCCGCCACCACCCGACACTCCAACCGGACGCCCAGCGCCTGACGCAGGTCCATCTCGAGCCGGTCTGTCGAGAACGACGGCACCGCCGTCTCGATGAGCAGGGTGACTTCGTCCATCTCGCGCTCGCGCCGGTGCTCGATGACGAACTCGCTCACCTCGCGGTGCCGGCGGACGATGTCCTCGACCTGCGAGGGATAGAGGTTGACCCCACGCACCGTGAACATGTCGTCCACGCGTCCCTGGATCCCGCCCACGATCTTCATGAACGGGCTGCCGCATGAGCACGGCCCTGTTGCGACGGACACTCGGTCACCCGTCCGGTAGCGGATGAGCGGCATGCCCCACCGCCCCAGGTTGGTCGCGATCAGCTCGCCGTCGGCGGCCACCTCGAAGATGAACTCCGACTCGATGAGGTGCACGCCGTCGCGCGCCGAGCAGCTGAACCCAGTCGGGCCCAGCTCGGTCATGCCCGTGTGGTCGAAGGACTCAGCGGAGTAGGCCGCCTCGATGGCTGCCCGCGTGGCCGGGATGCTCGCCCCCGGCTCGCCCGCGTGGATGGTGCGGCGGATCCCCGCGGCCGAGATGTCGACCCCGATCTCGCCGGCGACCCCCGCGAGTCGCAGGGCGTACGTCGGTGTCGACAGCAGCACCGTCGCGCCCGTGTCCAGCATGCTGCGCACTCGCTGCTCGCTCGTCATCGCTCCACCTGAGAGGCACAGCGCGCCCAGCCTCTGCGCGCCCCCAAAGGCCGACCAGAAGCCGATGAAGGGCCCAAACGAAAAGGCGAAGAACACGCGGTCCGAGGTCGAGACGCCGGCCGCGCGGTAGACGTGGTCGGCCCAGATCGTCTCCCACCACTCCCACGACTCCTCTGTGTCGAGCCAGCGCAAAGGCTGGTCGCCGCTCGAACCCGACGTCTGGTGAAGACGCACGTAGCGGTCGACAGGGTGGGTGAGATTGGTGCCGAACGGCGGGTGCGCCGCCTGGTCCGCGACGAGCTCCGATTTCGAGGTCAGCGGCAGGTGCTCGAAATCGTCCCAGCCGGTCACGCTGCCGAGGCGCGCGCGCCAGAAGGCGTTGGTGGCAAGCACGTGCGTGATGCCGGCTCGCAGCTTGCCGAGCTGCAGCGCGCGCAGCTCGTCGGAACCCGGCGGGCTAGTCGCGGACCGCTCGGTCGCCGAGCTCAAGTGCCGAATCGAGGATCTCGAAGCCCTCCTCGAGCTCGGCCTCGTTGATGCACAGGGGCGGGTTGGTCATGATCGTGTTCCATCGGACGAACGTGTGCATGCCGCGCTCGACCAGGGCCGCGGCGATTGCCTTCATCTCGGGCGACGTGCCGTTGAACGGGGCCATCGGCTCCAGCGTCTGGCGATCGCGCACGAGCTCGAGGCAACCGAAGAGTCCGATGGAGCGGGCCACGCCGACGCAGGGATGGCGATCGCGCAGTCGTCGATGCACCTGCCTGAGCGCCTCGCCCATGCGCCGCGAGTTGCCCACCATGTCGTCCTCTTCGTAGGCCTGGATCGCGCCCAGCGCGGCGGCGCATCCGAGCGGATGGCTGTTGTAGGTCAGGCCGCCGAAGAAGACGTGGTCGTCGAAATACGCCGCGACGGAAGGCCGCATGCCAACGGCGCCCAGCGGCACGTAGCTGGACGTCAGCCCTTTGGCGAGCGTGATCATGTCCGGCACGACGCCCCAGTGGTCGACGGCGAACCAACGACCCGTGCGGCCGAAGCCCGTCATGACCTCGTCGCAGATCATCAGGATCCCGTAGCGGTCGCACAGCGCGCGCACGCCCTGGAGGTAGCCGTCCGGCGGGACCAGGATGCCGTTGGTGCCCGGGATGGGCTCGAGGATGAAGGCCGCGATCGTCGCCGGTCCCTCGAGCTGGATCGTCTCCTCCAGGTCGGCCAGCGATTCCTCGACCGTGTCCCAACCCCGCTGGATCCCGTGATACGGGTCGAGGACGTGGACCACGGCGCCGGAGCCGGCGGACTCGTTCGGCCACCGCCGCGGATCGCCGGTCGCCGCGACCGCGCCGGCCGTCGAGCCGTGGTACGAGCGGTACCGCGCCAGGACCTTGGCCCGGCCGGTGACCGCCCGGGCGATCTTGATCGCGTTCTCGTTGGCGTCCGCGCCCCCGAGCGTGAAGAAGACCTTGTCGATGTCGCCGGGCAGCAGCTCCGCGAGCTTCTGGCCCAGGCGTGCGCGTACCTCGGTCGCCATGAACGGGCTGATATACGAAAGCTGGTCAGCCTGGCGCTTGATCGCTTCGATGATCCGGCGGTCGCCGTGCCCGGCGTTGACGCACATCAGCTGGCTGTTGAAATCGAGGAAACGCCTGCCGTCCACGGTCTGGAAGTGCACGCCGGCGGCACTGGCGATCGGAAGCGGCTTCAATCCCGACTGCGCCGACCAGTCGAAGAGGGTGTGGCGCAGACAGAGCTCGGTAACCTCTTCCGCGCTCAGCGCCCTCACCGCCTCCATGACCATTTCCTGATCCTAGCCCCCGTCGCTCCCGCCCAACACGTCGCCCGCGCGCAGCCGCTCCAGACTCTGCATCCGCGCCTCCGCGCGTGGCCCCAGCTCCCGCAGCACCGCCGCGATCAACGCCTCCACGACGGCGGTCGCGCCGACCAGCGAGTCGAACGGCCCGACCGTCTCGACGCTCGTGACCAGCACCTGGCGGGCAAAAGCCGAAGCCGGAGACAGCCACTGGTCGGTGAAGAGCACCACGTCGCATCCCCGAGCCCCGGCCACCCGGGCGCACTCGATCGTGTCCGGCTG
>VBHA01000096.1 GCA_005889495.1 Chloroflexota bacterium
GTCGCCGGCGTCCTGCTGGGCTCGGCGGCGTGGTGGTTCGTGCTCGTGATCGGCGCCTCAGGGTTGCGCGCGCGGCTGACCCCGCAGGTCGTCGGCTGGATCGGCACGGTCAGCGGGCTGGCGATCGCCGTGCTCGGAATTTTGGCCGTGCTTTCGGCCTTTTCAGGTTAGGTCGTGGACACCGAGAGGAAGAAGCGCGAGCGGACGGTCAGCTGGGAGGACCCGTTCCTGGTCCCCCAGGCCGCCGTCGGCAAGAAGGCGGTGTTCGAGGGCGAACCCGGCGAGTATCTGTACAACCCCATCGGTGTCGTGCACGGCGGCTTTGCGATGACGCTGCTCGATTCGGCGATGGGCTGCGCCATCCACTCCACGCTCGCGGCTGGCGAGCGCTACACGACGCTCGAGGTGAAGTCCAACTTCGTCCGGGCGATCACCGTCGACACCGGCCGCGTGCGCTGCGAAGGCGTGGTCGTGCACCGCGGCGGCACGGTCGCGACCGCGGAGGGCAGGCTCATCGCGATTGCGAGCGGCAAGCTGCTGGCGCACGGGACGACCACCTGCCTGATCGTCAGATGACGCGCCGGATCCGCATCGTCGACGTCTTCACCGACAAGGCGCTGGCGGGAAACCAGCTCGCGGTCGTCCTCGACGGCAAGGGCCTGTCCAACAAGGACATGCAGAGGATCGCGCGCGAGATGAACTTCTCCGAGACGACCTTCGTCTTCCCGCCCGAGAAGCCCGAGCACGCGGCCAGGGTGCGGATCTTCTCGCCCAACGCGGAGATGCGTTTCGCCGGCCACCCGACGATCGGCACCGCATGGGTCCTCGCCGACGAAGGCCTGGTGGACAAAGAGGTGCGGGAATTCACGCTCGAAGAGAACGTCGGGCCTGTACCTGTCCGCCGAGACGGTCCCATGTTCTGGCTGACCAATCCCCCGCTGTCGTTCGGCGAGGTGGTTCCTCACGCTCAGGTCGCGGCGGCGCTTGGGATCGACGAGTCCGACATCACCGGCAACGTCCCCGCCCAGGTCGTGACCACCGGCAATCCCTTGCTGTTCGTCGCCCTCCGCGACGCCGGTGCGGTCGACAGCGCCACCTCGGACAAGGAGCGGCTCGAGAAGCTGCTCCGGGGCGGTCGCGCCTTCGGCGTCTATCTCTTTGCGCCGGTGGGCGAAAACCGGCTGTACAGCCGGATGTTCTCGCCGGACATCCCGGAGGACCCGGCGAGCGGTTCGGCCGGCGGTCCGCTGGGAGCGTTCGCGGTCAAGTACGGGCTGGTGGCCCGAGGGCCGAAGGTGTCGCTGATCAGCGAGCAGGGCACGAAGATGGGTCGCCAGAGCATCCTCCACATCGAGCTCACGTACGGCGAGTCAAAAGACGTGCCTGAGCGATCCGAGGTCGGCGGGTCGGTGATGCCGGTGCTCGCGGGCACGTTGTCAGACTTCGAGGGGTGATCGTCGACAGCTATCGCTTCCTGCCGCGGAGCTTCCGTCCTTTCTATGAGGGTCGCGGTCCGTTTCCTGGCGAAGCCGACCCGGTGTGGGCTCCTTTCGAGAAGCGCCTTGCCAGCGCGAAGATCGCGCTCCTCACCTCGGCCGGCTTCCACCTGAAGTCGAGCCAGGCGGCCTTCGACCTCGAGCGAGAGCGTGCGCGTCCGGAGTGGGGCGACCCGTCGTGGCGCGCCATCCCCTCGGGCACGAAGCCGGGGAAGATCGGCGTCGCCCACCTACACATAAATGACGAGGATCTGCTCGCGGACCCCGAGATCGCGCTGCCGGCGCGGTTGCTTCAGCAGCTGGTGGAGGAGGGCGTGGCCGGCGCCGCCGCCGAGAAGCACGTTGCCGTGATGGGCTACCAGGACCGGAGCTTGAAGGACTGGCGCGAGACCACGGCGCCTCAGATCGCGGCGTTTCTGCGCCAGCAGGGGGTCGATGGGCTGGTCCTGGCGCCGGCTTGACCCGACTGCTGCAGCAACGTGCCCGTGCTGGCACGGTGGATCGAGGCGGCGGGGATCCCGACTGTGACAGTGACGATGATGCCCGCGGTGGCCGAGGAGCGGCGCGCGCCGCGGATCGTTGGCGTGGAGTTCCCATTCGGCCACGCCTTCGGCATGCCGCACGACGCGGCGATGCAGAGGCGGGTCCTGGAGCAGGCGCTGCGGGTGCTGGCGGGCGCCGGGTCGTTTGGCACGCGCGTCGACCTGGACCTCGAGTGGCCCGTCCCCCTGCGTGAGGCCTACCGGGCCTGGCAGCCGAAAGAGCCGAGCCCGATCGTCAAGAAGCTCCTGGAGTCAAGGGGTTAGATTGGCTTGAAAAGCCGGAGGGGCAGGGCCGGTCTTTACAGCCTCCGTTGAGTTAGCCGCAGGGGCTGGCACATCGTTGGCAAATGCGCCCCGAGCAGACTGTCGGTTCGCGACGGCTCCGAACTTCGATGAGCGGCACAGAGTTGCGGGTGTGGCTTCGGATTCGGGGTCGGAAGCTTGACAGTTGGAAATTCCGGCGACAAGAGCCGATCGGTCCGTACTTCGCCGACTTCTGCTGCCCGGCGGCCCGGCTGGTGGTCGAGATCGATGGGCCGATACACGACGAATCATCGTTGGCGTACGACGTTCGTCGCCAAGCCTGGCTCGAGGCTGAGGGCTACCGAGTACTCCGAATCCCCGTCAGCTGGGTGGATGCGGATGCTGACGCTGTCGCGGAGACAATTCGAGACGAGTTGGTCGAATGCGGGCAGCGGGGCTTGAGGAGGAGGTTCGGAGCTGCCCCATCGGCGCCTCACGGCGCCACTTCCCCATAAATGGGGAAGAGGTTATTTTTTGGTTGGGGTTAGTTTGATTGAGGCGGAGTTTATGCAGTAGCGCAGGCCTGTGGGTGCCGGGCCGTCGTCGAAGACGTGGCCCAGGTGGCCGCCGCAATTCGCGCATGTGACCTCGGTCCTGGTCATGAAGAGCGACCTGTCGGTCGTCTCCTCGATCGGAGCGCCCTCGGCGGGGGCGTAGAAGCTCGGCCAGCCGCAGTGGGCGTCGAACTTGGTGTCCGACTCGAACAGCTTCTCACCGCAGCCGGCGCACAGGTAGACGCCCGGCGTCTAGGTCTCCCAGTACTCGCCCGTGAAAGGGCGCTCCGTGCCCTTCTCGCGCAGGACGTGGTACTGCATGGGGGTCATGTCTCGCTTCCACTCCGCTTCGCTCTTCTGCACTTCGCTCTCTTTCATCGCCTCTAATTTGCCACGNNNNTGGGACGGGGATTCGTTCCTCATCTACTCAGCGCCTGGGATCAAGGCGCGTCACGTGCGGGCGAATCCGAACGTCGAGCTCCATCTCAACACCGACGAGGTCGGCGACGTCGTCGTCCGCGTCACGGGCAAGGCGAAGGTCTCGCGCTCGGAGCCGCCGGCCAACAAGGTTCCGGCCTATGTCCGAAAGTACCGCGACCAGATCAAAGGCTTCGGTTGGACGCCGCAGGTGTTCGCGGAGAAGTACCCGCACCCCATCCGCGTCCGCCAGCTGCGCTTTCACTAAGGGGGAATCGATGACGCATCCGCTTCGCTTCGGCCTGAAAGCCTCCGGTCAGAACATCACCATCGATCAGCTCCGCGCGGTCTGGCGGATCGCCGACGAGGGTGGCTTCGACCACCTCTGGGACTTCGACCACCTCGCCTCCATCGGGCCCACCGGCCCCGACCGGCCCGTCTACGAGGGCTGGGCGCTGCAGGCGGCGATGGCCGAGGCGACCAAGCGCGTGCGCATCGGCTGCCTGGTCACCGGCAACACCTACCGCCACCCCATCGTGCTGGCCAAGCTCGCGGTCACCGTCGACCACCTGTCCGGCGGCCGGCTGGAGCTCGGCATCGGCGCCGCCTGGGCCGAGATCGAGCACCAGATGTACGGCATCGAGGGCCTCGACCACCGGGTCGGCCGGCTCAGCGAGTCTCTCCAGATCATCAAATCGCTGTTCACCCAGGAACGGACCAACTTCGACGGCCGCTACTACCACTTCACGGACGCGATCGCCAACCCCAAGCCCGTGCAGAAGCCATACCCGCCGGTGTGGATCGGCGCCCAGGGCGAGAGCACGCTGCGGCTGACCGCGCGCCACGCGGACGTCTGGAACATCTCGGGCGGCGACCCCGCCTTCGTCAAAGAAGTGGTCGGCAAGTTCGATGAAGCGTGTGGCGCGGTCGGCCGGAACCCGGCGGAGGTCCGCAAGTCGCTGCAGTTCGGTTGGGAGAGCGAGGAGCCGGGCGACCTGATCGAGCTCTCGGGCAAGTACTACGAGCTGGGCGTGACCGAGCAGGTCATCTACCTGCGCGGCGACCGGCCGGAGCGGGCGGCGGAGAAGATCGCCGAGCTGCTGCCGGAGCTGCGGCGCATGGAGGCGGTCCGCTCCTGACGTATTGTTGACGCGACATATGTCGCTGTAGTAATATGTCGTCGTGGCCGACGTCTTCCAGGTCCTCGCCGACCCGACCCGCCGTCGTATCGTGGACGCGCTGAGGCGCGGCGAGCGATCGGTTGGGGAGCTCGTCCAGGTGGTCGACATCGGCCAGCCCGGGGTCTCGCGGCAGCTCGCAATCCTCGAAGACGCGAACTTCGTGGTCGTCCGGCCCGAAGGCAGGCGGAGGCTGTATTCGCTCCGGCCACAGCCGTTTCGCGAGCTGTCGGAGTTCGTCACCTCGTATCGGGCGATCTGGGAACCGAGGCTGGACAGGCTGGGCGCAGAGCTCGCGCGGCGCCGCAAGCAGAAGAACTCGAAAAGGAGAGACAAATCATGACCGACACAGTCCGACCCTGCATCACGTTCAAGGACCGCGCCGAAGAGGCGGTCAAGCTCTACGTCTCGCTCTTCCCGAACTCGAAGGTGACCAACCTTGTGCGTGTGGAGGCCGACGGTGGCCCGATTCCGAAGGGCAAGACGCAGGCCGAAGTCGACAAGTACTGGAGCTCCCTCATCGCCAACGGCGGGGAAGAGGGACCCTGCGGATGGCTGAAGGACCGTTTCGGGGTCTCGTGGCAGATCGTGCCCGAGGCGTTGGGCCGGATGCTGAGCGACCCGAAGTCGGGCAACGCCGAGGCCTGCATGAACGCGATGCTGAAGATGAAGAAGCTCGACATCGCGACGCTCGAGAAGGCCTACAAGGGTGCGCCGGTAGCGTGAGCGAACGTCCGAAGCTCACCCTGGAGCGCACCTACGAGGCCTCGCCGGAAGAGGTCTGGGAGCTTTGGACCACCAGAGATGGCATCGAATCGTGGATGGGCCCGGACGGATTCAACGTCGAAGTGCGCAAGCTGGATCTCCGTCCGGGCGGCGACCTCGTCTACGCGATGAGCGCGGTCGCGCCCGAGCAGGTCGAGTTCATGACCAAAGCCGGCATGCCGCTGGTCAACGAGCACCGGTTCACGTACGTCGAGCTGGACCGGCCGCGCCGGCTGGTCTACAGGGACATGGCCGACTTCATCCCCGGGGTCGAGCCCTACGAGGTCGAGACCGTGGTCGAGCTGCACGCGGTCGGGGATGGCCGCGTGCGATTGGTGCTGACCTTCGACGCCATGCACGACGAGCGCTGGACGCAGCTCGCGACCATGGGCCGGGAGAGCGAGCTGCACAAGCTCGGCGAGTTGCTGGCTAAGCGAGAATGAGCTATCCAGATTTGATGATGGGGAGGTAGCTCATGGCCGACAGTGTGTACCGCGTGACAGAGCTGATAGGGACCAGCAACCAGTCCTGGGAGGCGGCGGCCCGGGGCGCCGTGGAGACCGCGGCCAAGAGCCTGCGCGACCTCCGCGTCGCCGAGGTGGCCGAGCAGGACATGACGATCGAGAACGGCAAGGTGACCAGCTACCGGGTGAAGCTCAAGGTCTCCTTCAAGTACCTGCCCGAGGCCTCATCGAGCCGCGCCAAGCCGGCCGCCCGCCGGCGTTAAGGCTCTTCTCCGCGACGGCGCTGCCCCCCGGCGCTGCCTCTCCGGCGCTGCCCCTCCGGCGCTGCCCCTCCGGCGCTGCCCCTCCGGCGCTGCCCCTCCGGCGCTTCGCGCCACCTCCCCATAAATGGGGAGGAGCCACCTCCCCATAAATGGGGAGGAGCAAGCGGCTGTACTTCCCCACTGAGGGGCTACGGGGCCGTCGCGGCCTGCAGCTGGCAGCCGGCCGCCTTCATCTCCTCGAGCGCCTGCTGGCCCGTCGCCTCGTTGACCGCCGCGCACAGGTTGACCAGGACGCGGACCTGGAACTGGTTCTTGCGCGCGTCCAGGGCGCTCGCGCGCACGCAGTAGTCGGTGGCGATGCCGCAGACGTCGATGTGGTCGACCCGCTGCTCCTTCAAGACGTCGAGCAGGTGGTGGCCGCGCTTGTCCAGGGCGTCGAAAGCTGAGTAGGCGGCGGCGTTCCGGCCTTTCGTGACCACCTCGTGGATGTACTTCTCGCGGACCAGGTTCTGGATCGTGGGCACGAACGCCGCGCCCGGCGTGCCGACCATGCAGTGGGGCGGCCACGTGTTGATGAAGTCGGGGTGGTCGGAGATGTGGTCGGGGGCGCTCTCGTGATAGTCGCGTGAGGCGACCACGAACTGGTACTCGGACTTGAAGTGCCGGACGTGCCGGGCGATCATCGCCGCCACCTGGAGCCCGCCGTTCACCCCGAGGCTCCCGCCCTCGACGAAGTCCGCCTGAACGTCGACCACGAGCAGTGCGTTTCGCATCCTTACACTGGCCTTTTGTGAGCGTGATAGTAGCGGGCGCCCGCCGTCCCTGAATGACCGCGCGCCAAACTTCGCCCTACGGCTCCTGGGCGTCGCCCATCACGCCGGACATGCTGCTCAAGGGCACCGTGCACATGCGCAACCAGATGGTCCGCTGGGACGGCAGCGACCTCTACTGGTCGGAGCTGCGGCCGTACGAGGGTGGGCGCATCGTCGTCTGCAAGCGCGCCGCCGACGGCTCGACCGGCGACGTCACGCCGCAGGGTTTCAACGCCCGCAGCCGCGTCCACGAGTACGGCGGCGGCCACTACGTGGTGAAGAACGGGACGGTCTACTTCACCAACTTCGAAGACCAGCGCCTCTACCGGCAGGATCCCGGCGGGGCGCCCAGGCCCATCACACCAGACCCAGACGTCCGGCATGCCGACATGGCTGTCGACGAAGCCCGCGGCCGGATCATCGCCGTGCGCGAGGACCACACACGCAGTGGCCAGGAGGCGGTCAACACGCTGGTCGCCATCGACGTCGAGGGCAAGCGCGAAACGATCACCCTCGCGCAGGGCAATGACTTCTATTCATCGCCCAAGCTCAGCCGTGACGGCGAGCGCATCGCCTGGCAGACGTGGAACCACCCGCACATGCCGTGGGACTCGAGCGAGATCTGGGTCGGCGAGCTCGACCGCGACGGGAACCTCACGTCGAAGCGCAGGATCGCCGGCGGTCCCGACGAATCTGTCCTGCAGCCCGAGTGGTCGCCGTCGGGCGAGCTCTACTTCATCTCCGACCGCAGCGACTGGTGGAACCTCTACCGCGCGCGCGGCGAGGGTGACGAGCCCGTGTGCCCACGCGCCGCGGAGTTCGCCGCGCCGCAGTGGGTCTTCGGCCAGCGCTGGTATGCCTTCAGCGGCGAGGACGAGATCGTCTGCCTCTTCTCCGACAACACCGGGAGCAAGCTCGGGCGCATCGACCTCAACACGGGCAAGCTCGACCATGTCGAGCTCTTCTACTCGACGCTCGCCAACGTCCAGGTGTCAGGCACCAGGGCGGCGATGTACGCGAGCTCGGCGACGCTGTCGGAGCGTGTGCTGGTCATCGATCTGCAGACAGGTGGTGAGACCGTGGTCAAGACGGCGAACCCCGCGCACATCGAGCCCGGCTACTTCAGCGTCCCCAGGCCGATCGAGTTTCCGACCGAAGGCGGCAAGACCGCGCACGCGTTTTTCTACGCGCCTCGCAACCACGACTTCGTCGCACCCGAGGGTGAGAAGCCGCCGCTCATGGTGCATGTGCATGGCGGTCCGACCGGATCCGCCGGTCCCACCTTTCCCTTCGAGCACCAGTACTGGACGAGCCGCGGGCTTGCGTTCGTCGACGTGAACTACGGCGGCTCGGCCGGCTACGGCCGCGCGTATCGTCACCGGCTCAAAGGCAACTGGGGCGTGGTCGACGTCGACGACTGCATCAACGCCGCCCGCTACCTGGCCGACCAGGGCCTGATCGATCCGCAGAGGATCGAGGTCACGGGCGGGTCGGCGGGCGGATTCACCGTCCTGCTTTCGTTGACCAAGCGAGATTTCTACCACGCGGGCGCGAGCCACTACGGCATCGGCAACCTCGAGCTGTTCGACGGGACCACGCACAAGTTCGAGTCGCATTACGACCAGTGGTGCATCGGGCCGTATCCCGAGCGCAAGGACCTGTACTACGACCGCTCGGCGGTCCACTTCGCCGACGGGCTCAACTGCCCGGTCGTGCTGTTCCAGGGACTCGAGGACGTGATCGTGCCGCCGAGCCAGGCCGAGACCTTCATAGAGGCGTGCAAGGAGAAGAAGCTGCCTTACGCGTATGTCGCCTTCGAGGGCGAGCAGCACGGCTGGCGCAAAGACTCGACCATCAAGCGGGCAATGGAGCTCGAGCTCTACTTCATGTCGAGGATCTTCGACTTCGAGGCCGCGGGCGACATCGATCGACTGCAGATCGAGAACTTCACGAAGAGCGGTGGTGTCGGCGAGAGGATTTGAACCTCCACGCCCTTTCGGGCACCAGCTCCTAAGGCTGGCGCGTCTGCCATTCCGCCACGCCGACGCATTGCAACGATAGGGCCAAACGTCGTTTTGGGTGCCCCGGGGCGGGTCGGTGGCCTAAAGTTCAATCTTCGTGGGACAGGAAGCCGAGCAGACGAACGGGTCCAAACCCAAATCTGAAAACGGCAACGGTCACCGCAGCGTCGGCGGCTACCGCCTGCTGAGGGAGCTGGACACAGACAGCCTGGGCTCGATCTACGAGGCCGAGCATCCTCGCCTGCATCGCCGCGTGGCCCTGCGCACCATCGGTACCGGCGTCGCCCGCGACGTCAGCTTCTCGCGCCGCTTCCTGCTCGAGCTCCGCTCCTACACCGCGCTCGAGCACGAGGCCATCCCCAAGCTCTACGAGCTCGCCTACGAAGGCGATTCGCCCTACCTGGTGACCGAGCTCGTCGCCGGGACGACGTTCGACACGATGCTGGGCGACGACCAGAGGTACGACCCGCTCGGCATCATCGAGCTCCTGCGTCCGATCGCCAGCGCGCTCGACTACGCGCATTCCCGCGCGACCGTGCACCGCGACGTGAAACCCGCGAGCATCCTGCTCGCCGAGGACGGACGCACCCTGCTCACGGGCTTCGGCCTGGGCACCGTCGCGTCGTTCAACACCGGACCGGGCACGGGTGGCCCCGTCGCACCGGACTATGTCGCTCCGGAGCGCCTGGTCGGGCACGAGGTCGACGGCCGCGCGGATGTGTACTCGCTCGCCGCAATCATCTTCGAGGCGACGACCGGCCGGCCGCCGTTCTCCTCCAAGAGCTGGATCGAGACCTTGAGCCGCCGGCTCTACGAGCCTCCGCCCAACGTGCGCGAGATCGATCCCGACCTCTCGCCTGCGTTCGCCGCCGTGCTCCAGCAGGCGATGGATCGCGACCCTGCCCGCCGTCCGGCGACCGCGGGTGAGCTGCTGGACCGGCTCGAGTCCGCGATCACCTCACGCAACGGCAGCGTGGGGGACAACGGTTCGGCGCCGACGCGCGCGCGGCGCGTGTTGAGGAAGCTGCTCCGCTTTTAGCTCGGCCCAGCCCCATCGGCGCCTGGCGGCGCCACTTCCCCATAAATGGGGAAGAACAGGTCGGCGCCCGCGGCGCGTGTTGAGGAAGCTGCTCAGCTTTTAGTTCCGCCCAGCCCCATCGGCGCCTGCGGCGCCACTTCCCCATAAATGGGGAAGACAGGTCGGCGCCACTTCCCCATGAATGGGGAAGAAAAGGCTAGCTGTTGCCCGTGCGGCCGTCGACCATCAGCACCGAGTTGCACGTGAAGAGGCGGTCGACCGTGAACCCGGGGCTCACATTCGAAGGGTTCTGGCCGATCGCCGCGGCGATCTGGTCCACGACCTGCTGCGCCGGCACGTTCATGCCGAAGATGGTGCCGCCGGTCGGCATGATGTCGAAGACGCCGTTGTGCGCGGTCAGCACCGCGGAACCGCTCCAGGTGAAGCCGTTGTAGGTGCCCTTGGCCGTGATGATCGCGCCCGAGATCGAGTTTTCGCTGATGGCCAGGGAAAGGTTGGAGACGCCGGACGCACCCGACTGCTCGACCGCCGTGATCAGGTCCTGCGCCGTGTAGCCGCGGTGGACCGCGCCGAACTGCTCGATGTCGGCGCTCTTGCAATCCTCGACCGAGGCCACGGCCAGGAACGGTTCCTCGCCGGCGCCCAGACCGCTGACGCCGTCGACGTAGATGGTGTAGATGCCCGGCGGCGCGCTGTGGATGGTGACCACGATCGGCGACTTGCCGGTGCCGAAATACTGCTGCCCGTCAGGGGCTTTGACGGTGAGCTTCATCGCGCTCCCTGGATAACCGAGCGAGGCCTTGACCAGGTTGCCGCCCGCGTAGCCGTACGTGTACGTCTGCCTGTCGCCGTTGTGCAGCGGCGCGCCGACGAAGTCCTGCTCGGTGCCCGGCGTGGTCCCGGCCTGGACCGCGTTGGAGGCATCGAGCGCGGGGCCGAAGGGATCGTCGGGGTCGGGGACGATCGGGCCGACGGCTCCGATCGATCCGTCGGCGGCGACGGTGACCTGCTGGCCCGCGTGCAGGGTCGCGCTGCCCTTGCTCGAGGTCAGGACGAGGGTGCCGTCGAAGAGCTTGACGGTCATCGTGCCGTCGGTCTTCATGTAGATCTCGAACTTCGTCCCGCGCACGCTGGCGGTCGCCGTCTTGCCGTGGACGTCGAACGTCGCGCCCGAGGCCAGGTGCTGAACGTTGGTGAAGGTGCGCCCGACCTGCTGCGTCATCGACACGTCGTGGAGGTTGCCGTTCTTGGTGAAGTGGGCGGCGTCCAGCTTGATCTGCGTGTTGCTCGCGAGCCGCGTGATCGTGCCGTCGGGCAGCGTGATCGCCGCCCGGCCTTTGGTATCGGTCTTGATCGATTCGCCGGCCTGGACGATGGCGCCGGTGTTCGCGGCGGTGAAATCGGTGCCGTTGTGCGAGGTCGA
>VBHA01000097.1:0-7398 GCA_005889495.1 Chloroflexota bacterium
TCACGATCGTCGCCGTGACGAAGGGCTTCGGCCCCGAGGTCTGCCAGGCCGCCCTCGACGCGGGCTTGAAGATCCTGGGCGAGAACCGCGTCCAGGAGGCGGTGGGCAAGATGGACCTGGTCCAGGGTGCCGTTTGGCACCTGGTCGGCCACCTGCAGACCAACAAGGCCCGTATCGCGGCCGGCCGCTTCGCCCTCATCCACTCCATCGATTCCGAGCGCGTCGCCGAAGCACTTGCGCGGATCGATGTGGAGCAGAAAGTGCTGGTCGAGGTCAACGTGGCCCGCGATCCCAGGAAGACCGGGGTGCCTCCGGAAGACGCCGCCAGGGTGATCGACGCAGTGGCCGAGACGCTCGACCTCCAGGGACTGATGGCGATGGGCCCCGCCGAGCGCGACCCCAGGCCGGCATTTGACGAGCTGCGCGTGCTTCGCGACGCCGCCCAGGAGCGGCTGGGTAGGTCGCTCCCTATCCTTTCCATGGGCATGAGCGGAGATTTCGAGACAGCCGTCGCCGCGGGCAGCACGATGCTGCGGTTGGGCCAGGTCCTCTTCGGCCCGCGGCCTGTTCCTCCCCAGTCAGGGGGAGGTGGCCGCGCAGCCGCCGGAGGGGCAGGGGCTGGGTGACGATCCTCATCCAGGGCCTGACCTTCGTGCTGCAGGCCTTCCTGATCATCGTCCTGATCCGCGTGGTCTTCTCCTTTGTCAGCCCGTTTCCGACCAATCCGCTGTCCCGGCTTGCGTGGCAGGTCACCGAGCCAGTGCTGGCGCCCATTCGGCGCCTTCTACCTCCGATGGGCGGCATCGACCTCTCGCCCATGGTCGTCGGCATCGGCGCGATCATCCTGATCAGCGTGCTGAACAACCTCGCCGGCCCATAGCACGCGACGGCGTAAAATCGAGCTTCGCTCGGCGCTGACGGAGACAGTTAGGTCCGTTTGAGCGGTCGACAGAGAGCCCTGCCCCAGCTGAGAACAGGGCGGCCGAAGACGGCACCGAGATCACTCCCGAGCCGCAACCCAAGGAGAGTCCGAGGCCAGGATCCGGCCGCCTCGGGAATCTGGGTGGTACCGCGGGCCCGGTCAAGGGCCCGTCCCAGAGATCGCCAATACGTATCTCTGTGGAGTGAGAGTGTTCGAGAAAGTCGATCAGCGCGTGAGCTTCCCGGAGCTCGAGGTCCAGCTCATGAAGCGCTGGAAGGCCGAGGGCACGTTCGAGCGCTCGCTCGAGCTGCGCGAGGGCCGGCCACGCTTTGTCTTCTACGAGGGGCCGCCCACCGCAAACGGCAAGCCGGCCACGCACCACATCCTCGCGCGGGCGTTCAAGGACCTCTTCGGCCGGTACAAGACGATGAAGGGCTTCTACGTCGAGCGAAAGGCCGGCTGGGACACCCACGGCCTGCCGGTCGAGATCGAGGTCGAGAAGAAGCTGGGCATCTCGGGCAAGTTCGAGATCGAGAACGAGATCGGCGTGGAGAGGTTCAACGAGCTCTGCCGGCAGAGCGTCTTCGAGTACGTCGACGACTGGCGCGTCTTCAGCGAGCGCATGGCCTTCTGGCAGGACTACGACCACGCGTACTGGACGCTGACCTCCGACTACATCCAGTCGGTCTGGTGGGCGCTGAGCGAGATGTGGAAGCAGGACCTTGTCTACAAGGGCTTCCGCGTGGCGCCGTACTGCTCGCGCTGCGCCACGCCTCTCTCGAGCCATGAGCTGGCCCAGGGCTATCGCGACAACGTGCCCGACCCGAGCGTTTTCGTCCGGTTCCGGCTGAAGAAGGACCCGAACACCTCGATCCTCGCCTGGACGACGACGCCCTGGACCCTTCCAGGCAACGTCGCCCTGGCGGTCGACGACGACGTCGACTACATCAAGGTCAAGGAGGGAGACGAGCACCTCATCCTCGCGGAGCCGCTTGTGGGCGTGCTGAAGGAACGGCCGGAGGTCGTCGAGCGGATGAAGGGCCGGGACCTGGTCGGCCTCGACTACGAGCCGCTCTACCCCTACTCCGTGCCCGACCAAGGACGCGCCCAGTATGTCGTCGACGCAGACTTCGTCTCCACCGACGAGGGCACGGGCGTCGTCCACACGTCGGCGCTCTACGGTGTCGACGACCTGCGTCTCTGCCAGGAGAAGGGCATTCCGTTCAAGCACACCGTCGGCCTGGATGGGAAGTTCCTGCCCTACGTCGAGAGGTTCGCGGGCCTCCACGTCAAGGAGGCCGATCCCCTCATCATCGACGACCTCAAGGCGCGAGGCCTGCTCTACAAGGCCGAGACCATCCTCCACACCTACCCGGAGTGCTGGCGCTGCAAGACGCCGCTGATCTACTACGCGCTCGACGCCTGGTATATCCGGACGACCGAGCGGAAAGCGGAGCTGATCGCGAACAACAACGCCACCAACTGGGTGCCCGCCCACATCAAAACCGGACGCATGGGCGACTGGCTGGAGAACAACGTGGACTGGCAGTTCTCGCGCAGCCGCTACTGGGGCACACCCGTGCCGATCTGGGTGTGTGAGGGGTGCGACGAGAAGCGAATAGTCAGCTCCGCGGCCGAGATCGGACTGAAGGACGACGCGGACCTGCACCGGCCGTACATCGACGCCGTGACCTTGCCGTGCGAGAAGTGCGGTGGCGTCATGCGGCGCGTGCCCGAAGTCCTCGACACATGGTTTGACTCCGGGTCGATGCCTTTCGCGCAGCGCGGGTACCCGCGGCAGGGTAAGGAGCTTTTCGAGCAGACCTTCCCCGCCGATTTCATCTCCGAGGCGATCGACCAGACGCGCGGTTGGTTCTACACGCTCCTCGCCATCTCGACACTCCTCTTTCGCCAGAACTCGTACCGCAACGTGATCTGCCTCGGCCACGTCGTCGATCCGAAGGGCAAGAAAGCCTCGAAGTCGCGCGGCAACGTGCTCGACCCCAACTACCTGTTCGACACCTTCGGATCGGACGCCGTGCGCTGGTACTTCTACACCTCGACGCAGGTGGGCGAGAACTATCGCACCGGCGACGCCGCTCTCAAGGAGACGGTGCAGCAGTTCTTCATCCCGCTGTGGAACTGCTTCTCGTTTTTCGTCACCTACGCCCGGCTGGACGAATTCGACCCCGCCCAGCCGGCTCTGCCGCTGGGTGAGCGGCACGTGCTGGACCGGTGGCTCATGTCGAAGTTGAACAACCTGGTCGCGAGCGTCAACACCGGCCTCGACGCGTACGACGCGGTCGAACCCGCGCGCCGCATCCAGCGCTTCGTCGACGACCTTTCCAACTGGTACATCCGGCGCTCACGCCGGCGGTTCTGGAAGTCTCAGTCGGACCGCGACAAGCTCGCCGCCTACCAGACCTTGTACGAGACCCTGCGCACGGTCGCCGCCCTGATGGCGCCGTTCGCACCCTTCACCGCCGACGCCATCTACCGCAACCTTTCAGACGGCCGTTCCGTCCACCTCTCGGACTTCCCCGAGACGGTCGGCGCCGAGGACTCGCAGGTCGAGGCCGACATGGTCCGCGCCCGGCAGGCCGTGGAGGCGGGCCTGGCCGCACGAGACGCGGCGCGCCTGAAGGTCCGCCAGCCCCTCGCCGGGATCGCGATTCCGGGCGACCCGCTGCCCGAGGACATCGCCGCCATCGTCCGCGAAGAGCTCAATGTCAAGACCATCACCTTCGGCGCGGAGCAGGCCGAGCTCGACACCGTGATCACCGAGGACCTCAAGCAGGAGGGGCTTGCGCGGGAGGTGGTGCGCACCATCCAGGACCGCCGCAAGAAGCTCGGCCTCAACGTCGAGGACCGGATCCACACCCGTTACGAGGCCGACGGCCTGCTCCAGCGGGCGGTGGAGCGGCATTGCGAATACATCAAGACGGAAACTCTCTCCGTGACCCTCGAGAAGGGCCGAGAAGATGGATTCGACGGCGAGCAGATGATGATCGAAGGAGAGCAGCTCTGGATCGGCCTCAAGCGCGCGTGAACACCGCGCGGATCGTTTTCGTGGTCGTCGCGGTGGCGGTGTTCATCCTCGACCGCATCACCAAGAGCATCGTGGCGGCGCAGGTGCCGTACGGCACCGAGGTCTCGGTCGCCGGCCGGCTCGTCGGCATCACCAACGTGCACAACTCGGGGGCCGCGTTTGGAATCGCGCCGGCGGCGGCGGGCATCTTCCTCATCGCCTCCCTCGTCGTCGCGGTCGCGCTCGCCGTCTACGTTTTCCGGACCGTGGCCGGCGAGTGGACCTACGCGATGCTCGGACTGATCATGGGCGGCACCGTCGGCAACGGCTACGAACGCCTCGTCAACGGCACGGTCACCGACTTCATCAACTTCCACTTCTGGCCGGTCTTCAACGTCGCCGACTCGGCGGTCACCGTCGGCGTGGTGCTTCTGATCGCAAGCTACGCACTACGAAAACCCACCAGCTGACCGCATCCGCGCCGTCGCCGCGGCTCGACCGCTTCCTCGCCGAGCAGGCCGCCGGGCTGAGCCGATCCGCCGCCGCGCGCCTGATCAAAGGGCACCTGGTGCTGATCAACGGCCATCCCGCCGACCCGGCGGACCGGGTGGCCGCCGGCGACGTCGTCGACTACGAGATACCGGAGGCGTTCGTCGTCGAGGCCGGCGGGGAGGACATCGCACTGGACATCGTCTACGAGGACGAAGACCTCGCGGTCATCGACAAGCCGGCTGGCATGGTCGTTCACCCCGCGCCGGGGCATTACACCGGAACGCTCGTGCACGCGCTGCTGGGTCGCGGGGGCGCGTGGTCGACGGTCGGCGGGGTGGCTCGGCCGGGCGTTGTGCATCGACTGGACAAAGGCACGTCCGGCCTGATCGTCGTCGCACGCAACGACACGAGTCACCGGGCGCTGTCGGCGCAGCTGAAGGACCGCTCGCTCAGCAGGACTTATCTCGCGATCGTCCGGGGTTCGATCAAGACCGAAGCAGGCGAGCTCGAAGGTCCGATCGGTCGCGATCCACGCGAGCGCAAGAGGATGGCGGTGGTGGCCGGCGGGCGCTACGCGCGGACGCGGTACGAGGTCGTCGAGCGAAGGCGAACCCATACCCTTTTGCGCTGTGAGCTCGACACCGGCCGGACCCACCAGATCCGCGTCCACCTCGCCGCCCTCGGCCACCCGGTCGCCGGGGACACGGAGTACGGGGGCCGCGAGGAAGGCGCCGACCGTCCCATGCTGCATGCGTGGCGGCTCAGGCTCCGGCACCCACGGACGGGCAAGGACATGAGCTTCGAGGCGCCGCCCCCCGCGGACTTCCAGGGCTTCTGGGAATCGGCGCCGTGAGGCGGGGCCTGCTGGTCGTCATCTCCGGCCCCTCCGGCGTGGGCAAGGACACGGTCATCCACCGGCTGCTCGAGCTGGACCCCAACCTCACGTACTCGGTCTCCGGTACGACGCGCAAGCCGAGGCCGGGCGAGAAGCCGGACGAGAACTACACCTTCTTGACCCCGCGGGAGTTCGACGACCTGGTCGCCAGGGGCGCGTTCCTGGAGCACGCGACCTACAACGGCAACCTCTACGGCACCTTCCGCGACCGGGTGGAGCGGACCAGGGACGCCGGGCGCGACATCGTCCTCAAGATCGACGTCCAGGGCGCGGAACAGGTGCGCCGCCTGATGCCGGACGCGATCCTGATCTTCGTCGTCGCGCCGTCCGACGAAGAGCTCAGGCACCGCCAGGAGGGGCGCGGCAGCGAATCGGTGCAAGACCTCGCCTCGCGGCGCCAGATCGCGGAGCGCGAGATGACGTTTGTCTCGCACTACGACCACGTCGTGACCAACGACGACGTCGAGCGGGCGGCGCGAGAGATCCTGGGCCTGATCCAGCGCGCCCGCGAGCGGCAAACTTAGCCCATGCCGGAAGAGGGAACGTGCCTCTAGACCCAACACCGGTTCCCAACGAGCTGCGCGGCCTGCGCATCGCGCTCCTGGTCTCCGGCGGGATCGCCGCCTACAAGGTGGTCGACCTCGCTTCCGCGCTCACGCAGGCGGGCTGCGAGGTGCGCGTGGCGATGACCCCGTCGGCGACCCGCTTTGTGGGCCCACCCACGTTCCAGGGCGTCACGGGGAACCCCGCGCTGGCCGGCCTGTTCGACGCAGGCGGTTCGCCCGAACCTCACGTGGCCCTGGGCGACTGGGCGCAGGTGATCCTGGTCGCGCCGGCGACGGCAAATGTCATCGGCCGGATCGCCTCCGGCCGGTCGGACGACGTCGTCACGGCGACGCTGCTCGCGGCGCGCTGCCCGGTCGTCGTGGCGCCGGCGATGAACGATGCCATGTGGTCGAAGCCGGCGGTGCAGGAAAACCTCGCGACGCTGCGCCGCCGTGGGGTCACCGTGGTCGAGCCGGAATCGGGCCACCTCGCAAGCGGACACACGGGCACGGGCCGTCTCGCCGGCGCCCAGGCGATCTTCGGCGTGATGGTCCATGCGGTCCGCGCACGGTACGACTTCGCCGGGCGCCGCGTCGTGGTGACCGCCGGAGGCACGCGCGAGCCGATCGACCCCGTGCGCTTCATAAGCAACTACTCCAGTGGCAAGATGGGCTTCGCGCTGGCGGCGGCCGCCGCCGACCGGGGTGCGCGGGTCACGCTGGTGTCGGCGGCGTCACATCCAGCCCATCACGGCGTCGACGTGCAGCGCGTCGACACGGCGGAGGAGATGCTCGCCGAGCTGCGCTCCCAGCTGGGCGGCGCGGACCTGCTCTTGATGGCCGCGGCTGTCGGTGATTTTCGTCCCACCCGTGCGGCCAGGCACAAGATTCGCCGCGAGGAGACCCCGAGTCTGAGCCTTCAGCTCGAGCCGATCCCTGACATCGTCGCGTCGCTCGCCGGGGACGAGTCCCTGGCCGGGGTGTTTCGCGTCGGCTTCGCGGCGGAAGACTCTGACCTCGACACCAAGGGAGTCGAGAAGTTGAATCGAAAGGGACTGCACGCCATCGTTGCGAACGACATCTCGCGCCGTGACATCGGTTTCGGCAGCGACTACAACGCCGGGGTGCTGCTGTTCTCGGACGGGTCGCGGCACGAGCTGGAGAAGGCGACGAAGAGAGAGATGGCGGATCGGATCCTCGATTTGGTGCTCCCGAAGCTGAAACGCTAGGTGGCCCTTTACGCAGAGGTGGCCGTGGAGGCCGCCCGCGGCATTGGCCGCGAAACCTATACCTACGCCGTGCCCGAAGGCATCGACCTGGTCCCCGGGCATCGCGTCACAGTGCCGTTCGGCCGCCGCAGCACCTACGGTTTCGTGGTCTCTCTCGCGACTGATGACCCCGGGGTCGAGACGAAGTCGATCGCTTCGGCCGGCGATGAGCCGCTGCTCCTGCCGCACCAGGTCGAGCTTGCGCGCCAGGTGGCCGATCACTATTGGGTGCCGCTCATCGAGTGCAT
>VBHA01000097.1:7530-9878 GCA_005889495.1 Chloroflexota bacterium
GACGGCCTGCGGGTGCTCCTGCTGGTGCCCGACATCTCGCTCACGCCGCAGCTCGTCCAGCGCGTGCGCGCCCGGCTCAACGCGCCGGTGGCGGTGCTGCACACGCAGCTGACCGAGCTCGAGCGGGCGCAGCAGTGGTGGCGCACCCGCCGGGGCCAGGCCCAGGTCGTCCTGGGCAGCCGGTCGGCGGTGTTCGCGCCGATCCCGCGGCTCGGCCTGATCTGCCTCGACGAGGAGGGCTCGGCCGCGTACAAGCAGGACCGCACGCCCCGTTACGAGGCGGGATGGGTGGCGCGGCGGCTCGCGGCGGTTACCGGCGCCCGGCTCGTCATGGGCTCGGCCACACCGGCGGTGGCCACCTACCACGAGGCGAAGAGCGGCGCCACCGCGCTCGCGACCATGACGCGCCGCATCGTCGGGCACGACGCCGAGGTGGAGCTCGTCGACATGCGGGACGAGGCAGCCGCGGGCAACCGCCAGCCTCTTTCGCGGCGGCTCGTCGAAGCGGTGACGAAGACGCTCGAGAACGAGGAGCAGACCATCCTCTATCTCAACCGTCGCGGCCTGGCGACCTACGTCATGTGCCGCGACTGCGGACGTTCGGTGCAGTGCCTGGGCTGCTCGGTTGCCCTCGTCCAGCATGCCGCCGGACGCGCGCTGGGCGCACCTTCAGTTGTAGTCGAAGGCCTGGTGTGCCACTACTGCGGTTACTCGCGCGCGATGCCGTCCGTCTGCGACCACTGCGGCAGCCGCAACATCCGCGCCCTGGGCATGGGCACGGTGCGCCTGGAGGGCATGGTCAAGCGGCTGTGGCCGCAGGCGCGCGTCCTGCGTCTCGACAGCGACGTCGCGCGTGGGCCCGACGCCTACTTCCGTGTGTGGGAGACGTTCAGCGAGCGGCGCGCCGACATCCTTGTCGGCACCCAGCTGGTCGCGCGCGGGCTCGACCTGCCGGCCGTGACCTGCGTCGGCGTCGTCGACGCCGACCTGCCGCTGCATTTTCCCGACTACCGCTCGGCCGAGAACACCTTTGCGCTGGTCGCCCAGGTCGCCGGGCGGGCGGGACGGGACGGTCGCCCCTCCCGGGTCGTCGTGCAGACGAGCAATCCCGAGCATTACGCGCTCCGCTGCGCAGCGGCCGGCGACTTCGAAGGCTTCTACGCCGCCGAGCTTCCGGCTCGCAAGGCATTCGTCTTTCCGCCGTACGCGCAGCTGGCCGTGCTCACGCGGACCGACCGCGACGACGGAAAGGCCGCCGGGGCGGCGCGTGAGGCCGCTGAGACGATCGCCGCGGGATTGCTCAAGGACGGCATCGAAGGCATCCGCGTCATGGGTCCGTCGCCCGCGTTCATCCACCGCTTGCGAGGCGAGTACCGTTGGCAGGTGACGCTCAAAGGCGACGGCCTGGAGCGCGCCCGCAATCTCGCGCCGCGCGGCAAGGACTGGAGCTTTGACGTCGACCCGGTCACGTAATTGAGAGATACCGAGACACGCAAGAAGGACGTGCTGGCGGCCCTGGAGAAGCAGGGCAGGTACTGGTTGGCCACGGCTCCCATCGGCGGCCGGCCGCACATCATCGCCGTGTCTGGTTGGTGGGACGGCCACGAGCTGGTGGTCACGACGCTCGGCACCAGCGTTTCCGCCCGGAACATGGCCATGAACCCCCTGGTCACGGTCGCCGGCGGGGACCCGTCGGACGCGATCGTGATCCAGGCGCAGATGATCGACAGCGTCGCGGTGGAGGATGGAGCCGACCTGGCGAGCGGGTTCAAGAAAGCCATGGGTTGGGACCCGCGGGAGATGGACGGCTGGATGTTCTTCCGCCTCCGGCCGACGCGCATCCAGGCGTTCCGGGGCTATGACGAGATCGAGAACCGGGACGTGATGATCAGGTCGCGCTGGGTGATTTGATGCCTCGGCGACTGTCAGGTTGGGTTTTCACAGGTCGCGGGTAGAATCCAGATCGTGGTCCGGCCGATCCTGACGTTCGAGCACCCCGTTTTGCGCGAGAAGGCAAAGAAGGTCACGCGCATCGACGCTTCCATCCAGCGCCTGATCGACGACCTGACCGAGACCATGATCGACGCCCCCGGAGCCGGGCTGGCGGCAAACCAGATCGGAGTCCCCCTTCGCGTCTGCGTCGTCAAGGGCGACGACAAGCAGATCTGGGGCCTGGTGAACCCCGAGGTTGTCAAGAAGGAAGGCACGCAGCTTGGCTACGAGGGCTGCCTCAGCTACCCCGGCTGGGTCGGCGAGGTGGAGCGGGCCGAGACGGTCGTTGTCAAGGGCCGCAACCGCCACGGCAAGGAGATCCGGGTCAAGTCATCGGGCTTCACCGCGCGCGCCTT
>VBHA01000199.1 GCA_005889495.1 Chloroflexota bacterium
AGGTCCTCGGGCAGGCAGTGGCAGTCGCTGCGTTGTGCTTCCTGTACGCCGGTCCGGCGGCGGCGAATGCAAACCCGCCCGCTGCCTCGTTGACCGGGAACGACGTTCCGAAGCACGAGCAGCGCGTTCTCAACGCGATGCCCGCCCTTTCTGGTCATGGCGCGCGTGACAGGTTGGCTGATTTCTTCGAGCGGACCGGAGGTGGGACCCGGGTGATTCCGGCGTCCGAGGTGTGGGAGAGCCTCGACCAGGGCACGATGAAATACCTGGTGGTCGACGTCCGCTCGCCCCAAGACTTCGCCAAGGGCCATGTTCCCGGGGCGGTCAACATGCCGCTTCAGACGCTCTTCCGCGAGGCGAACCTGTCGAGGCTCAACGCGAGCCGGAAGACCATCGTGCTCGTGTGCTCGACCGGGCACATGGAATCGATGGCGCTCGGAGGCTTGGTGGCGCTGGGCTTCGAGCCCTACGCATTGCGCTTCGGGATGATGGGCTGGCGGTCGGAAAGCAAGGTCAAGGCTGGGTCGCCCGGCCAGCAAGACGACGTCGTTCACGGCCTCGGGGCGCCAGTGGAGCAGTAAGCCATTTCGATAATTAGTGTTGTTTGCGCGAACATTACCATGTTCGACGGGGGATCGACACATGCCGCGACTAGTACAGGTCTCAAGATCTTTTCTTGCTCTCGCTCTCGCCGGCCTCCTGGCTGGTCCCGCCGCCGCCTACCAGGTGACCACCGTCTCCGAGGGTGGCACCATCAGCGGCAAGGTCGAGTTCCAGGGGCTGGTGCCGACCCGGAAGGTGATTCCCACCAAGGACCGCGAAACTTGCGGCAAGATCCGGGACGAGCCTGAGGTTACCGTCGACTCCCAGAAAGGCGTCCAGGACGCGGTGGTGTACTTGAAGGAGCTGACCAAGGGCAAGGCCTGGCAAAAGCCTGCCAAGAACCCCGAGCTCGTCAACAAGGGGTGCGAGTTCGTGCCCCGCGTGCAGGCGCTCCCGGTGGGGACCAGCCTCGTCACGCTCAACGAGGACCCGGTCATGCACAACATCCACAGCTTCTCGGGCAAGAGCACCGTCTTCAACGTCGCTCTGCCGATCAAGGGCCAGAAGGCCGAGAAGCCCCTCAAGACCGAGGGAATGGTTCGCTTCGAGTGCGACGCGCACGGCTGGATGCGGGGCTACGTCTACGTCGCCGACAATCCCTACTACGCCGTCACCGCCAAGAACGGCACCTTCAGCCTCCCCGAGGTGCCGCCGGGTTCCTACACGCTGGCCGCCTGGCAGGAGTACGCGGGCGAAACGGACATTCCGGTCACGGTCGAGGCCAATAAGGTCGCGCAGGTCACGGTCGAGTTGAAGAAGAAGTGATTCGCGACGCGGCCCCCTGGCCGCGTCCGCCGCGGACGATCTCGAAAATCGGAGGGAGAGAACGGATGGATAGGAATGACAATCGGAGCGAGCGCCTGGAGATGCAAAAAGAACTGGAGGCGGCAGGCGAGCGCCCAGCGCGGTCGCTGGGCATCAGCCGCCGTATCTTCCTGCACAAATCGGTCCTGGCAGGAGTCGGAGGAGCCGCAGCTGCCGGTTGGTTCCCTTTCCTGAACACCATCGAAGTGGCGCAGGCGGCGCAGACTTCCTTGGCCAGCTGGGCAACCCTGTCGAGCTCGAGCTCGGGGCCGAGCTGCTCAAAGAGGTGAAGACCAAGAAGGTCTACATCCCCGGGGAGCACGACTGGTACCTCGACATGGGCAAGGCCTGGGAGAGGATGTTCGGCGCGCCCTACTGGTCCTTCGATCACAAAGGCGTGCGCTTCATCGGCCTCGACACCATCAGCCACGCCAAGGACTTCTGGACGATCAGGAAGATGACGCCGCAGGAGCGCATGGGCCACATGGCTACCCTCGACGGAACGCTGGGCGGGGCCTGGGCGGCAGTCGGTCCGGAGCAGCTCGCCTGGCTCGATCGCACCCTGTCGAGCTGGCCGAAGGACAAGCCGGTCGTGATCTTCAGCCACAACCCGCTGTTCGACTACTACGCGCCCTGGAACTTCTGGGTGCGCGATTGGCGCGAGGTGAACGAGATCCTCAAGCGCCACGACAACGTCACGAGCGTCCACGGGCACGTGCACCAGGTGCTCTATCACGAGATCGGCAAGATGCGTTCCATCGGCATGCTCGCGACGTCCTGGCCTTGGCCCTACGCCCCCAAGGGCGTGCCCAAGCTCACCAAGTGCATGGTGCGGGTCGACCCCGGCGACTACTTCGACGGCGTCGGGTGGTCGGCGCTGGGGATGAACAGCGCCAGCAAGGTCGACAACGAGTACGTGATGTGGCGCAAGGACGTCTACGCCACCGCGACGGCGGATTCGGGATGCGGGGACAACCGCAACCAGGTCCTCCATCCTCGGCTGGCGGATGCCGAGCCCCCTCCCATTACCGGCAGCGTCAAGTAGTCGCGCCTGCACGACAGAGAAAGGCCATGAAATGACCCGACAGATATGGATCCCGGCGGGCGCCGCGCTCGCTGTGCTCTGCTTCGTCGCCTTCCAGGCGGCGGCCCACAAGGACAAGCACACTCCCGAGCAGCTCAAGGTGTTCGAGGAGGTCTTTCTCGAGCAGGTGCGGATCGGCGATCTGCTCTTCCACGGAGACGCGGACACGCAGAAGAAGATGGGCGTGCAGCTCTCGAGGACGGGGATGTCGTGCGCGATGTGCCATCCCTTCGCGTCCGACGTACACCCGCACGAGTTCCCCAAGTTCCAGGAGCAGATCGGCAAGTTCTCGACGCTGCGGGACATGATCAACTGGTGCATCGAGAAGCCCAACGAAGGCGTGAAGCTCGATTCGGACTCGGACGCGATGAAGGCGCTCGAGGCCTACATCTACTGGTCGAATCGAGGCTCCAAGCTCGAGCCGGGGACGCATTGAGCGCGTCCATGAGCCAGCGCACCAGGGCGCCGTCCTCGGAGATCTCCAGGAGAGGTTTTCTCGGCGCGGCCACGGCAGCCGTGGGCGGGCTTTTCATCGGGCCCGCCCGGGCGTCGCCCGCGGGCGAACATCTGCTCGCGGGCGATCCGGCTCGCCTCACGCCGTTCGAGCGCGAGCACCTGCCCGTCCTGCATGCGCCCGGGTTCACCATCAACAAGGCCAAGGTCCCGCTGGTGGTGGAGATGGCCCACCCGATGACGGCCGATCACTACATCGAGTCCATCGAGGTGACCGACGCCGCCGATCGCGTTCCCGAGAAGGGCGTCTTCCACCTCACCCCGGCGAGCGGACGCGTGCATCTCGCCTTCCAGGCCCGGGTGGACCCCGGCAAGTCGGAGCTGACGGTGGCGGCGGTCTGCAACCGCCATGGGC
>VBHA01000098.1 GCA_005889495.1 Chloroflexota bacterium
CCAGGCCGCCTCGACCAGCTCCGGCGTCAGCTGCGGCCGCACCCCCCGCGCTGACGAGACGTCGACCAGCCGCTCCAGCAGGTCGCGCGGATGGTTGCCGCGCAGCGGCCGTCCGCCGTACAGCGTCTGGATCATCTCCAGCGCCTGGGGCGCCGCCGGGATCGTGAGCCGCGCCCGCTCGCGCTCGAAGATCCGGCACCACATCTCCCACGTCGGATCGGGCATCAGCACCTTGTACGCAAGGCGCCGCAGGTAAGCCTCGTCCAGCAGCTCGGCCGGCTTCAGGTTGGTCGACAGGGCGAGCTGCGCCTGGAATGGGATCTCGACCTTGCGCCCGCTGGCCGTGAGGTTCAGGAAATCCGTGTCCTGCTCCAGCGGCACCAGGAGGCGGTCCAGGATCTGCTTCGGCGACACGCGCTGCCGGCCCAGGTCGTCGATCAGGAGCACGCCGCCGTTGGCCCTGACCTGGAGCGGCGCGCCGTACACGCGCGATCCTTCCTCCCACGTCGAGTCGAACATCTCGAGCTGGAACTCGCCGCCCACCTGGACGAGAGGCCGGGACACGCGGCGCCACCGCTTGTCGGCGGGCTGGTTCGGCTCCAGGCGGTGGACGGCGCCGTCGAAGATCGTCATCACCTCGCCGCCGCCGACGTCCAGCGCCACCGGGAGCACGATCGGACCGCCCAGCAGCGACGGGATGCGACGCGCCAGCGTGGTCTTGCCGTTGCCCGGCGCTCCATAGATGAAGATCGAAGAGCGCGAGTTGACCGCCGCGCGCACCGCCTCCATGACTCCCCCCGCAAGCTCGATCCCGGAGAGCGCCAGGCTCACCTTGACCAGGTCGAGCGTGCCCGGTTTCGCAGCCTCGGCCAGGACCGCCTTGTACTCCTGCATCGACACTGGCGCTGGTCCCAGGTAGCGCGTGCTCGAATCGCCGATCTGGTCGCTGCGCGTCCGCCCTTGCTTGGTGATCGCGTAGGCCATGCGCTCCGGCAGCGGCCGGCCCAGCCACGGGCCCTGCTCCTGCGCCAGGCCCAGGGCGTCGAGCAGGTTGGTCCCGGTCAGTGCCTTCAAGATGGGCTCGATCGCGGTGAACGGCAGCGCCAGCGCCTCCGCCACCTCGTAACCGGTGACCTTGGTCGCCGACGCCGAGATCCGCAGGACCAGGCCTTCGATCAACGTCCGGTTGATCTCCGGCGGCGGCGGTGGCTCGATCTGCCTGCTGTTGGTCGCCGGCACCGCCGAGGGCACCGGGCGCGGCGAGTCGACGTGCTCGAGGATCGCGGCGAAGAGCTTCTTGCCGAAGCGCGCCCTGTCCGCGTGGTCGGGCGACTCGCCCTCGCGCCGCCGCGTGATCCAGTCGGGGACGTCCTTGAAGACGACGGTGTTGCCGATCAGGAGCTGCACGATGTCCGGCTCGTCGGCCGACACCCGGACCGCGATCCGGATCAGGTAGCCCTGGCTCTTCAGCGCGGCCCAGCTTCGCTCCCACGCGACCTCTTTCTGGCCCGACCAGGTCTGGCGCACCGTGCGGTCGCGCGCGATCGTCACGTCCTTGCGGTTCTGGTAGCGGCGCCGGACCAGCTCGGTCACGTCCTTGTCCACGTCCTCCGCGACCAGCGCCGCCAGCGGCAGGGCGCGGTCGTCGACCGCGGGCCGGTTCTTGATCTCGAAGATCGTGTTGGCCGTGGGGGCCAGGGCGCGGATGACGCTGGCGTGGCGGGGGCAGAACGGCGTGCGCTCGATGAACTGGATGTGGCGGCGGCACCACCAGCTGTTGCACTTGCGTCCGGTCATGTCGGTGTAGGCGCAGGCCCAGCCGCGGCGCTCCTGGCAGTCGCTGTAGGTGCACACCCCGGCCGGCTTGTGGCCGTCGGTGCGCGTCGGCAGCGGCCTGGGCTCCTCGACCTCTTCCTCGATCGCGGCCTCGTCCGAGATCGCCTCCGCGGGCGGGTGCGCGATGGCCGCCTTCGGCATGTAGTGGAAGGCCCCGGCGAACTCCTCGCATGTCTGGAAGCGCTGGCTGCGGTCCTTGGCCGTCGCCTTCCAGATGATCTCCATGATCGGCGAGGGGATCGCGGTCGACGCGCGCGGGCGGTCGAAGACCTGGGAATGCAGCACGGCCGGGAGCTGGCCCGTGAAAGGCGGCTCCCCGTGCAGCAGCTCGTACAAGATCATGCCCAGCGAGTAGATGTCGGCGGTGGCGTCGACCGGCTCGCCCTTCACCTGCTCCGGCGCCATGTAGGCGGGCGTCCCCACCATGCTCCCGGTCGCCGTCAGGCGGTGCTTGTCGTCGATCAGCTTGGAGATGCCGAAGTCGAGGATCTTGGTCTTGCCCCGGTTGGAGATCAGGATGTTGTCGGGCTTGAGGTCGCGGTGGACGACCTGGAAGTCGTGGGCGACGCCGACGGCGGAGAGCAGCTGCTGGATCAGGTCGACCGAGACGTCGACGGAAAAGCGCCCGTACTCGTCGAGCCACGACCGCATCGAGCGGCCGTCCACCCACTCCATGACGATGAAGAGGACGGGGCCGTCCTCGTCGAAGTCATAGACGCGGACGATGCCGGGGTGGTTGAGGGCGGCGACCGTGGCCGCCTCGCGGTGGAAGCGCTGGCGGAAGCTCGGGTCGCTCGAGTACTGGTCGGACAGCACCTTGATCGCGACCGGGATCTCGAGCCTGGGATGCGTCGAGCGGTAAACGACCCCCATCGCGCCTCGCCCGAGCTCGGCTTCGATCGGATACCGCCCTAACTGTGTCGTGCTCACCTTTGGTTCTATGGGCATGCCAGTATGCCGGAGAGAACCGGAGTTTCCGATCGGTTTGGAACGCCCTGTACTAGCTGAAGACGCTCAGCGGCAGGTAGAAGGAAACGCCCCAGTTGGGCTGGTCGACGACCTGGCTGATCCGCAGGTCGCCGGCGAGGCTGCACAGGATGTACGCGTCCTCCCGGCTCAGTCCGTGGTCCGCGGCCAGCCAGTCGATGGTGTAGCGGACCGCGTTGCGGGCGTTCTCCATCAGGTCCGGCCCGAGGGCGCAGACCGAGTGGTAGCCCGCCGCGTCGCTGCGAGGCTGGAGGGGCTGGGCGGGCGTGACAAAGTGGAAGCTCCAGGGGCGTGGCGAGCCGCCCTTGACCACTCCAAATCGGAGTGAGAACGTCATGGGGCATTCGATCCCGGTAACGCAGACTTCCCCATCTCCCTGCGCCGCGTGGCAGTCGCCCGCGGAGAACATCCCGCCGGGGACGAAAACGGGGAGGAAAAGCCGGGTGCCCGCGGTCAGGTGGCGGGTGTCGATGTTGCCCGCGCCCTTGGTCGGAGGGAGCACGTCGACCGGACCGGCATCATCGGTCGCCACGCCCATCGTGCCGCAGAAAGGCGCGATCGGGATGTGCACGTCATGGCGCAGCTCGGCCGAGGTGCGGTCGCCGAGGTCGAAGTAGCGCACGTACGGGTTGGGGAAGTCGGAGGCCAGCAGCCCGAGCCCCGGCAGGAGGGCGGCCCAGCCCCAGGCTCCCGGCTTCAGCTCCAGGATCTCCACCTCGAGCGCGTCGCCCGGCTCGGCGCCGCGGACGTAGACCGGTCCGCCGAGCGGATACAGCCGGTTGAAGTCCAGGCCGCCCAGCTGGGAGGCGGGGTCGCCCTTCTTCAGCTGCCCGGCGGTGACCTCCTCGGTCTCGAAGTGGACGATGTCGCCAGGGTCGACCTCGACCGCCGGCGGCAGCGAGTTGTCCCACTTGAAGTGGAAGGTGTCGCGCCCGATCCTGTGCTCACGCACCCCGGCCCTCACGCTCATTTGCGAGCCTCCTGTTTCATTCCTTCCTTGATGGGCGTCGCGTTGGCCCGCAGGACCTTCTTGTCGAACTTGCCGACCGAGGTCTTGGGCACCTCGTCGATGAACCGGACCTCGTCGGGCAGCCACCACCTGGCGACCTTGTCCTTGAGAAAGTCCTTGATCTCTTCCTCGGTGACCTGGCCTTTGAACTCCGGCCGGGGGACCGCGTAGACGACCGGACGCTCGTCCCACTTCGCGTGCGGGAGCCCGATCACGGCCGCCTCGATGATCTTCGGGTGGGCCATCACCGCGTTCTCGAGCTCGACCGAGGAGATCCACTCGCCGCCCGACTTGATCACGTCCTTGGTGCGGTCGACGATCTGGATGTAGCCCTCGGGGCTGATCTTGGCCACGTCGCCGGTCCGAAACCAGCCGTCCTCGGTCAGCTTGTCGGGGTCGTAGCCGTTGTGGTAGCCGCGGGCGATCCACGGCCCGCGCACCTGGATCTCGCCGAAGGCGACGCCGTCCCACGGCAGCTCCTCACCACTGGTCGGGTCGGTGATGCGGATCTCCACCCCCGGCGCGACTCGGCCCTGGGTCAGGCGCAGCCGCAGCTCGTCCTCTTCCCTGGTCCCCGCGGCCACGCGCGCGACGCTGCCCAGGGGCGAGGTCTCGGTCATGCCCCAGGCGTGGAGGATCCGGAGACCGACCGAGTCCATGGTCTCCATCAGCGACCGCGGCACGGCTGAACCGCCGCACACCACGGTCCGCACCTTCGGCAGGCGCTGGCCGCTCTCCTTCAGATAGCTGGCGAGCCCGATCCAGACCGTCGGCACGCCCGCCAGGAAGGTGACCTCCTCTTCCTGCGCGAGCTCCACGATCGACTTTGCGTCGGCCGAGAAGCGGCCGGGGAACACAACCTTGGCGCCCGCCATCCCGGCGGCGTACGGGAGGCCCCAGCTGTTGGCGTGGAACATGGGCACGACCGGGAGCAGCGAGTCGGCCTCGGTCAGGCCCAGGTTGTCGCCCTGGAGCACGCCCATGGTGTGGATGAACTGCGACCGGTGTGAGTACACGACGCCCTTCGGGTTGCCGGTGGTGCCGGACGTGTAGCACATGGCCGCGGCCATGCGCTCGGAGATCTTCGGCCACGGGTAGCTCTCGCTCTCGGCCGCGAGCATGGTTTCGTAATCGAGCATCGCCGGCATGCCGTCCGCCGCCGCCGGGTTGCCTTCCGCCATCAGGACGTAGGTCTTGATGCTCGGGATCTTGCCGATCAGCGGCTTCAGGAGCGGAAGAAGCGACTGGTCGACAAATAAAACCTTGTCTTCCGCGTCATTGATGATGAATTCGAGATGCTGGGGAAACAGCCGAAGGTTCAGCGTGTGCAGGACGGCGCCCATGCACGGCACCGCGTAGTAGAGCTCCAGGTGGCGGTTGTTGTTCCAGGCGAGGGTGGCGACGCGGTCGCCCGGCTTGACCCCGATCTGCTTCAGCACCCCGGCCAGGCGGTTGATGCGGGGCACCATCTCGCCGTACGTCGTGCGGTGGATGCCTTCGTCGCGCTTGGTCACCACCTCTTTCTTCTGGTGCAGTCGCTCAATCCGCCACAGCACGTGCTGGAGACTGAGCTCGTAGTCCTGCATCAAGCCTTCCACGGCCGCCACCTCCACCTTTCGTTAGCCCAGAGGTCGCTCTAGTAAGCCGATGGTAAGCCCGGCGAGCGTAGGATGCACACCCATGCCAAAGCGGGGTCGGGCGGACCTCCACATGCACACGACGTTCAGTGACGGATGGCCGGAACCCCACCAGCTGGTCGACCACGCCCGGTCCGTTGGGCTCGACGTGATCGCGGTCACAGACCACGACACGATCGAAGGCGCGCTGCGCGCGGCGGACTTCGCGGCGGGGCCGTTCCTCCCCATTCATGGGGAGGTGGCGCGAAGCGCCGGAGGGGCAGCGCCGGAGGGGCAGGGGGGTCGCCGTCGCGTCGAAGTGATCATCGGTGAAGAGGTCTCGAGCCGCGACGGCCACATCGTCGGCCTGTTCCTCGAGCGCCGCATCCGGCCCGGCATGTCGGGCGCGGCGACCGTGCATGCGATCCACGACCAGGGCGGCATCGCGGTCGCGGTCCATCCGTTCTGGCGCACGCAGAGGCGCACCCGCGGCGGTCCCGTGCACGGAGTGGGATGGCTGGCCGCGGAGCTCGACTTCGATGCCATCGAGGTCGAGAACGCGACGCCCGGCTTCTATTTCTTCAACCAGCTGGCCCGGCGACTGAACATGGGCCTCGGCGCGGCTGAGCTTGGCGGCTCGGACGCGCACATCCTCGACGCGGTCGGCCGCGCGTATACATCGTTCTCGGGCCGTACCGGGAAGGCCCTGCGGACCGCGATCGAGAGCGGAAAGACGGTGGCCGGCCGGCGGCGCTATCGAGCCGTGGGTTTGATGCGCTACGCCGCCTGGGGACTGAACCACGACCGATACGTCGCGGTAGTCTGAGTCCCCGGCGACATGGTGTGCGCCAGGTGCGGCGACGCATTGAGGTACGTCGGCGGGCCGTTCGACCGATGGATCCACCTCGGGCTGCCGATCGCCGAAGCCTGGACCCACGAAGCACGGCCGGTCGAGTCCGGTTCGGCGGGCGACCCAGGCACCTCGGGAGCTCCGGTGCCCGCCCGACCGCATCCACCCACCCTGTCCGGCGGGGCGACCGCGCCGCTGACTTTTGAGCAGGACGAGCCGGGCCCGGACGCCTGACTAAGATCGAGCATGCGCCCGCTTAGCTCAATGGATAGAGCGCCTGACTTCGGATCAGGAGGTTGCGAGTTCGAG
>VBHA01000083.1 GCA_005889495.1 Chloroflexota bacterium
TCGCGCGCCACTCCTCATAGGGGAGAGCCGGCCAGGTCGCGGTTTCGGTCTGCAACGTGCAAGGACTCTACGAGCAATCAGCCGACAGTTTGTCCATCAGCGCCTCGCCGCAGACGTTCACGGCCGGGTCACTCGTACCGCAGCGCCTCGGCCGGGGCGACCCGCGCCGCCGCGCGCGAGGGCAGATATGTCGTCAGCAGCGTCGCCGCGTAGGCCCCGACCAGGATCAGCACGATGTTGACCACAGGGATGTGAAAGTCGACCACGCCGAAAGTCTGGTTGGTGACGAAGAAGGTGTACGACTGCCAGATGCCGACGATGGCGCCGATCACCAGGCCGATCACGGCGATGAAGCTCGATTCCAACAGGAAGGACCGCTGCACGAGCGAGCGGCGGTAGCCCAGCGCCCGCAGCATGCCGATCTGCTGGAACCTCTCGACCACCGCGCGCGTGCTGATCACGCCCAGGCCGGCGATGCCGACGACCAGGCCCAGGGCAAGAAACCCGGTCATCAGCTTCAGCAGGGCGAGGAAGCCGCCGACCTGCTGCGCCAGCTCGTCGGCGACGACGACCGGTTCCACCTGCTCCGGCGCCAGCAGGCGGCCGAGGTCGAGCCGGGCGTGGTTGACGCCGACGCCCGGGCGGACCGCGAAGTAGTAACCGGTGGGCCTCAGCGGTCGCTGGTCGGAGCCGATCCCCGGCATAGGGGTACCAGGCGCGAGGAACAGGCCGCTCTGCATCGCCGTCTGGGTCGAGACGTACACGCCCCGCCAGTTGGTGTGCGGCATGAAGCCGATCACCGTGAGCCGCCACGTTGAATTCGACGAGATCCCCTGGGAGATCGTCTCGGCCACGACCTGGAACGGCTTGAAGCTGGCGTCGCCTCGCTTGACGCCGGTGATCGGGGCCGGGGTGCCGTTCAGGGCGTCGAGGAGCGAGGCGTCCACCACCGCGTAGCCGGGGTGCTCGCGCACCGCGTCCCACACGGCGCGATCGGATGTGTACCCGGCGGCGCGCGGCGAGATGCCATACGTGGTGTTGGACAGAAAGCCGTCGTCGACCGCGTGCAGACCCTGGAACTCGACCCGGTTCAAGCCCGCGTCGGATTTGACGGACCCGTCGGCGCCGACCTGGCGCAGGTGGATGCCGGTGGTGTTGTCCTCCCAGCCCGCGGCCTTGATGTCGGCGGCGGTGGCGGGGTTGCCTTCGACCCTGGCCGCGATGTCCGGCGCCAGGTTCGTGTCGCCGGTCAGGTTGAAGTTGAAATCAGGCGTCCCGGCCACGATCTGCCATCCGCCTGACAGCTGGTCCGTGTTGGCGAAGTTCTGGACCAGCACGTCCTGGAAGATCGACATGAAGACGATGACGAAGGTGACTATTCCGAACATGGCGACCGCCATCCCGGTGCGGAACTTGGTCGACATCGGGTAGGCCATGCTCGTGCGAGTGATCGGTGCCAGGCTCGCGACCCGACCGGTGAAGAACATCACGCCGCGAATGAGGAGGTCGCTGTTGTACATCACCAGCCAGATGACGCCGAGCAGCACCATCAGCGCCGACAGGACGAAGATCTCGGGACCGCCGGTCATCTGGTCGAGCTGGACAACCTTGTCCAGCGTGCCGCGGTGCCAGATGTGGATGAGCTTCTCCACCCGGCCGAACGGCTGGCCCCAGTACACCAGCAAGCCGATCGCCGTGAGCGTGAAGCCCGCTCTGGCGGCGATCGCGCGCCGGACGCGGGCGAGGGTGAGAAACCAGCGCAGGAGCAAGCCGGCGCCGATGATCACGAGCGACGCGCCGGCGAGGTACAGGACCTCGACCTCGAGGTTGCTGCCCGCGTAGGCGAGGAGGACCCCGACCACGACCGTCATCGGGCCGCGGCGGAACAGCGCCCACCAGAAGGTCCGGATCGCACCCAGTGCTCCGAGCGTCACCCGGTGAAGAAAGACCAGCGGGTGGCCTCGGAACAGCTGCCGGACGCCGAACCAGGCGGTCCTGAAAACGTCGGTGAACATGCGCGGGAGGCCCGCGTCGCGCTGCTCGCTCTCGTCGAGGTCGCGGATCGCGGCGACGATGTTCAGCCGGCTGACACGGTAGGCGGAAAACGAGACGACGACGAAGGTCAGCAGGATCCCCAGGCATGCGGCGATCACCAGGCTCGTCCACTCGACGTGGTACTGGAGCGCGAAACCGGGATAGAAGTTGCTGAAGATCGTGGACAGCACGCCGGTCATGAGGAAGCCGACCGCCACGCCGAGCACGACCCCGATGAGGCTCGCCGCGAGCGTGTAGGCCGTGCCCTCGAAGAGAAACATCTGGGTCAGGTGGCGACGCTTCAAGCCCACGGCGCGGCTCATGCCCATCTCCGCCCGGCGCTCGGCCGCGAGCATGACGAAGATCAGGAAGATCAGCAGGACGCCGACGCAGATCGAGAAGAAGCTCACCGCGAGAAGGGCGCCGGTGATGGCGACGCCGCCCTGCAGGGCGAAGGTGACCGCGTCCGACATGTAGGACTGGAAGGTCGTCAGGTTGAGGCCGGCGGCGGCGGTGCCGAAGTCGGCAAGCCGGGCCGGCGCCGCCGACGCGATGATCTGCGCGAGCTGCTGCTGAAACCCTGGATCGGAGATGACCACCTTGAACTCCGCGGTCAGCACCGGGTTCTGGAGCTGGGCGAGGACGACGTCCAGGCCGTTGCCTGCGGTCGCGTGAGCGCGGATGGCTGCGCTGATCGGCGGCTCTGAGAGCACTGCCTTGACCTGCGTGGCCGCGGCCGTGTCGACATGCAGCGCGTCGACGCGCTGAGTGAGGTCGTTCTGCACCTGTTCGATCTCCGTCGGCGGGACCGATGAGGTGACAGCCTGCACCAGGATCCTCTCCACGAAGCGGTTCGAGACCAGCGACTTGAACTCGTCGGTCACGCCTGGCTTGTTGAGCTCGACGAGGAGCTTGTCCGCCAGCTGCTTGTCCGGGTCGAGGAAGCTGGCGTCGTCGCGGAGCTTCGCGACCTGGGCCTTGATCGCGGGCGTGCTCAAGTAGGCCTTCAGCTCCGCCGCGCTCTGCTGGTCGGTGAAGGCCGCGCGCATATGCCGGGTGACCTCATCGCCCGTCGCGCCCCCTGGTCCGAGGTCGGCGACTCCGCCGGGTCCCTGGTTGTGGAGAAAGACGATGTTGGCCTGGCCAGGTCGGTTGAGGAGGCTCTGCACCTGGTCGACTGGCATGAGGATCGAGTTCACGATCGGACCGTGATTGGCGATGCTCGGGTTGATCTCGGTATCGATGATGCCGCGGACCGTCACCGTGATCGGGTGGCCGTCCACGTAGACCTGCAGCGAGTCGCCGATCCTGGCGGCGATGTGGTCGGCGAGGGAGCTGCCGATGAAGACGTCGGTCGGGCCGAGCGAGCTTATCGTCAGGCGGCCGCCCGACCGGCTGTGGATCGTTCCCCAGACCGATTCGAAGTCGGAACCCACCCCGAAGATGACGACGTTCTCGGATGACGTCTGGCCGGTCGTCTGGTCGAGCATCGAGCCCGGGGCCACGACCGCCGGCGAGGTCGCGGCCACGTTGGGGTCGCTCCTGGCAGCGGCGATCGCGGCGGCGAGCTGGTCCGCGGTGAAGAAGTCCGTGCTCGCCGTCCCGGCGCCGGCGATGGTGTTGGTTCCAGGCCGCGTGAACGCCGCGTCCACACCGCCGATCTGCCGGACTTCGATCGCCTGCAGGGAGTAGGAGGACGTGTCGCCGACCGCCAGCGAGGCGGTGATGATCAGGGTCGCCAGCATCAGGCCGAAAAGGATCAGCACCGACTGGGCCCGGCGGCGCGGGATGTTGCGCAGCGCCATCCGCAGGAGGATGCGGTTGACCGCCGCGAACAGCAGGAGCGCGAGAACGATGGCGCCGACCGCGCCGGCCATGTAACCGGCGATCGTGGTCGCCGGGATGCCGAAGATGTCAGTCACGCTTTTCCTCCCCATTCATGGGGAGGTGGCGCGCAGCGCCGGAGGGGCTGGAGTCCTCGGCGGTGGTGTCCGACGTGATCCGGCCGTCGCGCATCCGGATCAGCCGCTTGGCCAGGGCACCGACCTCCTCGGAGTGGGTCACCCACACGAAGGTCTGGTCGTTCTGCTTGTTCAGCTCGACCATCAGGTCCATGATCCCCGCGCTCGTCTCGCTGTCCAGCGCGCCAGTCGGCTCGTCCGCCCACACGATCTGAGGCCTGGTCGCCAGCGCGCGGGCGATCGTGAATCGCTGGCGCTGGCCGCCGCTCATCTCCGCCGGCCGGTGCCGCGCCCATGCCCCGACGTCGACCATGGCGATCGCCTCCTCGGCGCGCTTGCGGGCCACCGACGGTCGCACGCCACCGACCAGCATCGGAAGCTCGACGTTCTCCACGCCCGTGAGCACCGGCAGGAGGTTGTAGGTCTGAAACACGAAGCCCATCGACCGGGCCCGGAAGTCGGTGCGCTGGTTGTCCGTGAGCTCCTTCAGGTCCTGGCCGGCGATCTTGACCGACCCTTCGTCGATCACGTCGAGGCCGGAAAGACAGTTCAAGAGGGTCGTCTTGCCGCAGCCGCTGGGGCCCATCACAGCCACCACCTCGCCGCGCCGCACGACCAGGTCGATGCCTCGCAGCGCTTCGACTCTGTGACCGCCCGCGTCGTATCGCTTCCAGACGCCCTTGGCGTCGATGATCCTGTGGTTTTCGAGGAACGCTGGTGGGGTCTTGCGCTGAAACATGCGCAGATGGTGACGGAGCGGTGTTGCCGATGTTTGTCGGCGGTGTGTCAGAAGGAGTCTTTTTCGGTCTCGGAGTTGAACCGGTAGCCGACCCCCCAGACGGTCACGATCCGCTCGCCCAGTGCTCCAAGCTTCTTCCTCAGCCGGGTCACATGGGTGTCCACGGCGCGGTCGAAACCCTCGAAGTCGCTGCCCCAGATCCGCTGGACGAGGAACTCGCGGCTGAACGCCCGTCCCGGGTTGGCGACCAGCACCGTGAGCAGCTCGAACTCTTTGCGCGTGAGGTGCATCGGCTTGCCTTCGAGCGTTGCGCCGTGAGAAGCGACATCGACCGTGAGCGCGCCGACCTGGATCTTCTCCGCGCCTCCGGTGCCCTGACGCCGCCCCTCGAGGTCGACTCGCCTCAGCATCGCCCGCACGCGGGCGAGGAGCTCGCGGAGGCTGAAGGGCTTGACCAGGTAATCGTCGGCGCCCACCTCGAGGCCCAGGACGCGGTCGACCTCGTCGCCTCGCGCCGTGACCATGATGATCGGCATCAGGTGCTGCTGACGTAGCCTCCGGCACACCGCCAGGCCGTCCATGTCGGGCAGCATCCAGTCGAGCAAAACGACGTCGGGCATGCGCGTGCTCACCGCGGCCATCGCCGCCGCGCCGCTCTGCGCGACGACCACCTCATGGCCGTCGGCGACGAGCCGGTCGCGCATGACCTCGCTCAGGTCGACCTCGTCCTCGACCACGAGCACGAGCGACATCAGCCGGCCGTGCTCACGCGCGAGCGAGCGTGACCGTGAAGCGGCTGCCCTGGCCGGGAGAGCTGTCGACGCTGATCCGCCCGCCCATGGCATCGACCATCTCGCGCGCGATCGCCAGGCCGAGCCCGAAGCCGCCGGTCGCCCGGGCGCGCGAGGCGTCGGAGCGGTAGAAACGCTCGAAGATCCTGGTCGCTTCGTCGGGCTCGATGCCCGAGCCGGTGTCTGAGACGCTCATCTCGACGGGGCCGGTCTCGAGGGGTTTGACGGCGATCGCGACCATGCCTCCCTCGGGAGTGTGGGTGATCGCGTTGCGCACAAGGTTCATCAACACCTGCGCCAGCCGGCCTCGGTCGGCGATCACGCTGGGCGCTCCGTCCGTGTCGCACAGCAGCTGGATGTGGCGCTCGCGCCAGGCGAGGGGGGCCATGGCGTCGTGCACCTGGGTGGCGACCTCGCCCGCGTTGACCGGGCCCAGCTGGAGCTGCAGCCTCCCGGCGTCGGCGCTGGCGAGCGTCAGCAGCTCCTCGACCAGCGCGGCCACGCGGTCGACCTCGCGGTTGAGGACTCCGAGGTAGCGCTTGCGGTCTTCCGCAGAAGGCTCCTCAGCGCCGTCGCCGCGCAGCGTGTCGACGTGCGCGCGGATGGTGGCGAGCGGGTTGCGCAGCTCGTGGGACACGTTGAGCACGAGGTCGCGGCGGCTGCGGTCGGCGACCTCGGCCCGAGCTCGCTCCGTGGCCGCCTCCGCACGCGCGGCGGCGAGGGCGGCCTGGGTCTGACTCATGCCCAGCATCACGGTGACGAACCAGACCTGGAGGCGAGCCACCCACCTGGCCGCGTACAGGGTGACGAACAGCACCCCCAGGCCGGCGACAGACCCGACCAGGCCGACCAGAGGCATGAGGCGGGGGACGTCCGCGTCGGGACCGGCCACGATCGTCGCCAGGACGGCGACCAGGAAGGTGATCGCCAGCGCCGCCGTCCCGAACAGCCCGATCAGCGTGCCGACGAGCGCGGCAAATCCCACCACGAGGCCGGCCACGGCCTCGACGGCGATGAAGGCGAGGCTCTTCCAGGTGACCGGGTTGCCGATGAGGTCTGTGAACTTCTGCTGCCAGGTGCGGTCCGGAGGTCGCTCGGGCGCCATCGGCGTGAGCTGGGCGCCAAACCAGCTCTTCGCCATCTCCCGCTCGGTCACCACGACACCCCAGATCGCCAGTCCCGCGGGCACCAGCAGGACCACCGTCCAGAGGTCCACGGGCCCGCGAAAGAGGATGAACCCGAGCACGCTCGAGTAGATGAGGGCGAGCGGCAGGCGCAGCAGCACGTACCCGAGCGCCACGTAGGTCTTCCGGTCGAGCGCCGCGGCGAAGATCTTCCCCATCGCGGTCATCGACTCTAGGCCGCGAGTGTGGCGGATCTGGGGCGAAAGCGTCGCGTTCGGCATCGAATTGTCTAAATCTTCGTCAAAAAGCCCGGTATCATGCCAAGGCGCATGGCAGCAATCGCAATTTCCGGCGCCCAGCTGTCAGCCAGGACGGCGCAGCCGTACGCGGAGCTCAAGCGGCGGGTCGAAGCCGCTGGGTTCTTGCGCAAGCGTCCGGGCTACTACACCCTGATGCTGGCGACGAACACCCTTGCCTTCGCCACGAGCCTGTGGCTGCTGACCTTCGTGCACAGTGTCTGGACCACGGTCCTCCTGGCCGCGCTCCTGGGATTCGTGTCCGGCCAGCTCGGCTTTCAGCTCCACGACTCGGGGCACCGGCAGATGTTTCCCAGCCGTCGCGTCAACACCGTGATCGGGATCGTGACCGGCAACGGGCTGCTCGGCATGAGCCACGGCTGGTGGGTGGACAAGCACAACCGGCATCACGGCAATCCCAACCACCAGGACCTCGACCCTGACATCGACGTCGGAGTCATCGCCTACTCGGAACAGCAGGCGCTGGCGAAGAAGGGGATCGCGCGCTGGATCGTGAGCCACCAGGCGGGACTCTTCTTCCCGCTGCTGTTCGGCCTTGCGTGGACGATGCACGTCTCGAGCGTCCGGTTCCTTATCAAGACGAGAGACAGGCTGCGCTGGGTCGAGGTGGTCACGCTCTGCGTCCATGCCCTGGCCTTTCCGGCCCTGCTGGTGGTCGTGGTCGGTCCGTGGCGGGCGCTGCTCGTGATCGTGATTCAGAAGTGCGTGGGGGGCTTCTACCTGGCCTCGGTCTTCGCCCCGAATCACAAGGGGATGCCGCAGGTGGAGAAGGGCGGGGAGCTCGACTTCCTGCGCTCGCAGGTCCTGACCTCGCGCAACGTGCGGTCGAGTCCCCTGACAGACCTTCTCTACGGATCGCTCAACTACCAGATCGAGCACCACCTGTTCCCGACCATGCCGCGCTGCAACATCCGCGGTGCTCACAAGATCGTGCGTGCGTACTGCGCCGAGCTCGGCGTGCCTTATCACGAGACCTCGATCTACCGCTCGTATCGCGAGATCCTGAGCTTTCTCCATGACGTCGGGGCTCCTCTTCGGCGGGCGGCTGCCTGACGGGTCAGCGGACCTGCATCCCCGACGGGGAGACGACGTACCACGGTCCACCGAACGCGTCGATGCCCTGTCCGGTGACCTGGCCGGGCTGCCTGTCGGCGATGAAGTAGTACAGCGGGTGTCCCGCGTAGGTAACTTCGGTGGTGCCGTCCGCGCGCCTGGTCGTGCCGAGGAGTGATGCCGAGGCGCCGGCGCCTGCCTGCGGAGCTCCCTTCGTCAACACCGGTGGCCAGTTCTGAACGCAGCCGGCGCTGTTGCAGGTCGAGGCCGTCCCCGAGTCGGCGACGAACAGGTAGACCGTCCTGCCGTTGGCGTCCACGAGGATCTCGCCCAGCCGGCTGCTCGCGGCCTTGATGGTGGTCCCGGCCGCTTGGGGGGTGGGGGCGGGGGTCGGAGTGGTGGCTGCCGGGGTCGGCGTGGTTGCGTATGGGCTCGACGTGGGGGTGGCACTCGTCACCGCCCCGTAGCCGCCGCCGGAGCCCGCGCCGCAAGCGGCAAGGACGATTGACGCGGCCAACAGGCCGCCCGTGACCAAGAATCTCGAGACCATCTCCGAAGCTCCTTTTGAATCTTTCTTGCTAACGAGATACATCAGGCAAAGAATCTCGCTCGCGAGAGAGTTATTTCCTATACTTCGCGATTGTGACCGACAAGGATTGGACCGACATCCTCCTCGACCGGCTCGCCGCGACTCGGTCCCGCAAGGAGATCGAGGCCTACCAGGTGACAGCCCGCATCTCACGCGCCGCCCTGTACATCGCCCGCCACCAGGACGAGGCGTTTGGGCGCTTCGGGCTCAACCGGGGCGAGGTCGGGGTCCTCGGCGCCCTCCTGCTGGCGGGTTCAAGTCAGAGGCTTTCGCCCACCCAGCTGTTCAAAGGTCTGATGCTCTCCTCGGCGGGTATCACCAGCCGGCTCGACCGCCTCGAGCGCCGCGGTTACGTCAAGCGCACACCGCATCCAAGCGACCGCCGCGGCGTCCTGGTCGAACTGACCGCCGCCGGCCGGAAGGTGCTCGAGCAGGCGGTTGCCGCCGACGCCGCCGGGGAGCAGGGCCTGCTCGCATCGCTGGCGAAGGATGACAAGCGGGCGATGGCCGCTCTCCTCAAGAAGCTGCTCGCCGGCCTGGAAGCGACCTGACAGCCCTGCCGGGGCGAGTCGGTCCAATTACTGCCACTTGAGCTCGGCGACCGAACCGTCCAGGCGGATCACCCAGACCTGACCGCCGTCCGCCGCCACCGAGCTCGACGGAACCAGGATCCGCTCGGCGATCGAACCGGTGGACGGGTCGATGCGCGCCGTCGTCGGCCCGCTCATCCAGACGCCGTTGGCGGCCGCGGCGATCTCGTCGATGCCCTGCCGGCCGATGAAGCCAGGGCCGGGCTGGCTCCACGTCATCTTCCCGGTCGCGGGATCGATGCGCGAGATGTCGCCGCCGTACGAGCCGCGGACGAACACCGCGCCGCCCAGGGTCGTCACCGCGGTGCTCCACCACTCGATCTCATAGCGATTTGTCACCTTGAGGGTCTGCGGGTCGACCCGGTCGAGGTGGCCGACGCCGTTCAAGCCGCGCACGCACAGCACCCAGACCGCTCCCGCGCCGTCGGTCAACATGGCCGGGCCATGGTCGAGGTCGGCGATCGTGCCCACGAGGGTGCGCGTGGCCAGGTCGACGGCGTAAAGAGCGTGGTCGTCATAGCCCGAGACCCACGCCTTGCCGTTGCCGAAGGCGAGGCTCCATCCGGTGCCCGGCAGCTGCACGCGCTCAGCCGCGCGGTGCGCACTCGGGTCGACGCGGACCAGCTGGCGGTTGCCGTTGTCGAGAGCCCACAGCGAGCTGCCGTCCCAGCCGATGGCGTAGGGCGTGTCGCAGGCGCGCCAGCCCCACGAGCCCGAGTAGTAGGCGTGGACGCTGTCCGGCGCGCAGCCTTGCGCGCGCAGCACCTTGGGGTCGGCGACCGCGATCGTGGCCACGGTCCTGCCGCTGGCGCGGTCGATCTGGGAGACGGTGCCGTCGCTCATGTTGGCGACGAACGCCCAGGCGCCGCCCAGCGTGACGGGTCCGGGGGTCTGGCCGACCGCGACGTGATGGACCACGGTCCAGCGTGGGGAAGGGGGCGGCGATTCGGTACAGGCCCCTATCACCGCGGCCCCGACGAGGAGGCTCCCAAGCACTTCAATTCGTCGTGTAATAGGCTAACCATACTTCATCTATTACACTGAGCGGAAGGTGCCTTCTCCGATCCCTCACGACTGGACCCCGGCGCCGTGCCTGGACCTGGTCAACAGCCGCTGGAGCGATCACCTGGGGTCGGGCCGCTCCTACGACCGCCTGCCCGAGCCTCTCTTTCGGCGCGCCTTTCTGAAGCGTTGGGGCTACCGGGTGCGCGACCCCGACTCGGCCGGCGGCATCGCGCGCCTCGCCGCATTGCGCACCGTCCTGCGACGAGTCATGGACGGCTACGTATCAGGGCGCCCGCTGAGCGCGGCACAGCGGCGGCTGCTCGAGGTCGAGGCAAACCGGGCACGGGCGGTGCTGCGTCTGCGGCGGCGGGGCGGCGAGGAGGAGCTGGCGCTCGAGCATTCGGGCGAGGAGTGGGACGTCGTCTCGTCGGAGATCGCAGCCTCGGCCGCCCGGCTGATCGCGGAGCGCGGCGCGGTCAAAGAGTGCGCCAACCCCAACTGCAGCTGGATGTTCGTTGACGAGAGCAAAGCCGGTACAAGGCGTTGGTGCAACGTGTCGGTATGCGGGAGCCTGGTCAACGTGCGCCGCCACCGCTCCCACGCCGGAAATCAGAGTCGGCTGCGAAGGGCCTGATCCAGGGCAACCCGGGACAGCCGTGTGCATCTGGGACAAGAGCGCGGACTGGAGACCTGGCAGCCACTCAGTCGAGGAAACGCGCAGACCTGACCAAGTGGATCCTTGGCCAGATAGGTCATCGCTGGACAGCAAGTTAACCGCGAAGTAGGCTATGACCCGACCAGGCAAGGTTGTGATGGACTAAGCCTGCGAGTCCCAGGTCGAATCGGTGCTCAGGCAGGTGGGTTACTTGTTTCTGGATTCGACAAGCTGGATTGACGTTTTCAAGTCAGTCGCGGACGCTCTCGCGAAGGAGGTCGCGACAAATCTCCCTGCGTCGGCGTCCGTACTCGTAGTGCTGATCGTCGTCGGTGCGGCGATAGTATCGGGACAAAGGCTTCTGTATTTCGCTGCCTTTGCGCTCGCGATTCTGGCCATCCTGCTCATCGGCGCCCTTTCTTTCGGCTCTAGCCTGCCGATTTGGTACGCGATTCTACTGGCAGTTTTCGTGCTCGCCGGAGCAGTCGTCGGCGGGTTTTTCATGTGGCGTCAGGTGAATCCGGGCCCCGCACCGCCAACACTGGTTCGCGCGCTCGATCCGGCCACCATCATCGTTGCGGTGCAAGCTCTGGAGAAAGCAGCAAATGAAGTCGCGCTTCAGTTGAAAATCCCACCGGCGAAAGTCCGTGCGAGCGTTTTCGCGCCGACCAAGGACTCCCTCAAAATCGTTCCGCAGCTGACCGTGCGCATGAATGACGATCCGAGCGAGCTCAGTCTCGAGGTTCCCTTTGGCACCGGGGTCGTTGGGACCGCGTGGAAGCTTGGGAAGCCGCTCTGTGCTCGATTTGATTCCGCAAAGCTCAGACAGCCGCAGCCGTGGTTTGGGATACCTGCCGACCAGGCATCGAAGGTCAGCCGGGACCTTCGCTGGGTCATCGCTATTCCTACCCCGCCCATAAAGCCGGGCTTCGCTTGGACTGTCGACGGGCTCGTGGACTGCGACGACCAAAATTTGAGCGACGTCATCCCGAGTCTGGCACTCTGGTCGTACGCACTAGGCAATTTCATCTCAGGGGTAGACTTGTTGCCAAAATGAAGACACAACATCTTGATCACGATCAACCCGGGGGTGCGGTGACTGATGCCAGCGTGGTGGTTCAGCTGGATCCGAAAGAGATCAATCTTTCGCCAGCCTTTGTCGATTTCGTAAAGTCGAATCTTGATAGGTTCGGTGGTAAAACGGAAGCGGACATCCTGGGCGAGGTTCGCACTCACTACGCGATAAGCCCCGAGTAGGTCGTCGGATTCGCCTGGCGGCTCCCTGACCACTGGGGGCTAGCGGGCGACCGCTTTCATCTCCGCCGTCGCACTTAACCGCGTTAAGCGACTCGCCTCAGGCGGCGCCGGTACGGACGCCGAGCTGGCGCAGCCAGCGGCGGTATGCGATGGCCGTGCGGTCGCTGCGCAGGTGCAGCTCCGCCTGCAGGTCCAGCGGTAGCAGCTCCGGGCGCTGCGATTCCAGGATCGGGCGATCCTGGGCGAAGATCCGGTCCTGGAAGTCGACCATGTCGGATTCCGGTTCGTAGTTCATCGCCATCCACATCCACGCCGAGCTGTCGACCGCCTCGTGGGGGGTCACCGACAGCAGCATCCCGAACGAGTGGTCGCCGTGCTTGATGAAAGACGCGGAGAGCGGCCGGTGAACCCGGTAGGTGTAGGTCACAGTCGAGCCCTGCCCGGTCGCGTACGGGTCGGGTTGGTAGACCTTCACGCCGGTCGCCAGCACGCCGTCGGCGCTGACGACCGCGTCGTATTCCGCGATCTCCGGCCGCGAGCGGTCGCCCAGGATGCCCTCGTGCACGAACGGGAAATGGCCGACGTCGAGGAAGTTCTCGACCACCCGGGGCGCGCTCGCGCGGACCCGATACGGCCCCGCCTTGAGCACCCGGTGCCCGGGATCGTCGAGCAGCTCGAAGCGCGGCAGGTCTTTGGCGCCCGAGCCGAGAGTGACCCAGACGACGCCGTAGTCCGATCGCGCGCGGTAGACCGTCACGCAGGCTTTGGCCGGCGGCGCCTGCTCCGGATGCGCCGGCATCAACACGCAGCGGCCGTCCTCGCCGTACGTCCAACCGTGGTAGGGACATTCGAGCCTGTCGCCGCCGACCACGTGCCCCAACGACAGCCGCGTGCCGCGATGGACGCACAGGTCACGCCACGCGTGGAACCTGTCGCCCGAGCGCCAGACGACGATGTCCTCGCCCAGGAGCCGAACGCCGACCGGCCCTCCACCATGGAGGTCCTCCACCCGCGCGACCGGGTGCCAGTCTTCGACCAGGACCGGGTCGTCGATCAACCTACGATCGCGCCCGGTCGAGCACCGCCATGAGATTTCGCGCCGAGACCAGGCCGATCGGCTTGCCGTCGTCATCGACAACCGGCAGGTGCCTCACGCCTCTGCTCATCATCTTCAACGCCACCACGCTCACGTCCTCGTCGAGGGTGACCGTGGCCGGCTCCGGGGTCATGACCACCGCCGCCGCCGCCTGCTGGGGGTCGAGCCCGTCCGCGATCGCCCTCACCAGGTCGCGCTCCGTGATGATCCCGACCAGCCGGTCGCCCGACATCACGACGACGGAATCGGAATCGTGCCGGCGCATCTCGCGTGCCACCTCCGCAAGCAGCGCCTCCGGCCCGACTGTCAGGAGGCGTCCGGGCGGAAGCTCGCTGACCTTCACCTCAAACCACCTCGTACTTGATCGGGACCATGCGCTGCGAGGTCTTCGGCGGGCGCGTGTAGCTCCGCTTCTGGCGCGGCGGGAGCTTGATGTCGTCGTGCGGCACTTCCTCATACGGAATCAGGGACAGGAAGTGGCTGATCAAGTTCAGGTGAGCGGCGCGCTTGTTGTCGGTCTCGACCACGTGCCACGGCGCGTCGGGGATGTCGGTGTAGGCAAACATCTGGTCTTTGGCTTCCGAGTAGTCGACCCACCGGGCGCGCGCCTGGAGGTCCATCGGGCTCAGCTTCCAGCGCTTGCTCGGGTCGTTGATGCGGCCCAGGAAGCGTCGCTCCTGTTCATCGTCGCTGACCGAGAGCCAGTACTTGACCAGGATGATGCCGGCGCGGACGAGCATGCGCTCGAACTGCGGGCAGGTGCGCATGAACTCTTCGTATTCCTCGTCCGTGCAGAAGCCCATCACGTGCTCGACGCCCGCGCGGTTGTACCAGCTGCGGTCGAAGAACACGATCTCGCCCGCTGACGGAAGGTGCGCGATATAGCGCTGGAAATACCACTGGCTCCGTTCGCGCTCGGTCGGCGCCGGAAGAGCCACGACGCGCGCGTAACGCGGGTTCAGCAGGGCGGTCATGCGCTTGATCACACCGCCCTTGCCGGCGGTGTCGCGGCCCTCGAAGATCGCGACCAAGCGCAGGCCCCGATTCCGCACCCACTCTTCCAGCTGGACGAGCTCGACCTGCAGCCGGCGCAGCTCGCGCTCGTAGTCCTTCTTCGTGAGGACGTCCTTCTTGCCGAGCCTCTTGGGCGCCCACTCTCCGTTCTTCTTCTTCCGCTTCTTGTCTTTCTTGACGACCGCCATCGGCGCGCTCAACTTATCACCAGCCGAGCGCCGCGTCCGGGACATCCGCGAGGTCGGGCGCGAGCCAGTCGGCGCCAGCCAGTTCGGCGGGGCTGAAGGTGCTGGTGATGCCGAGGCAGCGCATGCCGGCGGCGCGGGCGGCGGCCACTCCGCTGACCGCGTCCTCGACCACCAGGCAGGAGGCGGGTGGCAGGCCGATCCGGCGGGCCGCCTCCAGGAAGATGTCCGGCGCTGGCTTCTTCCGCACCACCTGGTTGCCGTCGACGACGGTGGCGAACACCGTTTCCGGTAGGCCGATCTCGCGCAGGTTGGCAAAGACCTTGACCCGGTCGGCACCGGAGGCGACGGCGACGGCCAGGCCACGCCTTTTGCATCGGTTGACGAACTCGACCGCGCCGGGCAACGGCTCGAGCCGTCCCCTGATCACGCTGCCGTAGATCTCGTACAGGCGCGCCTTGTCGCGCGCCAGGTCGAGCTCGACCCCGCGTGTCTCGGCCGCTCCGCCGATGTAGCGGTCCTCGCCCATGCCGATGAAAGGCTTGAAGTCATCGGCGGTCATCTGCAGGCCCTTCTCCGCGAAGAGGGCGATCGCCGCCTCGGCGAGCAGCGCCTCCGACACCGCAAGCACTCCGTCGAGGTCGAAAATCACTCCACGAAGTTGGGCGACTTTCACGCGCGGGCGATCGTGTTCGACCTGGACGGGGTCCTGGTCGACACCATGAGCTTCATCCGCGCAGCTTGGGCCGGATGGGCTTCTGACCGAGGACTCGACCCCGATGAGGTGCTGGCCGCGATCCACATGACGGGGAGCGAGCTCATCCGCAGGTTCGCGCCCGACGCGGACCCGGCGGCCGAGATCCGGCTGATCTCCGCGCGGCAATCACCGCTCGAAGGCTCGCTGGTTCCCTTCCCGGGCGCGAGCGAGCTGCTCGCCAGGCTGCCTGACCGCGCCTGGGCCATCGTGACGTCGGCGCGGCGCGAGCCCGCGCTCCGCCATCTCGCCACGGCGCGGCTCCCATCGCCGAGGACCCTCATCAGCGCCGAAGATACCCCGCGCGGGAAGCCCGATCCCTCCGGCTATCGCCTCGCCGCCACGCGGTTGGGCGTGCCGCCGGAAACCTGTCTTGCGATCGAGGACAGCCCGGCGGGAATCCGGGCCGCGGTCGGTGCGGGCATGTTCGTCGTCGGCGTGACGAACACGCACGGGGCGCCCGACCTGGCCGCCGCGCACGCCGTCATCGCGTCACTGGCCGCTCTCGCATCATGGGTCCGACGATCGGCGCGAGCAATCCGCGCGGCTCGAATCCCTGACTGATAAAGCTGCCCGAACCGCGCGGCGTGATCGTCGCCCGGATTGCCATCTTGGTCCCCGGGAGCGCGGTGCTCTCGAGCTCGAACGAGTGGCCGTCCTCGAAGTGCGTGACGACGACGTCGTGCTTGCCGCCCGACCGCGTGTCGATCATTCCAGTCGCGCCGAGCTTGAGCGGACCGTTGATGCGTGACTCTTTCATGTCGGGGTTCCACTCGGGCCAGTGGTTGACATCGGACCAGACGCGCCACACCCTGTCCGGAGACGCCTTCGTCTCCAGTGCAGCTTCTCTATATGCCATTCGCTTCTCCTCCCACAGATGTAGTAGTTGAAATTAGTCCTCTGGTACGGCGATGAAAGTGCCGCACTCCCAATACATTTACCACCGCAGCGGTCGGGTGTGATCCGGCTTACATTCACAAGCCGGGACGACGAAGGGGAGCACGGCAAGCACGTTGTCAGTCGCGGATCCAAGGACCGATCAGGTCGCACCTATCGTCGCGCTTCCGAGCGCCGACAATAACGCGCTGTTCGAGTCCTACCGAATCAGGAGTGAGCTTGCGCGTGAGCTGCACGACGACGTTGTGCAGACATTGAACGCTGTCCTGATCCAGTCACGCGTTTTTGCACGCGAGCAGCAGGGCAACAAAGAAGTCGTCGAGCAGCTGGCCTACGTCCACACGTCCATCCGCGACGTGCTCAACCATCTCCGGCAAATCCTGTCCGACCTCCGCGGTCAGCCCGGCCTCGAGACCGACCTGGTGCTGGCCATACGGGACGGGCTGCTGACGCGGTTCGCGACCACCAGGCTCAAGGTGACGCTGTCGGTCAGCCGCTCGTGGCCGGCGGCGCTTCCGCCCGAGACCGCGATCCAGCTCTACCGGATCATCCAGGAGGCTCTCACCAACGCACACAAGCACGGAGGCGCCAGCAATGCGGAGGTGGACCTCAAGGCCACGGCCAACGTGATCGTCTGCACGATCCGTGACGACGGCCGCGGCATCGCCTGGCTGGACGACTCGAGACCGATCGGCATGGGAATCCTCGGCATGAAGGAGAGGGCGGCGGCCCTCGGGGGCACGCTCACGATTCGCAACCGCCCTCGCGGCGGGACTGCTGTGACGGCAAGTTTCTCGAAGGAGGCTACTGAGTGGCGGTTGAAGCCCGAACCATCCGGGTCCTGATCGCGGACGACCAGACGCTTTTTCGAAGCGGCCTGGCCCGTCTGTTGGGCGAGGATCCTCGAATCACCATCTGCGGCCAGGCGGTCGACGGCCAGGACGCGGTCGCCAAGTCGGCGGCACTGAAACCTGACGTGATCCTGATGGACCTGAAGATGCCGAGCATGGACGGCGTCGAGGCGACGGCCAAGATCGTGGCGGCGCAGCCCGGCGTGAAGGTCTTGATCCTGACCACGTTCGACACCGACAGCTTCGTGCTCCAGGCGCTGCGGGCCGGCGCCAGCGGCTACGTGTTGAAAGACGCCGAGCCTGCGGCAATCGCCTCGAGCATCATGGCCGTCGTCTCCGGCGAGAGGGTGATGGCGAGCGCGGTGGCCAACCGCGTGCTCGACATGCTGACGGGCGCAAGCACGCCGAAAGAGTTCTATGACGGCCTGACCGGCCGCGAGATCGAGATCCTGAAGCTGATCGCGACGGGCAAACCCAACAAGCAGATCGCCTACTCGCTGAAGATCAGCGAGAAAACCGTGCGAAATCACATCAGCCACATCTACGAGAAGCTGGAGATCTACGACCGCGCGCAGGCCGTGCTCTATGCAGTGCGCAAGGCGCTCGTTGAACTGTGAGCTTTGGAGCGAAAGCCTGATTCGGAGCTGACCCCCAGACCACCGGTCGCGATCAGAGTCCTGATCGCCGAGTCCGACAGCGCCCTGGCCGAGCTGTATAAGGCGGCCCTGGATGCCAATGGCCTGGAGGTCGATGTCGTGGCCGACGCGGGGTCGGTCATGCAGCGCTTTGAGCACGCGCCACCGACTGTCCTGTTGGTCGACAACCTTCCGGACGCGGATCCCGTCACGATCGTCGAGCGGGTGCGGTCGTTGGACGCGGCCAGGGATCTCGTGATCGTCGTCATGCTCGACTCCATGGACCGGCTGGACGTGCAGCGTCTGAAGAACATCGACGTCCAGGCGTGGCTCAGCAAGACCCGCACGACCCGCGAGAAGCTCTCGGAGACCGTGATGCAGCTCGTGGCCGGCCGCACAAGAACGCCGAGTCGGGACCAGGTGTGAACTGGCCGGGACGCGTGTCCCGGCACCCGTGACAGCGCCGATCAGTCATGGGCCGTTGGCGGCACGGCCTTCCACACCGGTCCATTGGCGCTCAGCGCCAGGCTCCATAGCATGAACCCATGCGGTCGACCCTCCGACTCGCGGACGCCTGCTCTTGATCGCATCCGACGTCGAGCTCGGCAAGGACGTCGTCGTCTTCCACCCCGAGCTGGTGAACCTCTACGGCTGCAAGATCGGAGCCGAGTCCAAGATCGCCGCGTTTGTCGAGATCCAGCGCGGAGCTGTGCTTGGCCGCAGGGTCAAGGTCGAAGCGTTCGTCTTCATACCGACAGGGGTCACGATCGAAGACGGCGTCTTCATCGGACCGCATGTCTGCTTCTCCAACGACCGCTATCCGTCGTCGGTCGATGATTCGGGAGCCCTGCTCGGGTCAGGCGACTGGGAGGTGACGCCGACCTTCGTGCGCAAGCGCGCCAGCATCGGCGCGAACGCCACCATCGTCTGCGGCGTGACCATCGGCGAAGGCGCCATGGTCGGCGCGGGCGCGACTGTCACCCACGATGTCCCGCCGGATTCCCTGGTGGTCGGCAACCCGGCGCGGCTGGTCGGGCCGCGCCCGAAATGGTGGAGCCGGCCGCCAGTCAGGTCGCGAAAGCGGAGGTTGAACGCAGTTGAGCATTGATCTTCCTTCGGCACGAAAGAGGACGCGCGTGGTCGCCGAGCGCAAAGCCCGGCCGGCGTCTGCCCCGGTGGAGACGACGAGCGCTTACAGCCTGTTCCGGGACCTGCAGCGTGCCAGGAAGTCCAGCTCCACAGTCGGAGTCGGCGTCGTCGGATACGGCTACTGGGGCCCGAACCTCGTCCGCAACTTCGCGGAGTGCGGCGCGGCCACCCTCGTCGCCGTCAGTGACCTCAGCGTCGAACGCCTGACCGAAGTCCATGCCCGATATCCCCACGTCAAGGTGACGACGGACTGCGGCGACCTGATCGCCGATCCCGCGGTGGACGCCGTCATCATCGCCACGCCGGTGTCATCGCACTACGAGCTCGCGATGCGTGCCCTCCGCGCGGGCAAGCACGTGATGGTCACCAAGCCGATCACGGCCGAGGCTGCGCAGGCGATGGAGCTGATCGACGAGGCCGAGCAGCGCGGCCTGGTCCTGATGGTCGACCACACCTTCGTCTACACGGGCGCGGTGCAGACGATCAAGCAGGTGGTCGAGAGCGGAAACCTCGGCGAGCTGTACTACTACGACTCGGTCCGCGTCAACCTCGGCCTCTTCCAGAAGGACGTGAACGTGCTCTGGGACCTGGCCGTGCACGACCTCTCGATCATGGACTACGTGCTCGGGCAGCAGCCGGTGGCGGTCGCGGCGACCGGGTCGGCGCACATCCCCGGGCACCAGGTCAACCTCGCCTACCTGACGTGTTACCTCGACGGCAGGTTGATCACTCACCACCACGTCAACTGGCTCGCCCCGCTGAAAGTCCGCCGCACGCTCATCGGCGGCGCCAGGCAGATGATCGTCTACGACGACCTGGAGCCGAGCGAAAAGGTCAAGGTCTACGACAAGGGGATCACGGTCGCGGGCGACACCCAGGGCGCCAGGGAAACCCTGATCGGATACCGCACCGGCGACATGTGGGCGCCCCATGTGAGCCTGGCCGAAGGGCTGCGCGCGGAGGCGGAGCATTTCCTGGAGTGCATCGTGCACAGGCGCCAGCCGCTGACGGACGGTCACTGCGGGCTGCGGTTGACCCGGATCCTCGAGGCGGCGGCCAGGTCGCTGGCGAAGATGGGTGAGCCGGTTGCCCTGGACAGAGACGGTTCGACCTCGACAAGGCCGGCGGCGAGGCTCAGCCTGATGCCGAAAAGCGCCTGAGGGGAGCTCTCCCCACACGCGGGACCGCACGAGAGAGCAGCCGCCGGACGGCAACCGCAAGGTCGCCCGCCGCGGGCAGAGGATCGCGCAGGTCGAGCACCGAGAACACGAGCTCGCCGCCCAGTGACCTGACGTAGTCGAGGGGCGACAGCCCTCCACCACGGATCGACTGCATGCCCGCGGGCAGGTCGGTCAGCAGGCGGACCCAGCGCGGTCCGTAGCGTGGGTGGACGCGGCCTGGGTGCCGGCCGAGCGCGTACCCATACTGCATCCAGGGCAGGTCGAGCCCGCACGCGATGCAGAGGGTGTGCCACCCGAACGGCCGGGGGTTGACGTCGAGCAGGAGGGGCGCGGCGTCCCGCCGGTCCTCGATGAACTCCACCTCGACCATGCCCGTGGTTCCTAGCCGCCCGAGCAGCCTGCGCGCGAGCTCGAGCAGGTGCGGCACCTCGACCGCCTCGACGAAGCTGCTGCTCAGCCCGTAGTCGATCGGAAACTGGCGCGTGCGGCGGGCGGTCATCGCGGACACGATGCGGCCCCCTTCGCAGAACCCGGCGATCGAATACTGCGATCCCCCGCCCACGACCCTCTGGACCATGATCTGCTCGGGGGGCACGACCGCCGACAGGCGCCGATAGCCCTCGACCAGGCCTTCGACATCGGCCGCGGGCACAGCCTTGCGCCCGGTGGCGTACTGCATGTCGATTGAGGTGGCCGGTTTGAGGATGGCCGGGAACTCGATGTCCATCTCGCGCAGGTCGGTCTCGGCACCGGGGTACCACGTCTTGGGGTGACGAACGCCCGCGCCCTCTGCCACCACGTGCAGCAGCTTCTTGTCGTGAGCCCACTTGAGGATGCCCCAGGGCTGGGTGGTGAGCCGATAAGCGCGCGAGAGGGATTCGCAGTCTCGGGACACGAGCTCGAGGGTTTCGTCCTGGCATGGGATCAAGACCCAACCGTCCAGGCCCTCGCGTCGGGCCAGGTCGCACAGGTAGGTCAGAAACGATGGCCCGCGCATCTGGCCGTGCCACCTGAAGCGCCGGGACACATAGCGCGAGAACCAGGCCGACCGCGGCAGGTTGTCCACCACCGCCACTGGCACGCCTCGCCGGCCGAGGCTGCGCGCCACGCCCAGGGCCTTGAAATCGCTCCCGAGGAGCAGGGCGCCCGGGGATCGAGGCGACACGCCGCGCCTAGTTCAGCTCGCCGAGGCGCCGCGAGACCTGCTGCGCGGCGACCCGCGCCCCCGCCACGAACCGGCAGATGGGACCGAAGGTCCGTCCCGCGAGGCCGCCGACGAAGTGCAGGCCTGGCACCGACGATTCGAACCACTGGTTCAGGACGGGAAACCCGTCAGCCTCCCGCACGCGCTTCCGCAGCTCGTCATCCAGGAACGGGACCTTGCGCACGTCGGGCCGGTAGCCGGTGCCCAACAAAAGGTGATCGACCTCCCGGACCGTGCCGTCGCTCAGCCTCAGCCGCAGCGCTCGACCGGTGGGATGCGCCTCTGTTACCTCGACCCCTTCGGTGACCGGGATTCTGCCGTCGACGCGCGGCCGCAGCCACTGCGCCCCGGCCGGGCGGGTGGAGCGCACCTCGATCTTCCGCCTGATGTCGACCGGCATCCGGCTCATCAGCAGCGGCGCGGCACAGATCCAGTTCAAGCCTGGGGGGCCGACGTCGGTGGGTGGGTACAGCAGCCTGCTGATCGGTCCTCCACGCGCGTACAGGACGCGCTTGATCCAGATCACCGACCGGCGGGAGATGATCTCGACGTCGGCGCCCTCTTCGGCCAGCATCGCCGCCGTCTCCAGGGCGCTCTGGCCCGCGCCCACCACCGCCACCCTGCATCCGCGGAACCGGGAGAAGGAGGCGTGGTCGCCCGTGTGGCTCGCCAGGGAACCTGGCAGGCTGCGCGCGAACTCGGGAAGGTACGCGAACTCGCGAATGCCCGTCGCGAGCACGACCGTGCCCGCCTCCAGGACCCGGCCGTCTTCGAGCTCCAGGCGAAACCTGCCGCGGTCCGCGAGACCCAGCCGGATGACCTTGGTCGGATCGACGTCGGGTACTGCCTGGCGCTGGAACCACCGGCCGTAGTCGACGAACATCTCCAGGGGGATCGGCTCCCGGCCGCGGGAGGAGGCGTCGCAGTAGCGGTCGAGGGTGAAGCGGCCATCCGGGTCGGCCAGGCTCGAGGCGCTCCACACCGACTTCAAGAACATCGGGGCTGGCATCGCGCGCCAGGACTCCATCGGTTCGCCCAGGACGACCGGCGGCAACCGCCGGAGGTGCGCGGCGACAGAGAGCCCGTACGGGCCGGCGCCGATCACCGCGACTGTCTTGCTCGGCCTCTCGCTGGCCATCATTCGATTCGCAAGGCCAAAGCTAAGTGAGCCGCTCCGCGGCGTACATGGGCGCTGACGCCCAGGCCCGGCCTTAGCGCCCACGCCGAGTGTCCGCACAGCAGCGCGTGTGGGACTTCGCGCCCGGCCGCGGGCCGCCCGCCCATTCATTCGCCGCCGCCAGGCGGCTAGCGTCAACCGCAGAGATCATGCCCGAGCTCGTCGTATGCCGGCCAGACGATCCGGAGTGGCTCCGGGTCGTGCGCGAGAGCCCGGCCGCCACCGCCTTTCACCATCCCGCATGGATCGCGGCCGTCAGCGAGACCTACGGCTACCCGGCGTTCGTGCTCGGGTGGCGCACCTCGGCATCACGTCTGGCCGGCGGCCTCCCGGTCGTCCAGGTTTCGAACCCGCTTGGCGGCCGCAAGCTGGTCTCGCTGCCTTTCACCGACCACTGCCCGCCGGTATTCGAGGACGGCATGGTTCCGCCTGATTTCGTGGATGCCGTGCTGCGCTGGCGGACGGACCGGGGCGGGCCGAGACTCGAGGTCCGCGCCCCGCTGGACGGCGGCGGCGCCCAGCCCCTGGTCGTCGGCACCCGGCAGGTGGTGGCGCTGGATCCGGACTCGGACGCCCTCTTCCGCCGCCTGCACCGCAACCGGATTCAGAAACGGGTCCGCAGGGCACGCGAACTTGGAGTCGATGTGACGCTCAGCCGCTCGCGGGATGAGCTGGAGACGTTCTATCGCCTGCACTGCGAGACACGCCGCCGGCAGGGAGTGCCGGTGCAGCCACGCCGGTTCATCGAGCGGCTGTGGGAGCGGCTCGTCGAGCCGGGCCTCGGCTTTGTGCTCACCGCCCGCCTCGGCGAGCTCGCAGTCGCCACGGCGCTGTTCCTGGTCTGGAACCGCGGCTTGATCTACAAGTACGGAGCCTCGGACAGCTCGCGGTGGAACCTCGGGGCGAACTTCCTGGTCCACTGGACGGCCATCGAATGGGGCTGCGGCAACGGGTGCCGGACCTACGACCTCGGCCGCACCGACGCCGGTCACGAGAGCCTGAGGGCGTTCAAGGCGGCGTGGGGTGGGGACGAGCTGCCGCTGGTCTACACCCACATCGGGCGCCAGGCGTCTCGGCTCGGCGGCACACCCTCGAGCCTCGCCGGGGTCATCAGGCATTCGCCCACGGTGGTGTGCCGCGCCCTGGGCGAGCTGCTCTACCGGTACGCGGCGTGAGCCAGTAGGCCGGAAAAGCGCCCGCGGGGCGAATGTCCCATTGCCGCCGGCGCCCGGTGGCCGGAAACTCGAAATGAACGTGAAGAACGTGTGAAGGCCGACCTCTACGAGCAGAACACTCCCGCGCACCTGTGGCGCGTGCTCCCTGGTTCGACGCCGCCCGAGGACGTGTGGGCCGCCTCCATCGCCGAGGCTGCGCATGTCCTTCCCGCCGCCGCCCGCGCTCATGGCGACGACATGCGCGCGCTGCTGGCGATGACCCTGGGTGAAGGCCGATTCGGAGCTCGCCACTGGGAGCCGAGCGCGGCCCAACGGGTCTACTACGCCATCAAGCCGGCGGTTCCCCGGCGACTGAGCCGGATGCTGAAGCGGGCCTATGGAGAGCGCCGCGCCGCGTCTCTGGAGCTGCATTGGCCGGTCGAGCGGCGCTATGTGCGCTTCCAGTTCGAGGTCGTGAGAAATCTCCTCCGGCACATGAACCGATCGAGCCTTCCGTTCGTCAACTTCTGGCCGGACGGCAGACGCTACGCCTTCGTCCTGACGCACGATGTCGAGACCGGCGACGGCCAGCGCTTCGTGCCCGCGGTGGCCGACCTGGAGGCCGCTCTTGGGTTTCGCTCGTCCTTCAACTTCGTCCCGGAGCGTTATCGCCTCGACCGCGGCCTGATGGACGAGCTCCGAGCTCGCGGGTTCGAGGTCGGCGTGCACGGGCTCCGGCACGACGGGAAGCTCTTCTTCGACCGGCAGGAGTTCATGCGACAGGCAGAGCGGATCAACGGCTACATCCACGAATTCGGCGCCGCCGGCTTTCGCGCCCCGCTCACGCAGCGACATCCGGAGTGGATGCAGGTACTGGACATCGAGTACGACAGCTCGTTCTTCGACACCGACCCGTACGAGCCGATCACCGGGGGAACAATGAGCGTTTGGCCCTATCGGCTCGGTCACTTCATCGAGCTGCCGTACACGTTGGCCCAGGACCACACGCTGACGGTGATCCTGGGCGAGTCCACGCCGCGGCTCTGGTTCACGAAGCTGGACTTTCTCCGCGAAGTGCATGGGATGGCGCTTCTATGCACGCATCCGGACTATCTGCAGAGCCGCAGGACGTGGCGGATCTACAACGAGTTTCTCCGCGCGATGAGCGGGCGCACCGACCACTACCACGCCCTGCCCAGGGAGGTCGCGCGCTGGTGGCGGGCACGCTCGGAGGCCGATGGGCTCCAGGACCTGCCCGGGGGCACGCTCGGTGAGATCGTCGGTGTCGACGGGGACATGCCGGCGATCGCCGGCGCAATGCCCGCGGCCCGCCCGAACATGACCGCGTGATGCGCGCGCACGCCGTCGGTGAGCTGGCCGGCGAGGAGCGCGACAGCCAGGCGCTCGACCGCGGAGACCTGTACCGCTACGCGCTGCGCGTCGGCCTGCACCTGGTGTCGGCCGGCCGCGTCAAGCGCGGTCTCCGCTACCTGGTCCAGCCGCTGCACTACTGGCGCGGTCTCGAGTACACGCTGGTGTGGAACGAGGGAGGATTCGGGCCAGACGACCGCGTCCTGGACGTCGGCAGCCCCAAGCTGCTGGCCCTCTACCTCGCCGAGAAGGTCGGTCCCGAGATCATCGCGACCGACATCGATCCTTACTTCATCGATGAGTACACGTTCCTGCGCGGCGTCCGCGGGGTGCCGGAGGCGAACCTGCGGTTCGAGGTCCAGGACGGGCGCCGCTTGAGCTTCCGATCCGAAACCTTCAACAAGGTATTCGCGGTGTCAGTGGTGGAGCACATCCCGGACGGCGGGGATTCCGAATGCATGCGTGAGATCGGCCGGGTCCTCGAGCCTGGGGGCATGTGCCTGCTCACCGTGCCGTTCTGGCCGGCCTCGAAGGATGAGTATCGGGACCCCGGCTCCTTCTACTGGGCCGGCTCGTCGGCGAAGCGGTCGGACGGGCGGGTGTTTTTCCAACGCCGGTACAGCGAGGAAGACCTGGTGACACGGTTGATCGAGCCGTCCGGGCTTGCGGTGCGCAAGCTCGAATACGTCGGCGAGCGCTTCCTCGTCGGATCCCAGCGGGAGCTAAGCGATTTCCTGGTGCCGCCGACAGGGCCGGTGCACCCGCTGGTCGCGCGTTTCTTTCACACCGGCCCGGCAAGCTCGCCCCGGCAGCTGAGCAAACCGCTGTGTGCCTTCGTCTGCCTGACCAAGCCGCGCCGCGGCGCTACTTCGTGAAGACGCTGATGACGTCCCGATGCCGGCGGACGTTGAACCTGCCGCCGGGGCCCCAGGAGTCGAACTGAGCGCACGGCGTCAGGCCGTGCTTGCGCAGCATCTCGGCGAACATCGCCGCCGTCATCCCGCTGCGCCAGCCCGCTTCGGCTTCGAAGTGCTCATGCCCGTCACGGGCGTGGTGAATCACCGCCCGCCCGCCCTTGCGCATCACGCGATGGATCTCGCCGAGATACGAGTCGATGTCCGGCGGTGCGATGTGGACGAAGACGTCGAACGACCACACGCCGTCGATGCTGTCAGAGGCGAGCGCGGCCAGCGTGCGTCCGTCGTTGACGTGGAACTCGATGTTGGGTGCGTCCGCGAACCGCTCCTGGCAGACCTCGATGCAGCGGTCGGACAGGTCGACCACCACCAGATGCGCGGCCATCTCCAGCAAGGGCTCGGTCCAGCGTCCAGCGCCCGGTCCGATCTCCAGGACTGTCGTTCCGGGTGCGAGCTGGACGCGCATCACCTCGTCGATGAGTGACTGCTTCCATTCCTCGGAGTGCGTCCACTCCTCGCCGCCCCGCGACCAGTCCCACTCGTCCCAGACCCGGTAGTTGTTCTCGACGCTGTTGCGCCCGCTGAGGGAGTGCTGCCGTTCCAGGCGCACCATTCCCTGGTACACGGCGTGGTTGGCTCGCGTCAGCACGCCGAAGAGCGCCGCGTAGGCGCTCCAGCGCAGCCCGTTCGCGGAAACGTACCGGGTCATCCTCGAGATCCGTCCACGCTGCAGGGTCCGCTGCGAGCCACCCCTGGCGGACGAGGTCACGCGACCTCCGCCGGCACAGATCCGCCGAGCAGCTTTCGCAGCCGAGCCAGGCCTCGCTCGTGCTGGTCTCGCAGTCGCGGGCCGAGCTCGGCGCTCTTCTGCTCGAGCCGGTCGCGCTCCAGCAGTGCGCGCTGGATCGCCGCGGCCATGCCGGCCGGATCGTTCGGGGACATCAGCGCCGCCTCGCCGAATCGCCGGCGCAGCCCGGCGAGGTCGGACAGGACGAGAGGCCGGCCGAGCCCCACCGCCTCGAACGCGGCGCGATTCATGATGTGCGGGTCGGTGCTGAACACGCCGACCGCATCCGCGGCGCAGAGCTCGCCCAGAAACTGCGGATACGCGAGCCAGCCGGTGAAAGTGACGTTGGCCGGCGCTCGGTGGCGCAGCGCCGCGGGCAACCGGCGCACGTCGCCGGTGAGCCGGAACTCGACTCCCGGGAGTCTCGACGCCGCGGCCAGCACCGCCGCCACCGGTTCGTTGGCGTCGAAGCTCCCGGCGATGACGACCCGGGGCGCGTGAGAGCGGTCCGGGATCGAGGCGCGGCCGGCGTCTGGAACGTCATCCGGCAACAAGAAGCCCGGAGCGTGCCACGAAGTGACCAGCTCCTCGTCGGCCTCGGTGTGGACGAGCACGGCGGTCGCGCCTCGGAAGAGCAGCCGGTGCGCGAGCCGCGCCCAGCGCCACTTCAGCCCGTGAAACGCGCCCGTATGGCAGTCGACGACCAGCGGCCTCCGGTGTGAGGTCGCCCACAGCCACGCGGTCAGCGGAGCGAACACCGGGGGTGTGACGACCACGACAGCCCGCGGCTGCTCAGCCTCCAGCAGGCGCCACGTGCGCAGGGCGTCGACCGCGTAACGGAGGGGAAGGACCGCGCGGAGGTTGCGGCGCGGGCGGATGTACCAGGCGCTGCCCCCCAGGATCGAGGCCAGGGCCTGGGTACGCGCCTGGAATCCGTCCCAGGCGATCGCGGCGATGGGTTGGGGAAGGGGAGCGGCCTGCGAGACCAATTCTCAGATCAGGCTAGGTTGTGCACCGGCCGCGGCGGAATAGGCGGGGGTCTCCACCGATGGGCGGCCCCCGGACTCATCCGGGACATTTGGCTCAGGGCTCGGGACCACGTGCCGATTGACGGTCCGGCGGCGCCCCGGCACGATCGGCTCGAATGCCGGCGACCGAGCGGCTTTACCTGGGCACCGGTCTGCACATCCAGGAAGAGCTGCACCTGGGGCGGTATCGGTTTGCAAGCAGCCGGATCGAGACCGGGACGATGGTGCTCGACGCCGCGTGTGGGTCGGGCTATGGCAGCGCCATCCTGGCCCAGCACGCGCGGCACGTCGTTGGAGTCGACGTGAGCGCCGATGCCCTCGCTCACGCCCGGGCCCACTACCAGGTCCCCAATATCGAGTTCATCCAGGCCGACCTCTCGCGACCGCTCGCCCTACCCGATCGATCGTGCGATGCGGTCGTCTCTTTCGAAACCATCGAGCACGTCCGCGACCAGCACGCGATGCTCGCCGAGTTTCATCGCGTGCTCGCGCCGGGAGGGACCCTGATCGTGTCCAGCCCCGACCGCGACATCATCAGCGGCAAGGCGCACGAGGTCAACGAATTTCATGTCGCCGAGCTGTCCAAGCCTGAGTTCGTCGACCTGATCGGCAGGCACTTCCAGATCGTCGAGCTCTACGGACAGATGCGGTACGAGCTCAGCACCTGGAAGACGGCCGCGAGGCAGCTCGCCAGGCAGGGGCCTTTCGGACTTCGGCGGCGGGTCAGGTCGTGGCGGCTCGGCGCCTTGATCGACGGGGTGCTGGCGCCGAGTCACCGGCTCCTGGAGGCGGTGAGCCCAACCTCACCAGGCGAGCATTGGTGGTTGATCGCGGTCGCCACCAAGCGCTAGTCCGCGCGGCTGTGCTGGCGGCGGGGTGCTTGCTGCTCGGCGTGCTGGCCGCCACCTTCCTGCCGACCTCGTCTCCAGGCGGTGGCCTTCCGTGCCGCATCGTCTGGGGCACCTATGTGACCGGAGGTCCGCTGGCGACCGACATGGCCCCGGTCCGGGCTGTGGACGACTCGGTCGGGCGGCACTCCTGGCTGGTGCACTGGTACGTGCCCTGGGGCGCCTCGTGGGGCACGTTCGAGTACCAGCACCCCCTCATCGACCGCATCCATTCCTACGTTTCGATGGGCCAGACCGGCTCACTGCCGCTGATCACCTGGGAGCCGTGGGCGCCGCCCTTTGCACCCGATGGCACCGACATACCGCTGACCGCCATCGCCGGCGGCCAGTTCGACGCGTACATCGACAGCTGGGCGGCCGGCCTCAGGGACGACCGATATCCCGTGCTGCTGGACTTCGCCCACGAGATGAACGGCGACTGGTATCCGTGGGGCTCGGGGGTCAACGGCAACACGCCAGGGCAGTACGTCGACGCGTTCCGGCACGTCCACGACCGTTTCGCGCTGGCCGGCGCGACCAACGTGCGCTTCGTGTGGAACCCCAACAACACGTCCACGAGCATCGCCGCGCCCGAGTTCTATCCGGGCGACGACTACGTGGACTGGCTGGCGATCGACGCCTACAACTCCAACAACTCGTGGGCCTCGCCGCACGACGAGATCGCGCCCATCTACACCGAGATCTCCGCGCTCAACTCCCGCAAGCCGATGATGCTCGCGGAGGTGGCGAGCCAGGCCACGCCCCCGGCCGGCGCGGTGCCGGTCGACAAGGCGGCCTGGATCTCGGACCTGGCCCAGGACCTGCCGCGCTCGTTTCCGCGCATCCGCGCGGTGGTCTGGTTCAACGAGCTGAACACCGAGCTGACGGTCGACTCGTCGGCCGACGTGCTCCAAGCGGCAGCCCGCGCGTTCGGTGGCTGCACCCAGAGCACGGACGGCACGCAATGAAAGCCCGGCGCCGCCCCGGCCCTCCGCGCGTGTGCGTGATTCGCCAGGGCTTCTATCCGCTAGACCCGCGGGTGGGGCGCGAGGTGCTGGCGATGGAGGGGGCGGGCTATGAGGTCGATGTGATCTGCCTGCGCCGCCCGGACGAGGAACGCACCGAGCGCATCGGCAGCGTTTGCGTGCATCGCGTCTCGATCGCCAGCCGCGGCAGCGGCAGGGCTCGCTACCTCTTCGAGTACGCCGGCTTCATGCTCGCGAGCGCCTTCCTGGCGGCCCGCCTCCACCTCAAGCGCCGCTTCGACCTGGTCCAGGTCAACTCGATGCCGGACACGCTCGTTTTCGCGGCGATCGTGCCCAAGCTGCTGGGGGCTCGCGTGCTCCTCGACCTCCACGAATGCATGCCCGAGTTCTACGCCGTCAAGTACGGCGTCGGCATGCGCCACCCCGCGGTGCGGCTCGTGGGCTGGCTCGAGCAGGCGGCGATCCGCTTTGCCGACGCGGCCATCACCTGCACCGACCAGATGCGCGAAGCCTTCGAGAGCAGGGGCGCGGCTGTCTCCCGGATCGGGGTGGTCATGAATTCCGCCAACGAAGACGTCTTCGACCCCGACGGGCAGTCTGCGTCCTCCTCCGCCGACGGTGAGTTTCGCCTCATCTGCCATGGTTCGATCGAGCAGCGCTACGGCATCGACACCATCGTCCGGGCGGTGGCCCGGCTGCGCGACCGCATCCCCGGCCTGCGCCTGGCCATCTACGGTGAGGGCTCCGCGCTGGATGAGGTCCGGGCCCTGATCAGCAGCCTCCAAGTCGAAGACCGGGTCTACGTGTCAGGCGGTTTTGTCCCGATGCGAGAGCTGCTGCGGGCGATGGTCGAAGCCGATGCCGGCGTGGTCGCGGTGCGGCGCGACATCTTCCGAGACCTGACGCACTGCAACAAGATGTTCGACTTCATCACGATGCGCAAGCCGGCGATCGTGTCGCGCACGCGCTCGGTCGAGGCGTACTTCGACGACTCGTGCTTCGAGATGTTCACCTCGGGCGACGACGCCGACCTTGCGCGCGCCATCGATGAGCTGTATCGCAACCCTGACCTTCGTGTCCGGCTGGTCCGCGAGGCGCTTCGCGCCAACGAGCCGTACCGATGGCCCCACCAGCGGGCGCTGTACCTGGGCATCGTGGACCGGCTGGCTGTGACGCGGACCGGCGACCCCGCCGCGGCTACGCGCGCGGCTGGGGCTTGAGCTCCGGCTCCGGCACGCCGTTTTTTCGCTGCCGCCGCATGTCGCCCAGGACCGTGGGCACGGTCCGGGCCAGGATCTTCAAGTCGAACCAGAACGACTGAGCGCGCACGTAGCGCACGTCCAGGGCGAGCATCTCGGGAGCCGAAAGCCGGTCCCGCCCTGACACCTGCCACAGGCCGGTGATGCCGGGCCGCACGGCCTCGCGCTCGAATTGCGATCCCTCCAACCGTGAGCGCTCGTAGTCCATCACCGGACGCGGCCCGACCAGGCTCATCTCACCCTTGAGGACGTTCCACAGCTGTGGCAGCTCATCCAGGCTCGTGCGCCTGAGGAAGCGGCCCACCCTCGTCACGCGTGGGTCGGAGTCGGACTTGTAGCGGTGTCCGTTCCTGCGCTCGCCGAACCAGTCGTCAGACGCCTGGTGGTGGAGGGACTGGGTGCTTCCGTTGAACATCGAGCGGAACTTCCACAATCTGAAGGTCGCCCCGTGGCGGCCGACGCGCAGCTGCTGATAGAAGGCCGGCCCCGGGCTGTCGAGACGGATCAGGAGCACGAGCAGGCCGAAGACAGGCGCGAGCACCACCAGCGCAACCGCCGCCACGACGATGTCGAGGGATCGCTTCAGGAAGCTGTTCACACCGCGACCCTCGCGTCGCGGACAGCGGCCTCGAGCCATGCGATCTCGTCGCGGAGCCCGGAAACGAACTGCACACGCGCCCTGAAACCGAGAACCGAGGACGCGCGCGTCACGTCGCAGATCGCGCCCGCGCGAGCTTGGGTGGCACGGTTCTCGACCACCTCGCACCGCGCCCCACAGAGGCGAATGACGAGCTCAGCGACTTCGCGCGCAGTGCGCCCGGTGCCTGTGCCGATGTTGAATGTGCCCCTGGCGCGTTGGGTCACCGCGCGGACGAATGCATCGGCCACGTCGTCGACGTGGATCGGGTCGAACGCTTCGGTGCCGCGTCCGTTCACCACGGGCGGACGCCCCGACAGAGCGGCGCGGATGAAGTTCGGTATCGCCCTCGGCACGGTTTCGCCGGCCCCGTAGACCGTCGCCAGGCGAAGGACCGCGGCCGGATGCCCGGTCAGCCTCGACCAGGCCCGGACGCAGGTCTCCTGCATGATCTTGGCCAGGGCGTACTCCGAGACCGCCCCTCCGACCGCGGTGTCTTCCGAGACTCCGCGAGCGCCGGGCGGGTAGACCGCGCTGGAGCTGGCGAAGCAGACATAGCCCACCCCGGCAGACCTTGCCGCCCCCATCAGGGTCGCCGTCGGTCCGACGTTGGCGGTGGCTTCGCCCGCGGTGCGGCCCGGACGGCGGTACTCGAGGTGAACGAGGGAATCGGACCGCCGCAGCGCCTGGACCAGCAACCGTTCGTCGAGCAGGGCGCGCCGCGAGTACGCGACCGACCCGTCCTCGACCAGGGCGCGCAGCTCGGGCCGCTTCAGCGGCGTCGGGCCCAACGCCTCCACCCGAGCGCCCGCGGCGAGGAGTCGCCCGACGAGACGGGACCCGATGAAGCCTCCCGCCCCCGTGAGCGCGATCCGCCGGCCGGCTAACCCGGTGCCGCCGAGATCTCCCAGTTTTTTACCTCCTCTCCCCGCCGCCCTGTGCCTGAGGTCGGGTGAGCCTTCACCCAGGCGATGTACCGGCCGATGCCTTCCTCGATTCCGACAGCGGCGTCGAAACCGAGCACGTCTCGGGCTCGGTCGACGTTCGCGAGGTGCCGGCGAACGTCACCCGGACGATCCCGCAGATGGATGATCGGCGACCTCGAGCGGGTCAGCCTGGTGATCAGCTCGGCCAGCCGCAGCACGCTGACCTCCTCGCCGCGGGCGATGTTGACGCAGTCGCCGAGCAGCTGGTCGCACTCGGCCGCGAGCACGATGCCGCGGACGGTGTCTTCCACCCACGTGAAATCGCGCGTCTGCTGGCCGTCGCCGAAGATCGCCATGGGCCGGTTCGCAAGCGCGCGCTGGACGAAGCGCGGGATGACCTCTCCGCTGGGGCCTTCGGCGTGCGAACGCGGACCGTAGATGTTGAAGGGGCGGACGACGACCGCGGGAAGGCCATAGGTGTGGTGGAAGCTCAGGGTCATCGCCTCGCCGGCCAGCTTGCTCGCGCCGTAAGGCGTCGACGGCAGGGTCGGATGGTCCTCGTCCATGGGGATCCACCGGGCGTTGCCGTAGACCTCGGACGAGGAGACGTAGACGAACCGATCGACGCCGCATTCACGCGCCGCCAGCAGGACCTCGAGCGAGCCGATGTCGTTGACGTCATGGCTGAGCACGGGGTCGGACAGCGACACACGCAGGCAGACGGTCGCAAGGTGAAAGACGACGTCGGCCTGCTCGACCGCGGCCCGCGTGCTCTGCCTGTCGCGGACGTCGGCCTCGATGACCGCGACCTGTTCCCTGCCAACGAGGTTCTGCCTGCTGCCCACCGAGAAGTCGTCGAGGACCGTGACCCGGTTGTGACGGGCCAGGAGATCGACCAGGTGCCCACCGACGAAGCCCGCGCCGCCGGTGACCAGGACGCGTTTGCCCTTGATCAGCAACGGGGGCAGCTTCGGGGACGAAATCGTGCTGGTCCCACAGACCTTGACCTAACCACGCATATCCGCGTGTCTCAATGGGCCGATGGTCGGGCGTGCCGAGCGCGAGTACCACGTCGTGTAGGACTAAAGCCCGGCCTCTGCCGTTTGCGGCCATTTCCAGGAGCGCCGCGCCGGCACTAGGTTCTGAAATGGGAGAGCGGGCGCCTCCGGGTGGCCGCTCCTCCCGCCAATCGCTACATGAGGTGTTGGGGGAGATGTTGAGAAGGCACAGCGCTTGGGCTCTCGCGGTCGCAGTGGTGTTGGTCACCAACATGGGCACGGCAAAGGCGAGCCTCATCGACCCGCCGAATCCGATTCAGTACGAGAACACGAGCGCGGGCGCCACCGACTGGCAGCCCTCAGGCCCGGTCGCGGACGATGTGAACAACCAGATCAAGGGCTACACCTCGACGCCGAGCGTCGCCCAGGGTCAGACGATCAGCTTCAACGTCAGCGTCAATCCCGCCCAGGGATTCGTGATGCGGTTCTACCGGATGGGCTGGTATGGAGGCCTGGGCGCGCGGCTGATGATGATCACCGGGCTGATCCCCGGCACCACCCAGGCGCCCTGCGTGCCCGACGCGACCACCGGCCTCATCGACTGCGGCTGGTCGTCGTCGTACAGCGTCACAGTACCGGCGACCTGGACGAGCGGCATCTACCTGGTGAAGATGATCAACACGCTCGGCTACCAGGACTACATGATCTTCGTGGTCCGGGACGGGCGCCCGGCAGCGATCGTCTACCAGCAGCCCATCAACACTTACGAGGGCTACAACAACTACCCCGACGACCACGCCACCGGCAAGAGCCTGTACGACTACGCCAGCTTCGGCGCCAACACCATCGCCGGCACGACGCGCGCGGTCAAGGTGTCATTCAACCGCCCCTTCAATGACCTGGGCGTCGGGGACTTCCTCTTCTGGGAGGTCGACTTCGTGCGCTGGATCGAACGGTCCGGCTACGACGTCACATACGCGACCGACGTCGACACGCAGGAGGGCAACGTCAACCTGACCAACAGCCGCGCCGTCGTCGTGGTCGGTCACAGCGAGTACTGGACCAAGGAGATGCGCGACAGGTTCGAGTCGGCGCGCGATGCGGGCGTCAGCCTGGGCTTCTTTGGCGCCAACACCGACTACCGGCAGGTGCGGTACGAAGCGGCGGCTGACGGCACGCCCGACCGCGTCCTCGTCCACTACCGCGACCCTGCCCTGGATCCGGTGCAGGGGTCGACCACCACGACCGAGACCCGCGGGGCCCCGGTCAACCGGCCGGAGCAGCCGCTCCTTGGGGTCCAGTACAGCTCCTACGTGGCCTGGGGCGCAAACGTCGACCACGTGGTCATCAACAGCACCAACTCCATCAACACCGGCACCCTCCTGCTGGAGGGCACCCACGTGCCTGGCATCGTCGGCTACGAGATGGACAGGTACATGAGCAACTACCCGGTGCCGGCGGGCAGCGGCTACACGTTGCTCTCGTGGTCGCCGTACACGGACGTGAACGGAGCTTCTGACGTCTCCAACTCGTCGATCTACCAGGCGCCCAGTGGGGCGTGGGTCTTCTGCGCGGGCACGATCTCCTGGAGCTACGCGCTCGACAGCTTCGCGGGCCCCGGAGCCGACGCTCGCATGCAGCGCTTGACGGCCAACGTGCTCGACCGGTTCACGGGCGGTGTCTCCGTCGCCGGACCGATGGCGACGGTCAACCTGCCGTCGATCAAGACCTGGCTGAAGGCGCCGGTCCAGATACCGGGCGACTGAGGAGAGCGATCCGGTTCAGCTGCTCGGCGACGGCGGCGCGGTCGCCGTCGCCGACCGCCGGGTGGACCGGGATCGAGAACATGTCGAGCGCCGCCCGCTCCGCCTCGGGACAGGAAACGGCGCCGTCCGCTTCGCGGTAAGGGGGCTGAAGGTGGATCGGCAGCGGGTAGTACACGCCCGTCCCGATGCCGTTCCGCTCCAGCTCCGCACGTACCTCGTCGCGTGAGAGCGGACTGCCCTCGGGCACCCTCAGCGTGTACTGGTGGTAGACGTGGTGGTGCCCGCGCATGGTGCGGGGGCGCACATAGGCCGCGGACACCGTCTGGTCGTAGGCCGCCGCCAGCTCGCGCCGCCGAGCGGTGATGGCCGGGAGCTTGCGCAGCTGCACAAGCCCGATGGCCGCCTCCATCTCCGTCATCCGGAAGTTGTAGCCCACCGCGTCATGCACATACGGCCGGGTGCTGTACGCCTGGTGGCGCAGGCTGGCGCAGGCGTGCGCCACGGCCTCGTCATTCGTGATGACCATCCCGCCCTCGCCGGTGGTGATGTTCTTGGTCGCGTACAGGGAGTAGACCGCGGTCCCGAGTGAGCCCAGCGGCCGGTCGTCGATCGTGGCTCCGACCGCCTGCCTCGACGCTCATGTTCAGGGTGTCGTCGACGTCCGCGAACACCGGCCTGGCGCCCGTGTGCCGGATCGCATTCGCGGTCGCGATGAAGGTCAGCGGGCTGGTGATCACCTCGTCGCCTGGGCCGACACCATGCGCGAGCAGGGCCAGGAAGAGCGCGGCCGTCCCGTTGCAGGTGGCCACGCCGAACCTCGCTCCCATCGCGCCCGCGAATGCCTCCTCGAACTCCCGCACCCGCTCACCCTGCGCAAGGGCGCCCGAACGCATCACCTCGAGGACCGCCGCCTCCTCCTCCGGACCCAGCTGAGGGCGCGCGATCGGGATCAAGGTGCCACCTGCACGCCGACCTGTTCCGCCCTGTGCAGGGGCGCGACCCGGAGGTAGAGCACCCACACCGTGAAGGCGCTGATGACGAGCAGCCGCAGCCCGGATCCCAGGCAGAACGCCGTCGCGGCGCCCGAGAGCCCGGCGGTCGGGACGAGCACCACGCCTGCCGTCACAGTGGCGACCATGCCGACACCGGTCGCCACCATGTCGACGGTGGGCCGGCCGAGGCCGATCCAGAGGCCGAACGGGACCATGTAGAGACCGTGGAGGGCCATGCCCAGGCCCAGGAGCGCAAGCGGGCCCGCGGCATCCGGATAGCGGCTGCCGAACGTGAATCCGATCAGCGCCTGTCCGAAGATCAAGAGCCCGACGGCTCCTGGCGCGGTCACGAGCGCTGCGAGCCCCACCACGCGCGGCAGGTATCGCTTCACCTCGGCCTCGGGCAGTCGGGCCACCCGCGGGACCAGCACGGTCCCGATGGCGGCCGGCGCCAGCCACACCGCGTTGGCCAGCGTCTTGGCTGCTCCATAGTTGCCGGTGGCCGTGGCGTGCAGCACGTGCTGGACGAGTATGAGGTCGGCGCTGATCCAGACGGCGAAGAAGACGGACTGGATCAGCAGCGGCCGGATGAAGCGAAGGACCTCGAGCATGCGGCGCCGGGCGAGGACCGCCCAGGGAAAGCGCAGGTGCACCGGAGCCAGGCCCTGCAGCAGCAGGCATGCGGCCACGTCGGAGAGGCCGTAGATGATCACGAACAGGGCGGCCGACCGCCAGCCCGCGGCCGACGCGCCGATGATCGCGACCAGCTGGAGGAGGTTGGCGAGGCCGAAGACGAGGGCCATCGAGGTGAACCTGTCCAGCCCGCGCTGGACCTCCTTGTAGCTCTCGAAGACGCTGACGCCGACCAGGTTGGCGGCGATGCCGGCGAGCATCCAGCCCCCGAGCCCGAGGAGCGCCGCCGCCGGCAGGGCGACGACCAGGCTCGCGGCCAGCAGCACCCCGACCACCGAGAGCCAGTTGGCGAAATAGTCCTCCTGCAGGGTGAGGTCGTCGTGGTGGCGAGCCAGGTAGCGCGACAGGCCGCAGGGCGCGGCGGAGATCAGGACGGACGCGATCGCGGCGATCGCCAGCGCGTAGGTCATCCGGCCGAAATCGGCGGGCGCGAGCAGCCGGGCGGCCGCGACGGCGAAAAGGAAGCCCAGGAGCCGAGCCGCCGAGAGGCCCATCAGCAGGACCACCGACCTGCGCATCAGATCGATGTCGGGCAGGGCGTGGCGCAGGCGGCTAGCCACCGGCCGGCTCCGGGCGCCCGGGCCAGTCAGGCGCAAGTCCGCCGCGGAGGACGACGACGTGGCTTCGTGCGAGCTCAGGCGTCCGCAGCGACGCGAGCAGTCCGACCTGCATCCAGAACAGCTGCGACACGGCGGCGAAGGTCAGGTACTCCGAGGTCGCGCCCATGAGGGCCATGGCGATGACCGTGGCCAGGGCGACCGCGCCCATCGCACGAGCAGCGTGCGAGGGGCTGAAGCGTTCGCGCCACCCGACGACGCCGATGACCGCGAACACCCCGAGGAGCAGCCCGACCCCGAGCAGGCCGGCCCGGAAGACGGCGTAGAGGTACTCGTTGTCGACGAACGTGTCGATCGCCTCGGGGACCATGCTCGGGATGGTCGTGCCGCTGCCGAACCACAGGTTGTCGGCGGCGGCCGGGATGAAGAACTCCTGCCAGTACCGGATGCGCCACTCGAGCGTCGCCGGCACCGCCACGCCCGAGCCGCCACCCACGAGCAGCTGCTGCTGGTCGACCCGTTCGTTCAGGAACGGCCACAGAAGCAGGGCGGATACCGCCAGGGTGCCCAGCACCATCCACACGTGCGGCGGTATGCGGCGGCTGTAGACCAGGATCAGGACCACCACGGCGGGCAGGGCGACCAGCGGCGCCCACGTCTCGCTGGCGAGCAGGGAGGCGATGTTGACGAGCATGACCAGGCTGAGCCAGACGCCGTTGAAGCCGGGAACACGAGCGGCGGCGAGCGCGAGCGCGAGCGTGCAGCTCATCAGCCCGAACGCCCCGACCGCGCTGAAGTGGCCGAGCAGGGAGGTCGGGCGATAGACGGGGTCCCAGCTGGGCAGCACCGGGGTGTCGTAATACACCGCGACGGCGGTACGCACGTTCGGCTCCACGAGCTCGGCGACGGCCACGACGCCGACCACGATGCTGGCCAGCATCATCAGGTTGAGCGTGATCCGAGTTGCGCGGGGCGACAGCTGAGACCGCGAAAAGACCAGGTACACAGCCAGGTACTGGACCGGCGCCATGATGGTGCGCCAGGTGTCCAGGTCGGCCTGGATCCGGGTCAACAGCAGGACGAGGGTCGGGATCAGGACAGAGCCGATGGAAAAGCCGAACACGGCCAGGTCCAGGCCGCTGAAGTAAAGCGGGCGAGGCCGCCACAGCCGGTTGAGAAGGACGCCGGCGAGGACGGACATCACGAGGGCCTCGCTCGGGCGCAGCAGGGGCAGGAGCGTATCCCGCCCCAGTCCGGCGGTGAGCGGAACCGCGAGCGCGATCAGGGCGCAGCCGGCGCCGGGCCGCCAGGCGGTGAGGCCGACGATGCCAAGAAAGATCCCCGCCGCGAGAAGGATCGCGGCCATCAGCCAGGTCTAGTGCCCGTTGCGGCGGTGCCGGAGCGGGTTGCCGCGGTGGCCGTTGCGGCCCGCGCCTCGCGGCAGGAGCACGGCGGCGACCACCTCGGCTCCCGCCTGGCGCAGGAGCTCCGCCGTGCGCCGAGCCTCGCGAAACCGGGTGTCGCCGGTGGTCGCGACCACGATCGCCGGCCCCCCCGCACCCGCGAGCCGGACCACGCGCGCACTGGACTCGGGTGACAGGGCCGCCACCACGGTGAGGTCTGAGGCCGGAGCCGCGCCCCCGTCCATCGTGGACGTCGGGATCACGGCGGCCGTCTGCCCGGCATCCGTGGCGGCTGCGGCGAGCTCCCAGGCCACCGAGTCGGCCGAATCGCGCGCGGAGGCGCCGGTGACGAGGATCGTCTGCATCGAGCCCTGCTGGGCCAGGAGGTTGGCGTGGGCGAGCGCGTATGGCACCGCTCCCGCGGACCGTTTGCGAGCCTTCGGTACGCGGACCACGAGGTCGGTGCCGACGGCCCGCCCCAGCTGCTCGGGCTCCAGCAGGCGGTCGTCGAAGTACTCGACCAGGAGCGCGACCAGGATCCCGAGGACCAGCCCCGCCAGCACCCCGGCCGCAAGGTAGCGGAGCGGGTCGGGGTCGGAGGGCTTCGCCGGCGGGTCAGCCGTCTGGATCACGGACAGGTTGCCGGACAGCCTGAACTGCTCGACCGCCAGGTCCTGGCGCCGGCCGTAGTCGACCGAGTACTCCCCCTGCAGCTGGTTGAGGTAGGCCAGCTGCGCCGCGGCCTGCGGCGAGTTGGGCGGCGCTTTGTCCAGCGCCTGCTGGGCCGTGGTGATGGCCGCGTCAAGGCGTTTCAGCTCGGAGTCCAGATAGTCCCGGGTCGGCTTCAGCAGCTGGTCGATCTGCTGCGCGTCCTGCGCGACCAGCGCTTTGGCGACCGCGTTGGCGATGGCCGCGGCGGCCTCCGGCGTGCGGGCGTCGGCGGTGACCCCGATCAGGCTTGTCCCTCGCACGGTGCCGGCGTGGACCTGGTCGGCGAGCGTATCCGCGCTGCAGGGTGCCCCGGTGGCCGACACGTCGGGATTCCCGCACGCGGCCGCCAGGACCGCGCGACTGGTGGCCATCTCGATGTAGTGGTGGCTGAGCAGCTCACCCGCCTGCAGCGCCAGGTCGAAGCCCTGGGAAGAGTTGTGACGCTCGTCGACATACAGGAGCGCGGTCGCCTCGTATGTCTTCGGCCGGACGAGGGCCAGGGTGGCCGCCACCCCGACGCAGGCCAGCAAGATGACGGCGAGCAGCGCCCGGCGATGCCGCAGGGCGCTGCCGACCGTCTTGAGGTCGGGGGGCCTGCGCTGGTTCAACCGCTGTTCGCCGGGCGCCTGCGGAAGCATGCACCCATCCTGTTTCGAGCCTAGCCGCGGGCCCCTCCCGGGTAAATGGGCGGGAGTCCCACCGGCAGGAGCAACGCCCATGCGCAGGGTTTGGGCCTCGGCCGCGTTATGCGCGGTTGATTCCCGGAGCGCTGGAGGTGCGGTGAACCGCGTCCGCCTTCGTCATGCATCCGCGTGCGTCATCGCAGGCCTGGTCCTTGCGCCCTGGGCGGTTGCTGCCCTGACGTCGAACAACTCCGCGCAAGCCGCCGCCGCGCCGTGCACGACCCAGTGGGGCATGTACCTGACCAACGCCCCGCTTGATCCCGCGATGACTGCGATTCGGACGATGGACAACAGCGTCAATCGCCACAGCGGGATCGTCCACTGGTACACGCAGTGGGGCGCCTCCTGGGGCACGTGGGCGTACGTGCATCCGCTGTTCGATAACATCCGCAAGTACAACTCGGTCTACGGCGCCGGCGCGACCCCCCTGCTCACCTGGGAGGCATGGGGGCCCACCCCGTACACGGTGGCGCACAACAGCTTCCCGCTCAAGAGCATCGCGGCCGGAAGCTTCGACGCCTACATCGACTCCTGGGCGAACGGCCTGAAGGCTTACGGCTACCCGGTGATGCTCGACGTGCTCCACGAGATGGACGGCAACTGGTACCCCTGGGGCTATGGGGTGAACGGGAACACGCAGGCCGACTACATCGCCGCGTTCCGCCACATCCACGACCGCTTCACGCGCGTCGGCGCCACGAACGTCAAGTGGGTCTGGAATCCGGACGCGTGGAACCCGGCGCATGTCGACCAGCGGACCTTCTATCCGGGTGACGCTTACGTCGACTGGATGGCGATCGACGTCTACAACTGGGGCCACAACTCAGGGACGTGGGAGTCGCTGGCACAGCTCCTGGCCGACATGCAGATCTACAACCACCTGGCCGCGATGTCCTCGAAGCCGATGATGTTCGCCGAGTGGGGCAGCGCCGAACCGGTGGCCGGCGACCCCGCCGGCGTGACCAAGGGACAGTGGATCATCGACTCGGCCAGGGCGCTCGCCACGACGTTCACGCGCATCAAGGCCGCCATCTGGTTCAGCGAGAATGGCGGCGTCTTCGCCCTCGACTCGTCCGCCAACTCGATCGCGGGCGCGCGGACCGCTTTCGGAGGCTGCGGTGCCCCCGCACCACCCCCGAGCCCGAAACCAACTCCCAAGCCGAGCCCCGTCACCAGCCCGGCGCAGAGTCCCAGGCCGGCGGCCAGCCCCACCTCGTCGTCCAGCCACGCCTCACCCAGCCCGGCGGCCGCCGCCGGTGGCAAGCAGTCACCAAGCCCCAAGCAATCGCCGAAAGCGCCTGGCTCTTCAGCCTCGGCATCAGCGTCGCCGCAGCCGGCGAAGTTGACCGCGGCCACCACCAACGAGCCGGGCATCACCGTCCTCAAGGTGGGCGCGGTACTGATCGCGATCGGCTGGGTCGGCTGGTGGTTCCTGCGGTTTGCCGCCGGGCTGAGGCGCCGTAAGCGCTAGCTGTAGCTCGTCCTTATCTATGTGGCGGGCCGGCCGCCAGCAGCGCCTTCAGCTGGGCCGGGCTGATATTGCCCCCGCTGCAGATCAACGCGACCCTGTGACCCTGGAGCCGGTCGCGAAGCTTCAACGCGGCGGCCAGCGCTGCCGCGCCCGCCGCCTCGACCAGCGTGCGGGTCTTCTCGATCATCAGCGCCGTCGCGGTGTCGATCTCGTCGTCCGACACGAGGACGAAGTCGTCGAGCAGCCGGCGCAGGATCCGCTGCGGCAGCTCGAAGGGAGCGGCCGTCGAAAGACCCTCGGCTCGGGTTCGGTTGGGCGCTTCGCGCGGCTCGTGGTGTTTCCAGCTGAGGTAGGCGGACGGCGCCTCCTCTGACTGGACGCCGATGACCTGGATCTCGGGATTCAGGGCTTTGGCCGAGATGCACGCGCCCGCCGCACCCGATCCGCCGCCGATGGGCACGATCACGGTGTCGATGTGCGGCTGCTCCTGCAGGACTTCGAGGGTGTGCGTGCCGACGCCCGCGATGAGCAGCGGCTCGTCGCCCGAGTGGATGTAGCGGTAGCCGTGCTCCCGCGCCAGTCGCTCCGCGTTCCGGCGCGAGTCGTCGTAGCGCTCGCCCTCCAGGACCACTTCAGCACCGAGGTCCTGCATCGCCTCCACCTTCACCGGGTTGGCCGCCGCCGGAGCGCAGATGATCGCGCTGACACCGAACAGGCGGGCGGCGTGGGCGACTGATTGGCCGTGGTTGCCGGTCGACGCCGATATCACCCCGCGGCGCCGCTCGTCGTCGGTCAGGCGGCTCACCAGGTTGATGCCGCCGCGGACCTTGAAGGCGCCGGTCGGGTTGTGGTTCTCATGCTTGACGTACACCTCGGCCCCGACCAGGCGGTCGATCGCCGGGTACCGGCGGAGCGGGGTCGGCGACAGGTAGGGACGGATCTGCTTCGCGGCGTCGAGCACGTCGGTGAAGGTCGGTTCCGCGGGCGGCGCCATCGGGGGACAGGGTAGTGGCTTAACTCGGCTCGGATTTGGTTCCTTTCGCTCAACATATCGAGCCGTGCTCAAGACCGCCGCGTGGATGACCCTCGTAGCCGCCGTCGTCCTCGTCATTGCGGGATGCGGCTACGACACGAGCGCGACGTTCAACGCCGACGGTTCGGTGACGGTTGGGCTCAAGTTCCTGTTTCCGAAGTCGGTGATGCAGGGAACCAGCGGAACGTCGGTCTCCGGCTTGAGCGCGTCGGACATCGCCAACGCGAACGCGACGCTGCAGAAGAAGTACCCGGGGGGCAAGGTCACCGTCGTCACAGAGGGCGACGAGACGGGTGCCCTGATCACGGTTCCCTTCAAAACCGAGAAGGACGCGTTCGCGTTCATGACCCAGCCGTCGACGCTCAACCCGTCGAAGGCCACGTCCGGGAGCGGCGTGGGCCTCAACCTGTCGAACACAGGAGGCCTTTTCACGTCCGCCAAGCACACCACGTCAGGGTCGAACGACACGTACACCTTCAAGACCGCGGCGCAGCCGCAGGCGTCGCCGTCGCCAGGGACGCAGCAGGTCATCACCGACGATGAGGTCGCGTCGATCTTTTCCATCACCTTCGCGCTGACGGTGCCCCACGTGATCACGTCAGCACCCGGCGCGCTGTTCACGCTCGACCGCAAGACAGCGATCTGGAAGCTGCACTGGACGAGGTCCGAGACCCTGACCGCGACCACCGGCTCCGACGCCGGTCTCGTCGCCAACGTGACGCCGCTTCAGGACTCGCGCCTGCTGGTCGCCGTCGGCTTCTTCGCCATCGCGGCCGGGTTCCTGCTGGGCATGTTCCTGACCTGGCGCGGCCTCCTGGCTCGCCGGCAGCCCGCGGCGGCCATGGCTTCACAACCCGCGCCGTTCGCCCAGCCGCCGGGGCCACCGCCGGGGACGGAAACACCCGCGGCCTGGCCCGGCCCTCCGCCGGAAGCGCCCCCGCCGACCGAGGTCTAACACCGGGCCGTTCTCGATCAACTCGAGCGATTTCCTCCTTATAGATACATTTATGGAAATGCCCGCTCGCGACCTGAAGGTCGGCGTCTTCCTGCCCCAGGGTTGGCGCATGGACCTTGCGGACATTCGCGACCCGGTCGAGAAGTTCGAGACCATGAGCCGCTGCGCCCGTGAGGCGGAAGAGGCCGGCTTCGACGCGGTGTTTGCCTACGACCACTTCCACACCGTCCCCGAACCCATGCTCGAGTCTGTCTTCGAGTGCTGGACGTCGATGGCCGCCCTCGCCCGCGACACGAAAACCATCCGGCTCGGCCAGATGGTGACGTGCAACAGCTACCGGCCGCCCTCGCTCCTGGCCAAGATGGCGAGCTGCATCGACGTGATGAGCCACGGCCGCCTCATCCTCGGCATCGGCGCGGGCTGGTACCAGCACGAGTACGAGGCCTATGGCTATGAGTACCCGGACACCCCGGAGCGGCTGCGGATGCTGCGCGAGTCTCTCCAGGTGATCAAGGCGATGTGGACCGAGGATCACGCTGGCTTCGAGGGTCGCCACTACCAGGTCCGCGGCGCGATCAACGAGCCGAAGCCGGTGCAGAAGCCGTATCCGCCGATCTGGATTGGGGGAGCGGGGGAGAAGGTCACACTGAAGCTCGTCGCCCAGTACGGCGATGCGTGCAACTTCAACGCCGACGTCGAAACCGTCCGCCACAAGCTCGAGGTGCTGCGAGAGCACTGCGGCACCGTGGGACGGGACTACGACTCGGTATTGAAGACCGTCGAGTTCTACACGATTCTCGGCGACCGCTCCGAGATCGACCGGGTGGTCAGGGACACCGCCCGGCGCACCGCCAAGGACGATGACTTCGTCCGCGCCTGGCACCCGCTGCACGGGGACGCCGAGCGGATCGCCGAGATCATCCACGAGTACGCCGAGATCGGGATCGAGTACTTCATCGTCAACCTCCCGAACGCGGCCGAGGGCGGCGTCATCACACGATTCGCCGAGGAGGTCTTCCCGAGACTGGGATTGCGGATCGCCTCGTAGGCGCCCACAATCCTGCCAGCGTGATCGCCCTGCTCCGCCGGCGCCCCCTGGTCGCCTACTTCGCGCTCGCGTTCGCGTGGACCTGGGCGTTCGTGATCCTCTTCCTGATCCTGTTCCCGCTACCGGACATCATCGTGCGCACGACGCCCGGCGACCTGGGACCACTGATCGCCGCGCTCGTGATGTCAGCCGTGGTCGCCGGACGCGGTGGCGTCAGGCAGCTCCTGAAGCGCATGGTCCAGTGGCGCGTGGGTGTGGTCTGGTACGCGTTCGCGCTCCTGGGCGTGCCGCTCGTCTACATCGCCAGCATCGCGCTCGTGCCCGGCGCCCTGGGCTCGTTCCGAGCGCCCGGCCTCGGCACGGTGCTCGTGTACCCGGTCCTCTACCTCACGCTCGGAATCATCGGCGGCCCGCTGACCGAGGAGCCCGGCTGGCGCGGCTTTGCGCTGCCGAGGCTGCAGACGCGCTGGGGCCCGCTCGCCGGCACCGCCCTGCTCGGCCTTCTATGGGCGGCCTGGCATCTCCCCAACTACTTTCGGCCCGACTGGTCGGCGGTCAACGGCGGCCTCAGCTTCAGCGGCATCGTCGTTTTCACGGTCGCGGCTGTGAGCTTTTCCGTCGTCATGACCTGGGCGTTCAACCACACCAGGGCGAGCATCCTGATCGCGATCCTGATCCACTCGAGCATCAACTTCTCCCAGGGTCTGACCGGCGACCTGTTTCCGGCGGCCAAGAACAACGAGGTGGCGCCTGTGATCGGATTCGCGATCCTCGCCGCGATCATCGTGGTCGCGACGCGCGGCCGGCTCGGCTACGGGGGGCCTGAGCCGGCGCCCGCGGCCGTTCCCGCGTACTCCGCGCCATGACAGCAGGCCGGGCGCGATGGCTCGGGTGGATCGGCGCGGGCCTGACAGTCGCGTGCGTCCCGGCGACGGTCGTCATGCTCTCCCAGCACCTGGGCGCGCCGCTCTCCGCCGACTCGGTTTGGAGCACCGTGGTGGCGTTTGTCGGCGCCCTCTCCTTCTCGGTGGTCGGCGCCTTGATCGTCTCCCAGCACCCGCATCACGCCATCGGCTGGATCTTTGCCGCTTCCGGCCTTGCCACCGCGGGTGCGGTGGTGCTCGCCGCCTACGCCGAGCTCTCGATCGCGCCGGGTTGGTCCCTTCCAGCGGGCGGCGTCGCGAAGGACGTCTCGCACGTCCTGGTCCAGGGCGGCATCTTCTTGCCGCTCACGCTTGGTCTTCTCCTCTTCCCGAACGGCCATGTGCTTTCGCGGCGCTGGTGGGCCGCGGGCGCAGCCGCGGTCATCGGTCTCCTGCTGCGGCTCTATTCGGATGCCGTGAACACCGCGACCTCGCCCAACTTCGACATCGGCGACGTCGGCGTCCTCTTCACTGTGGCGTCCGCGGTGGCCGGGCTCGCCGCCCTGGCTTTGCGCTGGCGCAGGGGAAGTACTGTGCTGCGGCAGCAGGTGAAATGGATGGCTGCGGCCGCCGCGGTGGTGGTGCTCGCGTTCATCGGCGACATCGCGATCAACATCTACAACCACGACCTCCTCACCAACGACGCCGAGTCCCTCGTCTTCACCCTGACCTACGCGCTGGTGCCTCTCGCCGCCGGCACGGCAATCCTCGGCTACGGCCTCTACGAGATCGACCTGATCATCCGCCGCGCGATCGTCTACGTCGCGCTCACGGCCATCCTCGCCGGCCTGTACACGGCGGTCACCGCCACGCTGCAGCGCGTCTTCGTCGCGCTCACGGGCCAGTCGTCGGAAGCCGCGATCGTGATCACGCTGGCTTTGATCGCCACCCTGTTCACGCCCGTGCGCAACGCGCTGCAGAAGCTGGTCGACAAGCGCTTCAAGGACACCCGCGACCTCGAGCGTCTGATGGAGTCGCTCGAGACCGAGGTCGGGGCGGTGGTGGACGTGATGGACGGCGAGCGGCTCGCGGAGCGCCTGGTCCGGACCGCGCGGGAGGGCGCGAACGCGATCGGCGCCGCGCTATTCCTGGACGGGGCCGGCGATGACCAGCCGAGCTATGTCTCGGGGGAGTGGAAGGGCCGCGCGGCCCTGGTCGTCCCGCTCCGAGCCGGGGATCGGGACATCGGCCGGATCGCGCTCGCCGAGCGCCGGCACGGCGCGCCGTACCTGGAGCGGGAGCGGGAGGGGCTGCAGCGCGCGGCGGACATGGTCGCGATCGGGCTCACCCTCGGGCGCCAGCGCCGCGAGCCGGAGCTGGTCGCTCGGTGAGGCGGTTCGTCGGGACACGGCGCGCCGCCGGGGGATGGGGGATCGCATTCGTGGTCCTGCTCCTGGTGAGCTCGGCGCTGGCATCGCTGCCCACGGCGGCCGATTCCGCGGCCGCGATCGCGGCGTTCTATCGCGACCACGCATCGATCGTGGTCGTGCAGCAGGTGGTCGGCGTTGTGGCCCTGGTCCCGCTCGTGCTCTTCGGGATCTCGCTCCCGCCCAACCGCTGGCTGAAGCCCGCGCTGTTCCTGCTCGTCGGCGTCGAGCTGGTGACCCAGATCGTGCCGCTGCTGATCCTGGCCTCGCCTGGGTCCGCGCAGGCGCTCACGAGCGTCGAAGACCTCGCCGACGCCGTCCTGTTCGTGACGGTCGCGCTGTTCGTGCTTGCCGCAACCCTCGGCCAGCCCAGGTGGATGAGGGTCGGCGCCTACGTCGTGGCCGCGGCGTGCTTGCTGCGAGCCGTCGGGGTGTCGGTCTTCGCCCTGGCGGCGCCGCTCCTGTTCCTGGCCTTGATTCTGATCATGTGCGTTTGGATGCTGGTGAAGGGCCGGCAAATCCCGGCTGCGCAGCCCGGCGGCTGAGCGCGTTCTAGCGGTGAGTGACCGCTCTCACGCTCGCCGCGTTCCTGGCATGCGAAGCCGACCTCACCCTGGTCGGCCTCGGGATCGGATTGGGCCTGCGCAGCTCCAACCGCACATTCACACTTGCGGCTACCGCGGCGGTGTCAGCCGCGTTCGCCGTCGCCGTCTTCCTCGTCTGGACGCTCTGGTTCGTCGCGCCCGCCTGCGTGATCGGAGGCTGCGACGGCCTCCCGGTACCTGTGACGGCGCTCGCCTACCTCGGCGCCGGGGCGGCGGCCCAGTGGGTATGGATGCTTGCCGTCGCCATGGCCGCAAGGTTTGCGAAGAATCGAAACCTTGCCCATGTTTCGGGCTGACAAAGGGAACGGCCCGGCGAAAGACAAGAAGTAGGGGCTGCCATGCTTGCATGGCTCGATGGACCTCGGACTGAGCGGCCGAGTCGTGATCGTCACGGGCGGGGCGTCCAACCTCGGCCGGGCGATCGCGCTCGGCTTCGCGGGCGAGGGCGCGCGGGTCGTCATCGCCGACGTCGACGACAAGCAGGCGCGAAAGGTCGAGCGCGAGGCGCCGTCCGGCACGATCACCGCGCGCCACACCGACGTCACCGACTGGGACTCGGTCACGTCGGCCGTCCAGTTCGTCGAATCGTCGATGGGGCGCGTCGACGTGCTCGTCAACTGCGCCGGTTGGACGATCGACCGCCTGTTCACGGAGAAGCCGCGCAGCGAGTGGGAACGCGAGATCGCGATCGACACATGGGGCTTCATCAACTGCGTCCGCGCGGTGCTGGACACGATGGTCGAGCGCAAGTACGGCCGCATCGTCTCGATCGGGTCTGACGCCGGCCGCATGGGCGAGTGGCGCGAGGCGGTCTACAGCGGCACCAAGGCGAGTGTCATCGCGATGTCCAAGGCGATCGCGCGCGAGGTCGGCAAGCACAACATCACCCTCAACGTCGTGTGCCCGGGCCTCATACCGGGTTCGCCCGAAACCTCAGGCTCGAGCTCGATGTGGTCGTCGGAGCAGAGCGAGAAGTTCACGCCCGAGGTCAGGGAGAAGGCGGCGAAGGCCTACCCGCTGCGCCGCCTCGGCACGCCCGACGACGTCGTCCCCGCCGTCCTGCTGCTCGCCTCCGACCGCGCCTCGTACATCACCGGCCAGACGCTGTCGGTCAGCGGCGGCTACACCATGATCTGACCGAGGATCTCGTCCCGGATCCTCCGCCAGCGCTCCAGACGGTTGCGGCCCGCAAGCGGAAAGATGAAGGTGTCGACTCCTGATTCCCGCAGCTCACGCAGCCGCGCCGCGCACTCGTCCGCCGACCCGACCACCGCCAGGGCGCGGACCAGCTCGTCCGAAACGGCCGAGCTGTGCTCGGCCCGAATCGAGAGGTGCTCCGCGTAGTCGTAGGTCTCGGCGCTGCGCGCGATCTCCTCGCCAAACCGCGCCAGACTGTCGGGCAGCTGCTTGAAATGGGATAGAAGGCGCGCCTGCGTCGAGGCCCACGACCGCACGTCCTCGAGGGCGGTCGACGTCGGGGCGATGAACGCGATCTCGATGCTCCTGGCTCCTCGCCTGATCCACTCGACCTGGCGGCGGACCATGTCCGGCTGCGCCGGGCCCATGACGATCGCCCCGTCCGCGGTCCGTCCCGCGAGCTCGCACATCCGCTCCTGGCTGACCGCGAGGTAGATGGGGATGGCGCCGGCGCGCGTGCGAAAGAAGGCGATCGCCTCCTCCACCTCGGCCACCTTCTGCGGCTTCAGGCCGATGCCGTAGAGGGCCGAGTCGCCGGCGCCCAGGCCCAGGACGGCGCGGCCGTGGGAGAGCTCGTCGATGGCGGAGATGGCGTTCGCCGTGACCGTGGGATGCCTGGTCACCGCGTTCGTCACACCGGTGCCGAGACCCATCTTCGTGGTGTTCAGCGCCGCGACGACCAGGCCCGCGTAGACGTCCTTCATCGCGAGCTGGGAGTCGATCACCCACAGGCGGCGCACGCCCTCCGCCTCGAGGCCGGCGACAAAAGTCGCCCAGCTTTCGAAAGACTGGCGCGGGCTGATGCCGGCGCTGACGTCGAATCCGCTCATCGCTTCCGCCTGCGCATCAGCGCCTGTTGTCGTTCTGGACTCGACGCCGCGGCCGCGCGAATCTGCTGGGCCTGCGCGAGGTCATCCGTGGCGACCGCGCGCGCCACGAGCAGGTTCAAAGCTGTCTTCGTGCCGTGGACCGCGGATCGGGGCGAGCTTGCCAGCTTCTCGGCGAGCGCTTCAACCCGCCCGTCGATCTGGGTCGTCTCGGAGAGCTCGCTCAGCAGTCCCCAGGCGTCCGCGTCCACGGCATCCAGCTCCCGCATGGCCAGCAGCAGCGTCGACGCTCGCGCAAGACCGCACATCAGGACCAGCCGGGCCACGAACTCGTATCGGTAGACGACGCCCAACCCCACCGCGGGCACCGACATCCGCAACGTTGGCGAACCGACCCTGA
>VBHA01000099.1 GCA_005889495.1 Chloroflexota bacterium
GGCGAATCCCTGCCGCTGCGCGGTCTGAAAGTGCTCGACCCGAATCCGCGTCGCGAACAGCGGATGCGTGAACCTGGTCACATCTCCGGCCGCGAAGACCCCCTCAGCCGAGGTGCGGCCGAGCCCGTCGACCACGATGCCGCCATGGACCTCGAGTCCCGAGCGGGCCGCCAGGTCGGTGCGCGGAACCGAACCGACCGCGACGACATCAGCGCTCGGCGGCGGTCCCGCGCCCAGCCTGAGGTCGACTCCATGCTCGCGATGCACGCGCGCGATGTAGGCGCCGAGCTGCTCGCCGAGCACCCGCGCCAGCGGCTGCGCGAGCGCTTCGTGGACGCGGACGTCGCAGCCCCTCGAACGCGCGACGGCCGCGACCTCGCAGCCGATGAAACCCGCACCCACGATCTCCAGCGCCTGGCCGCGGTCGATGCGGGATTTCAGCTCGGTCGCATCGCTGAGCTCGCGCAGGTACATGGCGCCGGGGAAGCCGTCGAGCCGGCGCGCGTCGGAACCCGTCGCGATGCAGAGCCGGTCCCAACCGATGGTCTTGCCGCTGCCCAGCCGCACCCTTCGGCCCTCGACGCCAAGGTCGACCACGGGGTCGCCGAGGATGATTTCGATGTCGAGGTCGCGGTACTGCTGAGCGGGACGCAGCGGCAGCTCGTCGCGCGCGACCGTGCCGGCCAGGAAACCTTTGCTCAGGTGTGGGCGCTCATACGGCAGCTCCGGCTCGGCGCCGACGAGGGTGATAGAGCCGTCGAATCCCGCGTCGCGAAGGCCTGCCGCCGCCGCGTCGCCGGCGGGCCCGGCGCCCACGACTACCGCCTGCGTTCCAGCTCCCTCAACTTGACGAGCGACCAGGCGAGGTAGCCGCCGAGGACCGCGACCGCGAAGAGGTACGCGGGGACCAGGTAGCTCACGGCACCGGCTCCGGTTCGCGCGCGGCGACAACGGGCACCGCCTCGGCGATGTGCTGCCGCTCGTCTGTCAACGTCTCGATTCGGTAGCGGACCCACACCATCACCGCGGCCAGGACCAGCGTGCAGGCCATGGTCAAGAAGAACGTCGTGAGCATCTGCGCCGGCAGAGCGTCGTTGACGATGATCGGCCCTGGGTGCTGTGTCCGCCACCAGGTGACGCTGAAGTGCACGACCGGCACGTCGATGAAGCCGAAGATCCCGACCACCGCGGCGAGGCGCGCAGCCTGCCGGCCCGGGTCCGAGAGCCTGCGCACCAGGAGGTAGCCGGCGTAGATGATCCAGAGCACCAGGGTCGAGGTCAGCCTCGCGTCCCACGTCCAGAACGAGCCCCAGATGGGCTTCGCCCACAGCATGCCCATGACCAGCGTGACCGTGGTGAAGACGACGCCGACGAGCGCTCCCGCGCGTGCGAACCGGTCGGCGACCACGTTCTCGGTGCGCAGGTAGATGATCCCGCCGACCAGCACGACCGCAAAGCACCCATAGGCGGCGATCGCGGAGCTGACGTGGAGGTAGAAGATTCGCTGCACCGGGCCCTGCAGGTAGTCGGTCGGGGCGTAAAGAAAGATGGCCGCGCCGGCGACGAGCATCAGGGCGGCGGCCGCGGCCGCCCACCTTTCGTAGCGATTCATTCTTCGAGCACGAAGCGCGCGGCCAGCGAGGTGAGCACCACAAAAAGTATGTCGAAGTCGATGAGCAGGCCGATCGCCTCCTGGTAGTTGCCCGGCAATCCCATCGCCGACTGCACCGCCTGGCCGCCCGCGATGATGAACGGGATCCACAGCGGCAGCGTGAGCAGCGGAAGCAGCAGCTCGCGCGCGCGCACCCGGGCCACGATCGCGGCGAACATCACGCCGAGCGCGGCCATGCCCACGGTCGCCAGCAGCACCGCCGCGACCACGTCGCCCGTGAACGGTGTGCCGAAGAACAGCGTCAACGCCGGGAGCAGCACGGCCTCGCAGATCACGAGCAGGAGCGAGGCGGCGATCGCCTTGCCCGCGAAGATCGCGACCGGGGATGCCGGCGTCATCAGCATCGCCTCCAGCGAGGCCTGCTCGCGCTCCGCGGCGAAGGTGCGTCCGAAGGCGACGAGCCCGGCGAACACCAGGGCGAGCCAGAGGATGCCCGGCGCGATCGCCGGCGCGTTGCGCGCGTCGATCTGGAAGCCGAAGTTTCCGATCAGCAGCGCGAGCACGATGAACTGAGCCAGCGCGGGCACCATCTCGCGCGTGCGCCACTCCGACCTGATGTCCTTGCGCGCGACGGCAAGAGCGACCCGGAACGGGTTCATCTGACCACGCGAAGCCGGGTCGCCGTGCCATGCGAGCGGCCGTGCCGGAGGACCAGGGTGCGCGGGCACAGCCGGTTGGCGAGGGCGTGGTCGTGGGTGGCGAGGACGACCGTCTTGTCCTTCATCACCTGGGTCAGCAGTTCCGCGGCGTCGTCGCCCAGGCTCGCGTCGGGCTCGTCCAGGATGAGGAGCCGGGGCTCGTGCAGGATCGCCCGGGCGATCGAGAGGCGCTGCTGCATGCCGCGCGACAGCTCCCCGGCTCGGCGCCTGGCGACCCTGGTCAGGCCGACCGCGTCGAGGGCTTCCTCGACACGCGTCCGGCTCACGTCCTGGAGGTCGCAGAAAAACTCGAGGTTCTCGGCCGCCGTGAGCGCCGGGTACAGGCCGGTGGCGTGCGCGACATAGCCGACGTGGTGGCGCAACCTCCTGCGCTCGCGAAACGCGTTCAGACCCGCGATCTCCAGCTGACCCGAGGTCGGGCGGAGCACGGTGGCCAGGATGCGCAGGAGCGTCGTCTTGCCGGCGCCGTTGTCGCCGAGCACCGCCATGTGCTCGCCGGTGTCGATGACGAGGTCGACGCCCTCGAGCGCGAGCTCGCGCCCGAACCAGTGGGTGAGGCCGTTGCCGACAAGGAGACTCATGGAGCTGGATGGGGCTGCTCACCAGGCCCCTCCTCGGGCGTCCGGATGAGCGGCCAGAGCACGAACGGTCCGGCCAGGAACAGGAGCAGCGTCGCGACGATGATCGCCATCGCTACGCGGTGAGGGTAACCGGGACGCGGCGTCTTGCCAACTCCGCATCCACGCTCCTCTCGCCAAGGTTGCCCAAGACCACCCCCAGGACGATCACCGCCCCGCCCGCCCAGATCCACGTCACGAGCGGGTTGACGAACACCCTGAACGTCGCCGAGCCGTCCTCGCCCGTGCCCGCGAGCACGACATAGACGTCGGCCAGGGGCGTCGTCGAGATGGCCACGTGGGTCAGGGCCTGGCCGCCGAGTCCCACGTAGGTCGCGCGCGAAGGCTCGAGGGTCTGGTCGCCAAAGCGCATGCCGGCGACAAAGCTGGTGTGGTCTCCGTCGTCGCGCCGCTCGGAACCGGTGTAGGTCAGCACGTAGCCCGCCACGGTCACCTGCTGGCCCGGCGCGAGCGTCACATCCTTCTCCTGCTGTCCCAGGTGCGAGGCGGCGACCCCGACCGCGACCACCACCAGGCCGAGGTGGGCAAGGTACGCGCCGTAGCGCCGCCGGCTGCGCACGATCGACCCGGGATCTCTCCTCAACGCGCGGCCGTACTCGGTGAGGACGGTGGCCGCCGCCGCGCCGGCCAGCGGGAAGGCCAGCAGCGCGGGGACCGAGCGAACTCCGGCGGCGCCGAGGACGACCAGCGTGACCGCGGCACCCGCCACCGGCCAGCGCAGGGCCCGCAGCGAGGGGCGGCCCGCGCGCCGCCACGGCAGCAGGGGCCCGACGGCGAGCAGCGCCAGGAGCGCCGCGAGCAGGGGCGCGGCCGCGCGCTCGTAGTAGGGCGCGCCGACCACGCGCTCCAGGCCGAACATCCCCGAGACGAGCGGCAGCAGCGTGCCCCAGAACACGACCGCGATGACACCGACGAGAAGGACGTTCTGGAGCACGAACGCGCCCTCGCGTGAAACGGCCGCCGAAGGCCGAGACGTCGGCGCTCCCAGAGATCCCGCGCGCGCGGCCAAGAGCACTCCCGAGAACGCGATGCACACGCCGAGGAACCCGAGGAACCACGGGCCGATCGCGCTGATCGCGAACGTGTGGACCGAGGGGACGACGCCGCTGCGCACGATGAACGTCCCGAACACGACCAGGAGAAAGGCCAGGATCACAAGACCGAAGTTCCAGGCGCGCAGACGGCCTCGCCTGGCTTGCACCTGCGAGGAGTGGAGATACGCGGTCGTCGCGAGCCATGGCATGAGAGCGACGTTCTCCACGGGGTCCCAGCCCCAGTAGCCGCCCCAGCCCAGGACGTGGTACGCCCACCACATGCCGAGCAGAAGGCCGCACGTCTGCAGGCCCCACGCGACCAGCGCGAAACGGCGCGTGTGAGCTATCCAGGCCGCATCGACACGTCCCGCCAGGAGTGCCGCGCACGCGAAGCTGAACGGGATCGCGAAGGCGGCGAAGCCCGCCAGCACGACGGGCGGATGGATGAGCATCCCACCGTCGCGTAGGACCGGGTTGAGGCCCAGGCCGTCCGGCGGAGTGACCGAGAGCAGGTCGAAGGGGCTCGCGACCACGGCAAGCACGAACAGGAAGAACGTGAGGATCGCGGCCAGGATGCCGGTCGCGTACGCGGTGATGCGGCCTCCCAGCGCCGCGCTCGCGAGCAGCGAGGCGCTGCCGAGCAGTCCCAGGATCAGCGTCCAGTAGAGGAGCGATCCCTCCTGTCCGCCGTAGAAGCCGGCGGCGACAAGCGCGGTCGGGGTCGAGAGGTCGGTGTGCTCGGCGACGTAGGCGAGCGAGAAATCATGGGAGAGGAGCGCCACCTCGAGGAGCACGGCCGCCAGGAACGTCATCGAGGCCGCGGCGTAGAAGGCGCGTCGACCTATCTGGACGAAGACCGCGTTTTCGCGTGCGCCGGCCCAGAACGAGAGGAGCGTCGAGAAGCCGCCGAGCACCAGGCCCGCGAGAAGCGCCCCCGCGCCCAGATAGCCGAGGATCACGACGTGTAGGGCTGGGTCGAGAAGCGCGACGGGCATTTGGCGAGCAGCGCCCTGGCGTGGAAGACGCCATCGCCACCAAGCCTGCCTTCCGCGACCACGGTGATGCCGGGCTGGAAGATGTCAGGCAAGGCGCCCGAGTATTCGACCGGCATCGTCGCCGTGCCGTCCTTCTCGGTGAACGTCACATGCAGGCCGCCGTCCGTCTTCAGCACGTCGTCCTGCACCACGCCCGCCACGCGCACGTCGCCGTTGGGCCCGTGGGACCGCAGCTCGGACACTGTGAGGTAGTACTCGCTCGAACCGCCCGAGGCCGAGTAGATGAGATAGCCCACGCAGGCGGCGATGACCGCGACCGGAATCCCCCACCGGATGGCGAGCGTCACGGACCGATCAGCCCCAGGTAATGCTCGAGGGTCTTCGTGTCGAGCGGGCCGGTGAAGGAGGCGAGCACGACCCCCTGCGCGTCGATGAAAAACGTCGCCGGCAACCCGGCAACCCCATAGGACTGATATGAGCCGGCGATGATCGGGCCGGCCGGGTACGTGTGCGGATGGCGCTGCTCGAACGAAGCGAAGCCGGCCTGGGTGTCCTGGCTGTCCGCGCCGACGAACGCCACGCCGGGATGCGAGTAAGCCGCGGCGGCCAGAACCCCTCCCTCCTCGACGCACGGCCCGCACCACGAGGCCCAGAAGTTGAGGACGACCGGCTTGCCCTGCAGCTCCGACACGCTCACCTGGGCTCCCGAGGCCGTCTCGATGGCGAGCCTGGGCGCCGGCTTGCCGAGCACGGGAGGATTCGACAGGGCGGCATGCTGGAGACCCCAGGCCAGAGAGAGCATCAGGACCGAGCCGAGGACAACCGCCACCGCCCCGATCCCCGCGGCTCTGCGGTTCACGTCAGGAGTCTAGTTAAGACGGCAAAGCGTTCGCGGTCGCGATCCGGGCGTACAGCCGCCCGCTCGGCTTGACCGTCCGCTCGAGTGTCTTCCTGTCGACCGCGATGAGGCCGAAACGCGGCGCGTAACCCCGAGCCCACTCGAAGTTGTCCATGTTCGTCCAGTGGAAGTAGCCGCGCACGTCGACGCCGTCCTCGATCGCCGCGTGCACGCTCGTCAGCACGTCGGTCAGGTACCTCTCCCTGGCGCTGTCGTCCGCCGTCGCGATTCCGTTCTCGGTCACGTACACCGGTTTGCCGTATGGCTTGAGGTCGTTCAGGACCTGCCGCATCCACGAGGGGTCGGACGCCCAGCCCATGTCGGTGACCGGCACGCCTGGAGGGTTGAACCGGCGTACGAACTGGTCTTGCGGCCGCCGCGGGTCGAAGGCGCAAAGCTGGCCCCAGTAGTGCGCGACGCCGATGAAGTCGGCCGAGGCCTCGACGATCTTCTCCAGCCTGCCCGGGCCGACCGGCCAGCGGTCCATGACCATCTGCGCGGCGCCGGCCGCCATCCGGTCACGCCGCGCCCGCGATGCCGGCATGAACAGGAACTTGTGGTGCGAGAGACCGGCGGGAACGTCAGGCAGCCTGCGCTTGATCGCCGCGTAGGCAAGCTCGTGCGCGCGTCGCAGGTTGCGCTCCACCCGGTACTGGCCCGCGAGGTCCCCGTGATGGCCGGGCGGAAACTCGCCGGTGGTCCAGCCCTGGGCCGCGTAGATGCTCGGCTCGTTGATGGTGCACCACATCCCGGCGAGGTCGCCGAGCTCGTCGATCGCGCGCTGCACGAACGGGAGGAAGGCGCGCGGCGACTCGGACGATGTCCAGCCGCCCTTCCGCGTGAACCACAACGGGCTTGTGAAGTGGTGCAGCGTGACCATGGGGAGCATCCCCTGCTCGCGCATCTCGCCCAGCACGTCGCGGTAGTGCCGGAGCTGGCGCGTGTCGAACTCGCCCTGGGAGGGCTCGATCCGGGACCATTCGATCGACAGCCGGTGCGCGTTCTGGTTGAGGTCGCGCAGCAGCGCGAAGTCCTCGCGGTACCGGTGGTAGTGGTCGCACGCGACAGCGGAGGTGTCGCCGTTGGCGATCTTCCCGGGCTTCTGCTCCCACTCCCACCAGTCGCAGTTGCGGTTGTCGCCCTCGACCTGGTGCGCCGCGCTCGACGTCCCCCAGAGAAAACCTTGGGGGAAGGACTTCATGACTACGCCGCGGCGGGCTCGGGCTTGCCGGCGGCGGGCGGCGGGATGTACTCCCAGGCTGTCGGCGTCTCGCCGTCCATGTCCACCTGCAGCATCCCCGCCTTGCCAACGCCTTTGCGGTGCATCTCACGCTCGTTCTGCGGCCG
>VBHA01000100.1 GCA_005889495.1 Chloroflexota bacterium
AGCATCAGCACGCCGACCATCCAGTTGAGCTCGCGCGGCGCACGGTAGGAGCCCGTCCAGTAGACCCGCGCCATGTGGATCAGCACCATCACGATCAGGATGTTCGCGCTCCAGAAGTGGACGCCCCGAATCAGCCAGCCGAGGTAGACCGAGTTCTGGATGTACTGCACGCTCGTGTACGCCGCTGCCGGGCTGCCGGTCGCGTCCGGGATGTAGTAGATGGCCAGCAGCACGCCGGTCAGGAGCTGGAACACGATGAGGATGAAGACCATCCCGCCGAAGCAGTAGTAGAAGGCGTTGGCGAAGTTTGGCACCCGCTGGTACAGCGCTTCGTCGACGGCCTTCGTGAACGGGTAGCGCTCGTCGAGCCAATCGACCACCGCCACCTGGATGTCTCGTGGGTGCGGTATCGCCATGACTAGAAACCCAGGATCAGGCCGTCGACCTGGAGCTCGTCTGGCTTCGCGCCCTGCTTCCAGGTCAGGTGCGATAGGGGATACGCGGCCGGCCCGTGCAGCACCGTCCCGTCGAGGTGGAACCGCGAGCCGTGGCACGGGCAGTCGAACGACTTCTGGTCCTTGTTGAAGGCGACCGAGCAGCCGAGGTGCGAGCAGTTCTGGGCAAACACCACGACCTTGCCCTGGTCCTTGACCACGAAGCCGCCGAAAGCCAGGTCGCCCGCGGCGTTGTCGCCTCCGCCGTCGGCCATCACGAAGGCCGAGTTGGGGCTCGTCGGGGCGAGGATCTGGGTCGCGGTGCCGTCCTGCAGCTGGTCGAGCGGAGTCTGCAGGGTGACCGGGACCAGGCCCTTCTTCTGTCCTTTCGGAGGGGCGGGCCAGAAGTAAACCAGGATCGGCGCGAGCCCAGTGACCACCGTCGCGGTCAACAGGCTTGCCATCCACCAGCCGAGAAAAGTCCGGCGGGTGACCAGCCTGGGGGCCGCAGCGTCTGCCATCCGCATCAAATGTTAGCGATCCAGATAGGCGGGCAGTCCCACCGCCCGGCGCGCCTCGCGTAGGGTCGCCCGCGCCACGTCGCGCGCCTTGAGGCTGCCCACGTCGAGGATGGAGTTGACGGCCTCCGGGCTCAGCTCCGAGCGCCGCTCGCGGAAAGGAGCGAACGTCTCGATGATCCGCTCGGCGAGCAGCCTCTTCTTGTCGTAGCAGCCGATCTGGGCCTTGCGGCAGAGCTCCCAGTAGTGCTCCCAGTCGTCGAAGAAGTACTTGTAGAAGGCGCACACGTTGCACTGCCGCGGGTGGCCCGGGTCGGTCTTGCGCGGGCGCTTGACGTCCGTGACCATGCTCATGACCTGCTTTTGGATCACCCCCGGCTCGTCGGTCACACCGACGATGTTGCCGACCGTCTTTGACATCCGCTGCTTCCCGTCGGTGCCCTTGATCAGATTGGTCTCGGTCAGCAGTGCGCGCGGCTCTGGAAAGACCGCCGCGTAGGTTCGGTTGAACCTGCGCGTGACCTCGCGGACCAGTTCCAGGTGTGCGAGCTGATCCTTGCCTACGGGCACACCCTCGCCTTTGACCATGAGGATGTCGGCTCCCTGCAGGATCGGGTAGGAGAACATGCCCAGGTTGACGTTGTCGGGATGGAGCTTGGCCTTCTCCTTGAAGGTGGGCACCCGCTGCACCCAGCTCAACGGCGTGACCATCGACAGCAACAGCGTCAGCTCGGCGACCTCCGGCACCTTGGACTGCAGGTAGACCACGCTTCGGTCCGGGTCGATGCCCACGGCAAGCAGGTCAGCGGTGAGGTCGAAGACCTTGTCCTCGGCCTTGTGCCCATCGGGCTCGGTGGTCAGCGCGTGGTAGTCGGCCACGAAGTAGAAACACTCATACTGCTTTTGGAGCTCTACCCAGTTCCTGGCTGCGCCCAGGTAGTTGCCCAGGTGGAAGCGGCCGGTCGGCCGCATCCCGCTGAGGATTCGCATTCGATCCGCCACGGCGGACGAGTGTACCTACAGTCAAGATCTACGATTCAGTCAGTTGTCAGCCAACGACGCACCATTGGAACCGCCGGCCGCCAGCCTGGGCCTGGGGTCGCGGGCGCTCCGCAACACGACCATCGTCCTGACCGCAAAGGTCATCGCGCGCCTGATCGCTCTCTTCACCGTCTTCTACATGATCCGCAAGCTGGGCCGAAACGATTACGGCGTCTTCTCGGCGCTCATCAACCTGACCGCGATCGCCAGCGTCGCCCTGGACCTCGGGTTCAACGTCCTGTTCGTCCGCGAAGGGGCGCGTCACCGCGACGAGATCCAGCGCTACCTGCGCAACGTGATGTCGCTCCGGCTTCTCATGTCGGTCGTCGCCCTGCTCGTGCTGGCGGTCCTCGTCTATCCGATCGGCCTCGGCTACCTCATCGTCCCCGGCTTCGTGCTCATGGTCCTGACTTCGTACTCGACGCTGCTGCGCAACGGTCTCTACGCGGTCCAGCAGCTGGGTTTCGAGGCGATCGCCGTCGTGCTCGAGAGCGTCGTGCTGCTTGCCCTCGTCCTGTACGGAGGTCTGACGCACCAGGGCATCGGCTACTACGTCTGGGCGTACGCCGGGCAGTACGCGTTCAGCTGCGCCTACTTCACGATCGTGCTGGCCCTGAAGAGGATCGCCGTCGTCGGCTGGCGATTCGAGACGGCGCTCCTACGCGAGTGGCTGTGGAAGGGACTTCCATTCGCGCTGACCTTCGTCCTGACGATCATCTACTTCAAGATCGACCAGCCACTCGTCCTGATCTTCCACGGCCGGGTCGACGCGTCCATCTACGCGGCGGCGTACAAGCCCATCGAGGCACTGCTCTTCGTTCCCATCACCTTCCTGTCGATCGTCTTTCCGGTGCTGTCCGTGTATCACCGGGAAAGGCCTCGAGAGATGCTCGACGCGCTGAACCGCTTCTACAAGGCGCTGCTGCTGCTGGGATGGCCGGCGACCGTGGGCATCTTCGTCCTCGCCAAGCCGCTGACGCCGCTGCTGCTCGGTGCTGACTTCGGCGCCTCGGAGATGCCCTTGAGGATCCTGGCGCTGGCCCTCGCGGTTGCGTTCGTCAACAACGCGTTCATCGGCGCGCTCAACGCCTCCGACCGCCAGTCCTCGTTCTCCTGGGCGGCGGGCTGGAGCGTGGTGGCGAACATCGCCCTCAACCTCGCCCTCATCCCGCCGTTCAGCTACATCGGCGCCAGCTGGGCGACCGTCGGCACGGAGTTCGCGCTCGGCATCGCCGGCTGGGTCCTGACCGCGCGCCACGTAGGCCGCGTGGCGGTTGTGCCGCTCGGGTGGCGCGTGATCCTCGCCGGCCTCGTCATGGGCGTCGCGATCTATCCGCTCTCCATGGTGGGCGGCTACGAGGTCGCGATCCCGATCGTCGGCGGTGCGGCGGTGTACGCGGTGGCGGTGCTGCTGCTCCGGGCGGTGAGTGGGGAGGAGATCGCCTGGGCGCGTCGCGCGCTGGCGATGGCGCGGTCATGAAGTCAAAGCGAGTATTCCTCAAGCCTCGAGGGGCGGCGGCGCTGGTGCCCTGGGAGGAGATCGCCGTCGATGCGCCGGAGGTCGGCGGCCAGACGCCGCTGGCCGACGCGCAGTTCGTCGCCCTGGACGTCGAGACCACGGGCAACGCTCCGTTCCTGGTCCTCGAGATAGGGGCCGAGAGGTTCCGCCTCGACGGCACGCTCTCGTTCTTCGACACGCTGGTCGACTGCAGGGCGCCCATCAACCCGTACGCGCGCAAGCGACACCACATCGACCGCTCGATGCTGATCGGGGCGCCTGAGTTCAAAGACGCGCGACGCGCTTTTCTGCGGTTTGCGCAGGGCGCCGTCCTGGTCGAGCACAGCCACGACGCCTTCGACACCTGGCTCGTCGGTCGCGGGCTGGAGAGCCCGCTCGAGCATCCGATCATCGACACGACCGCGCTCGCGCGCCTGGTGCTCGACCTCCCCAAGGGCCAGACGCCCGGCCTCGCCCGGCTGGTCGCGGAGCTGGGCGTGGACGAGACCCCGGCGCACGCCGCGCTGGACGACGCGCGGGCGACGGCCAAGGTGTTTCGGGCGCTGATCGCGCGCGCCCGCTCCACGCTCGGCTGGACGGTGGTCGCGGACGTCCTGGCCGCCCTGCCGCGCCCGGTGGTCGACCGGACGGCGCCTAGTCGAAGAGCGTCAGCTGCAGGTCGGGCTCAGGGTGCTCGAGCCCAGACAGCCCCACCCCGATCAGCCGCACCGGCCGCGACTCCACGTGCGACTTCTCGAGCGCCGAGCGCGCGGCGCGGAAGATCGTCTCGACGTCGTCGGTCGGGCTCGTCCGGCTCACCTGGCGGCTCACCAGCCTGAAATCCGGGAGCTTCAGCTTCACGTAGACCGTGCGCGCGCGTACACCGTCGGTCTTGAGCCTCTCAGTGACCCTGTCGGTCAGGTCGCGTAGGGCGTGCTCGAGCTGGCCGCGGTCGCTGACGTCGTTCTCGAACGTGGTCTCGGCGGAGATCGTCTTGGCCGGCCTGCTGCCGTCGACCGGCTGCCGGTCGCGACCCTGGGCCAGTCGCTGCAGCACCGCGCCATTCGTGCCGAGGGCTTGAACCAGGCGCTGGGTCTCGTAGGCGGCGAGCGCGCCGACGGTGCGCAACCCCATCGAGCGCAGCCGCTCTTCGGTCTTGGGGCCGAGACCTGGAATCACGCCGACCGGCAGCGGGGCCAGGAAGTCCGCCTCGGTGCCCGGAGGTACGAGGACCAGGCCATCAGGCTTTCGTGTGCCGCTCGCCACCTTGGCCACGAGCTTGGAGGTCGCGGCGCCCACGGAAGCCGTCAACCCGACCTCGGTGTGGACCTGGAACTTGATCCTGCGAGCCACGTCCTCCGCGGTCGAGGTGCCGTGCCTGGTCCGCGCCGTCACGTCGAGGTACGCCTCGTCCAGGGCGATCCCCTCGACGAGCTCCGGCGAGGTGAAGCGGCGAAAGATCTGGTGGACGAGCCGGCTCGCCTCTCGGTAGCGGGCGCCGTCGGGCGGGATCACCGTCAGCTGGGGCGAGAGCTGCAGCGCCTCATGGAGCGGCATCGCCGAGCGCACGCCGTAGGCCCGGGCCTCGTAGGAGGCGCCCATGACCACCGCGCGCTTCGAGCGGCCGGCCACCGCGACCGGAAGGTGTCGCAGCTTGGGATCGTCTCGCTGGTGGACGGACGTGTAGAAGGCGTCGAGGTCGACATGCAGGATCGTCCGCGGCCAGTTGTCGGGTCTCGCCATTTGATGTGCAGCGGTGAGTCTGCCACAAGAACTTGTGGCCTACGACCCTTCGGCTGGCCGTCTAGGAGCCGTTGAGCGCGGCGACGACGTTGGAGAAGACGTTGGCGATCTGGTTCCCCATCGTCAGCAGGATCACGACGGTGAAGATCGAGACCAGGACCAGGACCCCGCCAAAGGCGGCGATCGTGATGATCACGGCGGCCGCGCCGCCGCCGCCACCGCGCGGGGGAGCCATGGGGCGCGCAGGCTCCCAACCGCGGCCGTTCCAGCGCCACAGCCCGTCGGGCGAGAGGGCCGGCTTCCACTGGGCGCCGTCCCACCACCACCGGCCGTCGGGTGAGAACGTGGAGGGGGGCGCGCCTGGCCCGGAGGGACTGCCCATCCGCTGAACGATAATCCCGACGATGAAGGGCGTGATCCTGGCCGGTGGCACCGGCAGCCGGCTGCACCCGCTGACGCGGATCACGAACAAGCACCTGCTGCCGATCTACGACCGGCCGATGATCAACTACGCGATCGAGGCGCTGGTGAGCGCGGGGATCGTCGAGATCATGCTCGTGACCGGCGGCACCCACGCGGGCGAGTTCCTTCGCCTGCTCGGCAACGGGCACGAGTTCGGCATCGAGCGGCTTTCCTACGCCTACCAGGAGAAGGCCGGCGGGATCGCTGAGGCCCTGCGCCTGGCCGAGAGGTTCGTCGCCGACGAGCGCTGCGTGGTGCTGCTGGCGGACAACGTCTTCGAGCGGTCGATCAAGCCCTGCGTCGAAGCCTTCGGCAAGCAGAAGCTGGGCGCTCGGGTGGTCCTGTCGAAAGAGACCGACCAGGTGCACCTGCGCAACCTCGGCGTCGCGCAGTTCGACGGCAACCGGCGGATCGAGCGGATAGTGGAAAAGCCGGAAAAGCCTCCCAGCGAGTATGCCGTCACCGGGATCTATTTCTATGACGACCAGGTTTGGAGGGCGCTGCCTGTGCTCGAACCGTCCGGCCGCGGCGAGCTCGAGATCACCGACGTCAACAACTGGTACCTGGCGAAGGGCCTGATGGAATACGACGTGCTCGACGGCTTTTGGGGCGACGCCGGCGAGTCGATCGACGCCTACTACGCGGTCAACGACTTCGTCCGCGCGCACGGCAGCAACAAAGGGTCATGAGCATCGAGGGCGTCGTCGTGAACGAGCTGGTCACGCACGCCGACGAGCGTGGCTTCTTCCGCGAGATCATCCGCGAGACGGACGGTCACTTCGAGCACTTCGGCCAGTGGTCGCACTCCCTCATGTACCCGGGCGTGACCAAGGCCTGGCACATCCACCAGCGCCAGACCGACTGGTGGTACGTGATCGGCGCGCTGAAAGTCGCCCTGTACGACACCCGCGACGAGTCGCCCACCAAAGGCCGCCTGATGGAGCTCCTGATGGGTGACGGGCAAGCGACCTGCCTCAAGATCCCGCCCGGCGTGGCGCAC
>VBHA01000101.1 GCA_005889495.1 Chloroflexota bacterium
GTCGGGTGCGAATGTCCGCCGCGCTCCGCCATCAGTGCTCAGGACCTCGTCGCAGGCGCCGGACCAGCACGTACAGGCCGAACCCGAAGCAGACGACCGCAGTGGCCGCGGCCAGCCCGCGCGATGCCGGGTCGAGGGTGGGGTGCACGGCCAGGTACAGGCCGACCCAGAGCCCGATCGCCAAAGCCAGAACGCCCATGAAAGTGAACGGGAATCTCAAGCGCCAGAAATGCTAGCAACCTCGGACCGAGCGTCCACAGGGCTGTCGAATGGCGTCCCTATAATCAACCAGCCTTGAGGCTCTTGATCATCGGGTGTGGTCGTGTCGGCTCGCAGATCGCGGCCAACATGGATCGCGCCGGCCACGAGGTCGTCATCGTGGATCGCGACCCGAACGCCTTTTCGCGCGCCTCGACCAGGGGAGTCCTCACCCGGGACTTCCGCGGCGACCAGGTCGTCGGCAACGGCACCGACGTCGACGTCCTCCGCCGGGCCGGCATCGAGAAGGCCGACGGTTTCGTCGCCGTCACAGAGGGCGACAACCGCAACATCATGGCCTCCCAGATCGCCAAGCACGTCTTCAAGGTCCCTCACGTGGTGACCCGTATCTACGATCCCGAGCGTGCCGAGACCTACGAGAAGCTCGGCGTCCACACGATCTGTCCCACCATCGAAGGCGCCAAGCACATCGAGCGTGTCTTGATGGAGCGCACCTAGCGCCCGATGTACGTCATCGTGGTGGGAGGCGGCACGGTCGGCTACTACCTCTCGCGCGACCTCGTCGAGCGCGGTCACGAAGTCACCCTCATCGAGAAGGAGGCCCGGCGCGCCGACTGGCTCGAGACCCAGCTCGGAAGCATCGTCATGCGCGGCGACGGCTGCGAGGTCCGCTTCCTCGCCCAGACGGGCATCGAACGAGCCGACGCGATGCTCGCGGTCACTGCCGACGACGAAGACAACCTGATCGCGCTCCAGGTCGCCAAGCGTCACTTCCGCGTGAAGAAGACGATCGCCCGGGTCAACAACCCGACCAACGTGGAGATCTTCAAGATGCTCGGGGTCGATGAGGCGGTATCAGCCACCGAGGTCTTGCTCGCGGCGCTCGAGCCTCCGATCACGACCTGAAAAGAAAAGGACCGCTCGCATGGAGCGGTCCTTCGCAAAGAACTCCGACTGTTATGAAGCCTTGCCGATCTTGTAGATCTTCGTGCCGCAGAAAGGGCACGTGCCAACTGTTGCCGGCTTTCCGTTCTTCATCGTGATCGGCTGAGGGTCTTTCATCTCGACCTTTTTCTTGTCCTTCAAACAGTAGCCTTCCACTAAGTCACCATCCTTTTTAGAAATTCTGTTGGAGGGCGGACTCGCCCATTCTAGGGGGGCGTATTTGCCCAATACAACCCCAATTCAAACTGAATTCAGCAACTCGACCCCTCAGACCCTGGAAAAACGGACCAGAACGCGGCCTCGAAAGGCGTTTTTGCGCCCTCGCCGAAAAGAACGAACCTCACCTCGCTCGCTTGCCAACCCTCACTTAACGCGCTGTCCAAAGACTCGGCCATGACGCGCGCGCATTCATCGATTGGAAATCCAGCGATGCCGGTACCCACCGCAGGCACCGCGATGGATTGGACGTCGTGCATCCGCGCGAGGCGAAACACGTGGTCCATTGATGAGCGCAGTGACTGCCTCGTCGTCCTCCCGCCCAGCGACATGCTCGCCGCGTGCAGCACATAACGCGCACGCAGCTCGCCCGCACCCGTGATGGCCGCCTCGCCGACCGCGACCGGCCCATGCGCGTCGCACTCGTCCTGGATCGAGGGGCCGCCCGCGCGGCGGATGGCGCCTGCTACGCCGGCACCGAGCACCAGGTCGTTGTTCGCCGCGTTGACGATCGCGTCGACTTCCTGCTCGACCAGGTCGCCGTTGATGATCAGGACTCGCGTCGCATGCATTCCCACACTTCCGCCATGCGCTCGTCGAGCAGCTCCCTGGTCGCGCTCTCGATGCCGCGCACGCCGATTGCCTCGATGGTCAGGGATGCGCACGCCACACCGCACACCAGGGCGTCCTGCAGCCCGCCCCGCTGCGCACCCGTGCTCAACCAGCGGGCCAGCATCCCCCCGGCCACCGCATCGCCCGCTCCGGTCGTGTCGAAGGCCGGATACGTCGGCAGCGCAGGCACGTGCACCCTGCCGTCGGCGGTGAAGACGGTGACTCCCTTGCCACCGGCTTTGATCACCAGGCCCTCGAGCCACCACTGACGGCGAAACTCCTCGGGGTCGCGGCCGCCCAGCGCGGCAAACTCCTCCTCGTTGCAGAAGTACCAGCCGGCGCGGCGGAGCACGTCTTTCGCCTCGCGAGGCTGCTCCTTGACGTACGAGAGCATCGCGTCGGCGGCCAGCAGCCGTGCGCCGTGCAGGAGCTTGACCGCGTGGGCCTGCCGGTCGGGCCGCATCGAACCGACGAAAGCCCAGCCCGCGAACTCGCGAGGCACCTGCGGGTTCCATCGGTCGTAGATCCGGTCGGACCCGCCGAGGTCGACGTTGCGCCCGTGCTCCTGGCGCGCGGTCCATCGGTATGTGGGCATGTCCAGCACATGCACCAGGCCGGTGTCGATTGGCCGGCCTTCGAACGCCCTGGAGACCTTGTCGACGGCGTCGTGTCCGACCGGCGCCGAAACCTTGAGCGGAACCATGAGGCTGGCCGCCAGGGCGAAATAGACCGCGGAGCCCCCCAGCTCTTCCGCGACCTTTCCAAAGGGTCCCTCGCGCGTGTCGAGCGCGATCGATCCAACGGCGAGCAGCTCCAGGACGTCAGGCACGCCGTCCTGTACCGCTGCGCGCGGTCACGACGTGGCGCGCGTAGCGCAGCTTCTCCAGGAAGTCTGCTGTGCCCTCGTAGTCGTCCATCTCCATCCAGCTGCGCCCGAGCTCCTCCGCAGAGTGTGCATCCGAACCGGTGGCGGTCACCTTTCCAAGGTCATCGGCCAGCCGGGCGGCGGCCTGGTTGGTCGCGACATCGCACCACGGGTTGTAGGTCTCGACGATGTCGATGCGGTCCGCGAGCTCGACGAGGCGCTCCTCGCGGAAGTGCGAACGGTTGCGGTCGAGCGGGTGCGGAACGTAGGTCAGCCCGCCCATGCCATGGATCAGGTCGAGCGCCTCCTCGGGCGCGAGAAAGGGAGGTATCCGGCTCGTGATGAAGAGTCCGATGACCTCTCCCTCCAGCGTCTTGGCCTCCTCGCCTGCGATGGCAAGCTCGGGAGCGACGCGCGTGAAGTTGAGCGCTCCCTCCACAGTGTTGTGATCCGTGAGGGCGAGCCGGTCGAGACGGCACTCCTGCGCGCGCTCGATCAGTTGCTGGATCGAGCTCCGGCCGTCATGCGAGTAGTGCGAATGCAGATGCAGGTCGACCCGCAGCATCCGCTCGGCGTCAGACCGAGGCGGCTTCTTTGAAGATTCGCCCGCGGCTTCGGCCGAAGAGCGGAATCACGTCGGCCGGCCGACGGCTCAGGCAAGCCTGTTCCATGAGCGCGGCCTGCGCGTCGTAGATGATCCCCATCACCTGTTCGGGACGTCGCTCGCGACCGAGCCGCGCGGGCAGGTTGGGGTGCGCGTGACGCAGGACTGTCATCAGGCGCGGGATCAACCAGCCCGGGACGATGCGCACGCGCTGAACGAGACATTCCTCGACCCAGAAGAGCAGCTCATCCGACTCCTGCAGAAGGCGTCGTGGCGTCACAGCGCGCCTGCTGCCGCGATGCCAGCGTTGGTAACGCGCCTGCTCCTCGATGGTCTGCTGAAGCATGGGCCGAAACCCACTATATCAGCGCCCTGCCGCGGCGCCCGCCCTCATCGGATAGCACAATGTGCGCCAGTCTCCGTTCGCGCCCACGAGATGCACCTGGCGGTCGAACGTCCACTCCTTCCGGCGCTGCCGGACCCGATAACGCATCACGAGCCGCGCGACGTTGTCGTACGTGCGGCCGTGGACGTGGTCGGTCCAGCTTTCGAGCAAGGTCACGCTCGCCACCTGCATGTCCAGTATCTCGAGCCACTCGTCGAGGCGCGGCATCTCGCGGATGAAGTTGTGCAAGCCGCCCCACGCCCGCTGCGCATCCTCTGCGAGCATCTCCCACATCTCTTCGAATCGACCCTCCGAGTGGAGCCGCATGAATTGCATCTCGCACCGGCCCGGCCCGGACTCATGCACGGGCTCGGGTGGGGCGGAAAGGCCGTAGACCTCGCCTGCCGGCCAGGACGAAGAAGCGGTCCCGTAAGCCGGCCAGCGACCGATCCGGCCCACAAACCTCTTGACCATTGCCGCTAGATGTTGTGTGATCTCCCCAGACTGTATACAGAATGTGGATAAGTCGCAAGCCCCTTTTCCCTGCAGCGATGGCGTGATCCGAATCGGCGCGGCGGCCTGGCGGATACCGCCGCGGCCTCAGCGACCGGTCAGCCGCCGCACCACGGCCGCCACCTCTTCCAGCGGCACCCCGACTGGGCAGACGGCCGCGGCCGCGACCAGGTCGGGCGATTCGCCCTCGAGGTCTGACGACACCTCACCCAGTCGCGAGTAGAGCCGCATATAAGAGGACGCGAGGTCGGGCAGCCTCGTCTTGCCGACGCGGCCCGCGGCGAGTGCGCACAGGCCGCAGTTGATGCAGGTGACAAGCCGTGGATGCCGCTCCCGCTCGGCCGGCACGAGAGCGCGGATTCCATCGGGCGCGTACGTGTCCAGAAGGGCGGCCAGCTGCGGACGCGGACGTCGCAGGCGGCGGCGCGTGAGGTGCACGCCGTAGGCGAAGGCGAGCTTCGCCAGCGAATCAGCGCGCGCCACCGGTCAAACCTCGCATCGCGCCCTGCGCCAATTCTTCCTGCGCCCAACCGGCGTGGCCGAGCACCGGCTCGCGGCCCAGCCACGCGCCGTGCACGAACTCACGTGCCGCATCGAACCTCTGCGACGCGCTCCAACCGAGCTCGCGGCCAATGACCTCCGACGCGCGGAGGATGCACGCCGCCCCCGCGCATGGTCCTCCCGCGATGCCGACGCGGCGAAACGCATCCGCCAGCGTTCGCACCTGTTCGTGGCGCGCGGCGTAGACAAGCTCGGCTTCGGTGACTGGCTCGCAGCGGCACAGGATGCGGGAGGTTGAGCCTTCATCCAGGACCTTCTCGGCGTTGGAGCCGTGCCTTGTCTGCAGCTTCATCGCAGCCAGCGCGGGGATCCCGCAACGCGCGGCGAGCTCCGCCGGCGGCACGGGGTCCGATTCGTTGCCCGGCAGAGGCCGCCTCGATGTTTCGGACCTGGCCTGGACACCCAGCTTGCGGCACACGGCATCGGACGTCTCCTCGGCCATCAACCGATACATCGAAAGCTTGCCTCCCGCGATGCTGATGAAGCCATCCGCACCCGACGCGGCGTGGTCGATGACCTTGTACCGCCGCGACAGCTCATCCTCGTAGCGGCGCCACTTGAAGAGAGTCGGACGCACTCCGGTCGTCGTCCGCACCGGTCGGTAGTCGCGGATGGACGGAAACACGCGCTCGAAACCCTGGATCAGGTATTCGACCTCGTCTTCGACCACCTCCACCGAATCCAGGTCGCCGTAGAAGTCGTCGTCGGTGGTACCGAGGAGCGTGAAGCCGCCGTGAGCGACCATCAGCAGGTCGCGCCCGTCGATCGACTCGGCGCTGATCGAGAAGTTGGAGATGCGGTGCGGATAGATGATGTGGATGCCCTTGGCCGGTCGCAGGTGAACCTCGACCCCGGCCATGGCCGCGACCTCCGGCGACCATGGTCCCGACGCGTTGACCACCGCGCGGGCGCGGGCCTCGGAGAGGCTGCCGTCAGGCCCCTGGTAGCGGACTCCGATCACCTTGCCGCCGTCGCGGATCAGCTCGGTGACTCGCGTGTGGTTCAGCGCGCGGGCGCCGTGAGCGACCGCGTCCTGGACGTTGGCGAAGACCAGCCGGTGAGGATCGACGCCCCACTCCTCCATCGTCACGGCGCCGATCACGTCAGGGGTGAGCCCTGGCTCGGCCTGCCGTACCTCCTCCGGGGTCAATCGCCGGTGGGGGTGCGCTTTCTTCAGCGGCTGGAAGCGGTCGTAGACCTCCATCGCGGTCTCCATCCGCTCGATGTCGTTTCTGTCATGAGGCAGCACGGGGATGAGGAAGACCACGCGATAGACGAGGTTGCGGGCGATGGTCACGATGTGCCCGGCGTCCACGCACGAGAGCCGGGTCGTGTCCCAGTCGAACTCCAGGTAGCGCGGCCCGCCGTGGATCATCCAGCTCGATGCGCCGGTGGTGCCGGCGCCCCAGTCGCCTTTCTCCAGGAGAAGGACCGACAGGCCGCGCAGGGAGAGGTCGCGAGCCACCCCGGCGCCCGTGACGCCGCCGCCGATGACAGCTACGTCGTAGGAACCCGAGGCGGCCACGCCGCCGATACTAGGTGATCCCTAGTGGGCTGAAGCCGCGGCTTCGTGCTGCTTCTGGAACTCTTCGATGATCCCCTTGGCGAGGTGGGCGGGCATCTCCTCGTAGTGCGAGAACTTCATCGAGAAGCTGCCCCGGCCCTGGGTGATCGAGCGCAGGTCGAGGGCGAAACGAAGCATCTCCGACTCCGGCACCATCGCCTTCACGTCCTGGTACCCGTCGGTCGGCTCGGTGCCGAGGATCTTGCCCCGCCGGCCGTTGACATCGGACATGATGTCGCCAAGGTTTTTCTCCGGCACGTGGATGGTCGCCTCCACGAGCGGCTCCAGGAGGACCGGGCCAGCATCGAGCGCCGCCCTCCGGATGGCGAGCGAGCCGGCGATCTGGAAGGCCATGTCGTTGGAGTCCACCGTGTGGTACTTGCCATCGACCAGCCTGACCTTGACATCCACCATCGGGTAGCCGGCCACCACGCCCTTCGACATCGTGTCGACGATCCCCTTCTGGACGGAGGGCCGGAAGTTCTGCGGGATCGACCCACCGAAGATCTTGTCCTCCCAGACGAAGCCCTCGCCGCGGGCCGTGGGCTCGACCTCGATGACGCAGATCCCGTACTGGCCGTGGCCGCCCGACTGTTTGACGTGC
>VBHA01000084.1:0-28307 GCA_005889495.1 Chloroflexota bacterium
CACGCCACTCGAAATCCCCACGGCGCTGCTGCTGCTCGCCGCGATCATCAGCGTTTTCGTCTCGGGCGACCACGTCGGGGCACTGGGCCTCCTGCGCGCGTACTTCCTCGAGCCGGTGGTCCTTTTCTATATCGGGCTCGACGTGCTCGACACCCAGAGAGACATGCGTGTCATCGCGGGCGCGTTTGTCGCCGGCGCGACGCTGTTTGCGATCCTCAACCTCGGCGCATGGGCGATCGCGCTCGCGGAGCGGCAGCCGATAGTGCTCTCGAACGCCCCCGAGGCGCTGTACGCGAGCCCCAACGCCGTCGCCCTCTTTCTCGAACCGGCGGTGGCGATCGCCGCGGGCTTCGCCATGTACGCCGATTCGCGCACGGACCGCGGAGCTGCGCTCATCGCGCTGCTGTTCCTGCTGCCGTCGATGGTGCTTACCCTCTCTCGTGCCGGCCTGCTGACGCTCGCGGTCCTCGCATTGGTCGCGGTCGTCACCATCGTCCGGCGCCGCATCAAGCTCCTCCTCCTCGGCGGCGCGGTGGCGGCCGGAGTCGTGATCTCCCAGGTGCCGTGGGTCGCAAGGCGCATGGCCAACCAGTTCGACCCGGGCAACGCCAACAACACCTTCGAGGGCCGGCTCCGGATCTGGAAGGACACGCTGCACATGCTTCGCGACCACCCGGTCTTCGGCGCGGGCCTGCGCGCCTACACCCAGGTCGTCACGCCATACGTCACCGACAAGGACCGATACGGCGTTCCCCTGTACGCGCACGACATCTGGCTCTCGATGTGGTCGGAGATCGGGCTGCTCGGACTCGTCGCCTTCATCGCGCTGGTCGCGCTCCTGCTGTGGAAAGGCTGGCGCGGCTTTGCGTCTGCGAGAGGCTTCGCGAAGGCGTTGCTGTGGGGCACGTCGGCCGCGTTCGTCGCGATCGCCGTCCACGGCACGTTCGACACGCCGTACTTCAAGAACGACCTGAGCGTCGAGTTCTGGATAATCGCGGCCCTGGAGCTGGCCGCGCTGGCTCTAGCGACCAGAGAACCGGGTTTGCAGCGTTAGGAGGGATACGTGAGGAAGACGGGGGTTCTGTCGGGGATCGCGGCTGCCGTGCTCGCCATGGCGTCTGTCGGTGTTGTGACCGCAAGCGCGGCGCCGGCGGCGCCGCCGGCCACGGTGAAGGCGGCCGCGCCGGTTCCGAACGGCTCGTGGACGACCTACCACCACGACAATGCCCACACAGGCTTCGACAGCTCGGCGCCGGCGTCGTCCGGCGCCGTCACCGGGTGGGTCTCCGGCGCGATGGACGAAACCGTTTACGCCGAGCCGCTGGTCTACAACGGCATCGTCTACGCGGCGACTCTCAACAACAGCGTCTACGCGTTCGACCAGGCCACCGGCGCGACGATCTGGCACGAGTGGATTCGCGCTCCCGAATCGAGCGGCTGGTCGTGCGGCAACGTTTCACCGCAGGGCATCCTCGGTACGCCGGTGATCGACCCCGCCGCCGGCCGGATCTACGTCGCCACGCTGGGGTCTGACGACGTGTACCGCCTGGAGGCCCTGAGCCTGACGACCGGCACGTGGTTGGGCGCCACGACGATCACGACACCGGTGGCGAGCTTCAACTGGAGGATCGAGCAGGAGCGCGGCGCGCTGGCGCTGGCCAACGGTTACGTGTACGTGCCGTTCGGCGGCCGCGCCGGCGACTGCGGCGCGTATCACGGGTTCGTGTTCGCAGTGCCGACGAGCCTCGGCACCGTGACGCACTCGTACACGACGCCAGGTCAGGGGGCGGGTTTCTGGGCGGCGGGAGGAGTGGTGGTCGACGACTCGACCGGCAAGGTCTTCGAGACCAGCGGCAACGGGACCGCAAGCGGGTGCAACCAGGGGCCGATCCAGACTGGACACCAGTCCGGGGTTCCGGTGTACGAGAACGACGCGGTCGTACGCCTCTCGTCGACTCTGGCGCACGAGGACGCGTTCATACCCGACGACTGGCACGACAACTGGTGCATCAACGACCAGGACCTCGGGTCGGCCACGCCGGTGCTGATCAGCTCGACACTCGCGTTCCAGTCCGGCAAGTGGGGCTCCGGCTTTCTGGTCAATCCCCAGGCGCTGGGCGGCCTGAACGGCCAGCTCTATCCCTCGCGCACGCTGCCCTACACCGAGGTCAACGTCTGCACCGGGCTCAACTCCGACGCCAACTTTGGCTCCTACGCCTACGCGGCGCCACGCGTCTACCTGGGATGCGGCGGCCACGGCCTGGTGGCGCTGACGGTGAACACCTCGTCACCGTCTTTCAGCCAGGCATGGAACGCGACCGGGTTTACCGCGGGACCGCCGATCGTCGCGGGCGGCATCGTGTGGGCCGTCGACACCAACGGCGGCGGTCTCTACGGATTCGACGCGGCGACGGGGACCCAGGTGTTCCATAGCGGCGCCTTGTCGGTCACCCACTTCACCACCCCCGCCGAAGCCGGGAGCCAGGTCTTCGTCGGTTCGGGCAACACGATCCACGAGTTCACTCTCATCGGCTGCCGGGCGGCGACCTTGAGCGCGAGCCCGGTCGGCGCGGCAGGCACGGGCACAACGGTCACTCTGACCGCGAGCGCAAGCGGCGCGCAGTGCACGACGCCGCAGTTCCGGTTCCTGGTCAACGGCGCTGTCGTGCAGGGATACAGCACGACCAACACCTTCTCCTGGACGACGACGGGCGCCCGGGGGACGTACCACCTCGAGGTCGACGCGAAGCGGACCGGCTCGCTCGCGTCCTATGAGTCGTACGCGCTTCTCACCTACACGCTGCGTGGCTGCACCGCGGCCGCACTCGGCGCTTCGCCGCCGTCGCCCGGCGCTCCCGGCGCGACGATCACTCTCACGGCGAGCGCAACCTGCCCCGCCACTCCGACATACCGATTCCTTGTCGGGCCGACCGTGGTCCAGCCATACGGCACGACCAACACGTTCGGCTGGAACACGACCGGCCTCGCGTACGGCACCTACAACCTCGAGGTCGATGTCCGCGACCAGGGGGCGACGGCCGGGTATGAGGCGTGGACGATCATCCACTACACCCTTGCGCCCTGCAGCTCGGCCGGGCTCAGCAGCAACAAGGCCTCTCCTCAGAACACCGGCTCCACCATGGTGTTGACCGCCTCGGCGTCGTGCCCTGGCACGCCCGAATATCGCTTCCTCGTCGGCGGGAGCGTCCAGCAGGCCTACGGCACCACGAACACCTTCACCTGGAACTCGGCCGGGAAAGCGGCGGGGACCTACAGCCTCGAGGTCGACGTGCGCAACCAGGGCTCTTCCGCGGGCTACGAGGCGTGGCGGATCATCAACTTCACCCTGGCCGGATGCAGCTCAGCCGGCCTGAGCACGAACAAGCCCTCGCCTCAGAGCTCCGGCACGACCATCGTCCTGACCGCGAGCGCGACCTGCCCCGGCACGCCCGAATACCGGTTCCTGGTCAATGGGGCGATCGTCGGTCCGGGCTACAGCACGACCAACACGTACACCTGGGACACGACCGGCCGCGCACCAGGCACGTACCAGCTGGAGGTCGACGTCCGCAACCAGGGCTCGACACTCGGTTACGAGGCGTGGGCGATAAAGTCCTTCACCCTCAGCTGACCCGAGAGATCTCCGCGGTGGCGAAGGTCGTGCTCGTGGTCGCGACCGTCGCCGCCTTCCTCGCCGTGCCCGTCGCCCACGCAGCGCCCGCCGCGGCGGCCGTGACGCGCGCTTCCCTCCCCTCCGACCGGCTTCATTTCGGGCTCGGCAACGACCCCGGGCAGCAGACCTGGTTCGTCCAGAGCGGCGTGCCGTGGCGTTACCGGTACACCTACCTGGCCGGAGGCATCAACAACGCCAACGGGTCGACCGATCCCTGCGCCGCGAACAGCGGATGGCAGACCTGGAACTCCCCCGCCGGCCAGTACGCCACCAACTACATGCAGAGCAGCGCCGCACACGCTGCGATCCCGGTCTTCAGCTACTACGAGATCGTGCAGTCGAACCCGTCAGTCGGCGACGAGAGCGCGGAGCTGGCGAAGATCTCGACCCTCTGCACGATGCGTAGCTACTGGGCCGACTTCACCGTGCTGATGCAGAAGGTCGGTGCGTACGGCGGCCCGGTGATCGTGCACGTGGAACCGGACTTCTGGGGCTTCATGGAGCACCAGAGCGCGGATCCCTCGACGCTGGCGGCGGTCGTCGCGAGCTCGGGCAACCCCGACCTCGCCGGGCTGCCCAACACCGTCGCCGGGATGGGCCTGGCGTTTCTGAAGCTGCGCGACAGGTACGCCCCCAACGCGTTGCTCGCCGTCCATGCGAGCAGCTGGGCCAGCGGCGTCGACATCGCGAGCGACACGCGCACCACGGTCGACCCGAACGCCGAGGCGGACAGGGTCGCCGCATTCCTCGACAAGGCGGGGATCACCGGTAACCCCAACGGAATCACACCGTGGGACCTCGTCTTCAACGACGTGGCCGACCACGACTCGGGGTACTCGGGGATCTGGTGGGACAGGAACAACGCCGTCTTCCCGAACTTCACCCGCTGGCTCTCGTTCATGAGCCGGCTCCACGCCGACACCGGTCTGCCGCTGGTGGAGTGGCAGGTGCCCGCGGGCAACCAGTACTTCGACACGATGGACAACACCGCGGGGCACTACCAGGACAACCGCGCGGAGTATTTCCTGTCCCATCCCGCCCAGCTGACCGCGGCCGGGATCACAGCCGTCCTGTTCGGCAAGGCCAACGCCAACCAGAGCGATTACACGGACGACGTGGGCGATGGGGTCACCAACCCGGCGCCGGTGGTGTCGTGGCAGTGCAATGCCTGCAACAGCCACAGATCCCTCTTCGCCGACGACGACGGCGGCTTTCTGCGCCTGGCGGTCGGTGCGTACTACCGGATTTTCCCAGGGACGGCATGCAGCCTGTTCCCGAGCGACAGCGTCCTCAACACCGACATCTCCACGCTGCCCGTCAACAGCCAGAGCGCGGCGTGGGCCGGGACGATGACGCAGAGCGCCAACCTGCACCCGGACCTGGGCACGGTGGCGCAGCAGTATGGGATGCCCGTCAACGTGGCGCCTCCGCCGGCCACCGGCCTGACGCCGACATTCCTCTACGACTCCGACAGCGACCACCCGGCCGAGGGCTACCCGATCGACCCGAGCACGCTCATCGAGGGCGGACCGGGCGCACCCTCAAACGCGATGCGGCCTGTCGGCTTTACCTCGGCCGACGCGGCGGGACTGCCGATCACGCCGCTCCTGCTCCGGCCGGACGAAATCCAGGCCGGCACGATCAGCCACGCGATCCGGTTCACCGCGCACTGCACGAGCACCTACATCTGGCCGGCCTCGCACCAGGCGGGCTCGTGCAGCGCGCCCTACCCGCCCATGGGCGCGAGGTTCCGGCTGCGCTCGACGTTCAGCCTGTCGGGGTTCTCGGCCGATACCCAGGTCGTGCTGCAGGCCTTTCAGCACTACGGACTCGTCCTGGCCGACAACGGCGCCGACTGGTACTTCCAGGGCACGACCGACGACTGGTGGGGCACGAGCGCCGGCTCGCAGGTCGTCAGCGAGCTGAAGACGATCCCCGCGTCGCAGTTCGAGGCCGTGGACGAGTCCGGGATCCAGGTGGCGGCGGGCTCGTACCAGGCGTCGACCGGGGCCTTGCCTCCCGGCCCTTGCGGAGTGCCGACCCTGAGCGGTGCGCCGGCCTCGCGCCAGGCGAGCGGAGGTACCGTCGTCTTCACGGCCTCGACCGCGGTGTGCCCAAAGCCCAACTATAGGTTCCTGCTGTCGGCGCCTGGACAGGGCTGGACGGTGGTGCAGGACTACGGCGCGGCCAATACGTTCACATGGACCACGACCGGGCTCGCGGGCAGCTATCGGGTCGAGGTCGACGTTCGCAACCAGGGTTCGACGGCGGGCTACGAAAACTGGGCTCAGACCGGATATGTCGTCGCCGGGTGCGGCGGCGCTCGCCTTGCGACGATGCCCGCCTCGCCTCAATCCCCGGGCGGGACGATCACGTTGACCGCATCCGCGACCTGCCCGGGGACGGCGACCTACCGCTTCCTCGTGGGCGGGACCATGGTCCAGGACTACGGGACCGCGAACACGTACGGCTGGAGCACGGCCGGCCTGGCCCTGGGCAGCTACAGCCTGGAGGTCGACGTGCGCGACCAGGGCGCGACCCGCTACGAGAGCTACGCGATCGCGAGCTACTCGCTCGCCCTGCCGCGTTGCGCCGGCCCCAGCCTGACCGCCGCCCCCGCGGGCAGGGCCCCGACCGGGACCACCGTGACGCTGACCGCCTCGACCTCGGGCTGCCCGACCCCGACGTATCGGTTCCTGGTCGGCCATAACGGCTCTTTCAGCGTCCTCCAGGCCTACGGCACCCCGAACACGTACGGCTGGAACACCGCGGGGCTGGCGGCGGGCGTGTACGTGCTCGAGGTCGACGTCCGCAACCAGGGCTCGGCGGCGGGTTACGAGGGCTGGGTCCAGCTCAGCTACACCCTCGCCGGCTGCGGCGCCGCCCGGCTGACCACGGACCTGACCTCGCCCCAGACCTCCGGCAAGACAATCGTCTTGACCGCGAGCGCGACCTGCCCCGGCACGCCCGAGTACCGCTTCCTGGTCAACGGGACGGTGGCCGGGCCCTACGGCACGGCCGGCACCTACCGCTGGGACACCACCGGCAAGGCACCCGGCACCTACCAGCTCGAGGTCGACGTCCGCAACCAGGGCTCGACCCTCGGCTACGAGGCCTGGTCGATCTCGAGCTTCGATCTGACGCCCTGACCCCACGCCCGCGCACGCCCTGGGAGACGAGCAAGAAAGCTCAAACCGGAGGCGTTGAGCCTAGGGTTGTCAGCTTTGTCCTGGCCGCAAACCGCCACGCGGCGCCTGGCCGTCGCGGCGCTCGGCGCTCTCTGCCTCGGGGTGCTTTGGGCGGAGTCGAGCTCCGCCGACCACGCGCGGGTCAGCATCAACTCGAAGCCGGCGGCCGCACCGCCCTGGCTGGCCCGCTTCAACGCCTGGCGCGGCAACGCGGCCCTGCCCGCGCTCACCGAGAACGCGACCTGGAGCCAGGGCGATTACGACCATGCCCTGTACATGGTCAAGAACAACCTGATCACCCACTACGAGACCTCAGGCACGCCTTACTACACCAGCGCCGGCGACACGGCGGCCCGCAACAGCAACATCTACGTGAGCTCGAGCACGAGCACCACGGACGACCAGGCGATCGACTGGTGGATGCAGGCGCCGTTCCATGCGCTGGGCATGGAGGACCCGCGCCTCACCAGCACCGGCTTCGGCTCCTACCGTGAATCGAAATCAGGCTGGGACATGGGCGCCGCGCTCGACGTGCTCCGGGGAAACTCCTTCAGCGGCGGCAACTACCCCGTCTACTTCCCGGGCAACGGCTCGACCGAGCCGCTGACCTCGTACACCGGCAACGAGTCACCCGACCCGCTCCAGGCCTGCTCCGGCTACACCGCGCCCGCCGGCCTGCCCGTCTTCATCCAGGTCGGCGGCAACGTCGCGACGACGGCCGGTGCAGTGCATTCGTTCACCGCCAACGGCGCCCCGCTCGCGCACTGCGTCATCGACTCCCACAACTCCGCCGTGGGGAGCAACCTCACCAGCCGCGGCGCCGTGATCCTGATCCCGCGGCAGCCTCTCCAGTCGGGCGTGAAGTACACGGTCGCTCTGACCGTGAACAACATCCCCTACACCTGGTCCTTCACCGTCGGCGTGCTCGGCAACGCGCTCACGTGCGCGACGCTCAGCGCCACTGCGACCCCCGCCGCGCGTTCCGCGACCGGAGCGCAGGTGACGATCACCGGCAACGCGACCAACTGCCCCAACCCGCAGTACCGGTTCTACGTCCAGGCGCCTGGGGCGGCCCAGCAGCTCGTTCAGGACTGGAGCTCGCTCAACACGTACCTGTGGACCTCGACTGGACAGGCTGGTGCGTACAAGCTCGAGGTCGACGCCAAGGACGCAAGCGAAGCCGCCTATGACGTTTACGCCAGGCTCAACTACTCGCTGTCGGCGTGCACGGGCAGCACCCTCACCGCGAGCCCTCCATCACCTTCACCGCCCGGGACATCGGTGGGTCTCACCGCGACCGCGACCTGTCCCGGGACGGCCAACTATCGATTCCTCGTCAATGGAGGGGTGGTCCAGGGCTACGGCCCAGCCAACACGTTCGCGTGGAGCACCACCGGCCTCGCCCAGGGGACCTACAGCCTCGAGGTCGACGTCCGCAACCAGGGCTCGACCGCGGGTTACGAGGCGTGGGCGATCGTGTCCTACAGGGTCACGTTCCCCGCGTGCAGCTCGGCGAGCCTGGCGGCGAGCCCGGCCGGGCGCGCGGCAACCGGTTCCACGGTGGCGTTGAGCGCCTCGGCTTCAGGCTGTCCGACGCCGACGTACCGCTTCCTGGTCGGAGGGACGGTCGTCCAGGGCTACAGCCCGACCACCACCTTCAGCTGGAACGCCGCCGGCAAGGCTCCCGGCACGTACACGCTGGAGGTCGACGTCCGCAACCAGGGCTCCACGGCCGGGTACGAGGCCTGGTCGACGGTCTCGTACACGCTCGCCGGCTGCTCCGCCGTCCGCCTGACCACCAGCAAGACCTCGCCCCAGGTCCACGGCACGCCGATCGTGCTGACCGCGGCCGCCACCTGCCCCGGCGCGCCCGAGTACCGGTTCCTGGTCGCCGGGGTGGTCGTCCAGAACTACGGCGCCACCAGCACGTACAGCTGGACCACGACCGGCAAGAGCCCAGGCGCCTACACGCTGGAGGTCGACGTCCGCGACCAGGGCTCGGGCGGCGGCTACGAGGCCTGGGCGATGTCCTCGTTCAATCTTTCTTGATTCGCGGCCAAACTTAACCTCCCTTAACCCGGCGGTGCTCGAACCGCCCGCGCACGAGGGTCAGAATCCCGCCAACTTTGTGGGCCCTGCGCGGGATCAGCGCACTCGCCGTCGCGAGCCTGGCCGCAGCGATGGCGGTCATAGGAGACGCGCCCACGACCCGCGCCGCATCCGTACCGGCCTTCGACCACGTCTTCGTCATCGTGATGGAGAACCATTCGTATGGCGAGATCATCGGCAGCCCTTCGGCGCCGTACATCAACAGCCTCGCCTCGTCTGGCGCTCTCGCGGACTGGTACTACGGCGTCTCCCATCCAAGCCTGCCCAACTACCTCGCGCTCGTCGGCGGTAGCACGTACGGGATCACGAGCGACTGCACGACCTGCTGGGTGTCGGCCGCAAACCTCCCCGACGTGCTCGACGCCGGCGGCAGCACGTGGAAGGCGTACGAGGAATCGATGCCGTCCGCCTGCTATGTCGGCGACAGCTCTCCCTACGCGCAGAAGCACGACCCCTTCATCTACTTCAACGACATCCGCACCAACTCGACGCGGTGCCGGAGCCACGTCGTCCCGTACACGCAGCTGAGCTCCGACCTTCAGTCGACGTCGACCACGCCGAACTACGCCTTCATCACTCCGAACATGTGCAATGACATGCACGACTGCACCGTGGCGACAGGCGACGGATGGCTGCAGCAGAACGTGCCCGCGATCCTCGCCTCGCCCGCATTCAAGAACCAGCGGTCCCTGCTCGCACTCACATGGGACGAGGATGATTCGTCGGCCGGCAACAACGTGCCGCTGATCTTCTTGGGCGCAGGCGTCAGGTCGGGCTATCACAGCCCCGCCACCTACGACCACTTCTCGCTGCTCCACACGATCGAAGCGGCGCGAGGGGTTTCGACCATCACGAGCACGACCGGCGACGTCAACGCGCCGCTGATGTCGGACATGTTCGGCGCGGCTTCGATAGCTCCGTGCAGCGCCGCCACCCTGGCCGCCGGCGCATCTTCGCCGCTCGCACCCGGTCCGGTCGTCCCGCTCACGGCGGGCGCGACATGTCCCGGCACTCCCACCTATCGCTTCCTGGTCGGCGCCGGCGGGACCTGGACGGTCGCGCAGGCGTACTCCACCAGCAGCACTTTCAACTGGAGCACCGCGGGCCTCGCCACCGGTGGGTACCAGCTCGAGGTCGACGTGCGCAACCAGGGATCGACGGCCGGATACGAAGCGTGGTCGAGCATGTCCTTCACGCTTGGCCTGGCTCGGTGCGGCGTACCGACCATCGCGGCCAGCCCGCTCGGCCACGGACAGACCGGCGTGACCGTGAGCCTGACGGGCTCGACCTCGGCGTGCGGCAGCCCGACCTACCGCTTCCTGGTCGGCCGCAGCGGCCGCTGGTCCGTGGTCCAGGGCTACACCGCGGGCGCCACCTACGGCTGGAGCAGCACCGGGATGGCCGCGGGCGCGCTTCAGCTCGAGGTCGACGTCCGCGACCAGAACTCGTCCTCGAGCTACGACGGGTGGGCGCAGATTCCTTACACGCTGAACGCATGCAGCACCGCACACGTGACCGCGGGCCAGACGTCCCCGCAGCCCGCCGGCACGACCATCGCGCTGAACGCGACCGCGACCTGTCCCGGGACGCCGGAGTATCGCTTCATGGTCGGCCACGCTGGGGTCTGGACGGTCGTCCGGGCCTATGGCACCGCCGCCACGTACAGCTGGCCCACGGCGGGCGCGAGCTCGGGCGCGTACACGCTGGAGGTCGACGTGCGCAATCAAGGTTCGACTCTGGGTTACGAGACCTGGTCGCAGACGGCGTTCGCCCTCTCCTAGTCTCGACTCCGCCAAGTAACGTAACCTTGCCGGGACGACCCCACTGATGCTGACGATCATCGCCATCCCCAAAGCTTTCAAGGGCCAGTTCGACGCCATTCAGCACAACGCGATTCGAAGCTGGTGCGAGCTCGAGCCGAAACCGGAAGTGATTCTCTTCGGCAACGACGAGGGCACGGCCGAGCTCGCGCGCGAGCTGGGGCTGAGGCACGTGCCTGAGGTCGAGCGCAACGAGTTCGACACTCCACTCATCCCCGCGATCTTCGAACGCGGGCAGGAGCTGGCGTCCAACAAGATCGTCGCCTACGTGAACTCCGACATCATCCTGGGCGAGGACTTCATGTCCGCGGTCGAGCATCTCGTCGCGAAGTTCGAGGGTCGCCAGTTTCTCGGTGTCGGGCGCAAGACCTCGATCCGAATGACCGACCGCATCGACTTCTCCGACCCGCAATGGGAGACCAAGCTGAAGTCACGCGCCGAGCGTGAGGGTTTTCACGTGACCTACGACTCGGACTTCTTCGTCTTTCCGAAAGGCCTTTACCAGAACGTCCCGCGCTTCGCGATCGGCCGCTGCTACTGGAGCAGCTGGCTGATGTGGGACGTGCGCAGGCGAAAGATCCCGATGATCGACCTCACCAGGGCCGTGGTCAGCGTCGAGCCCGCGCACGACTACTCGCACGCCAAGAGCACGGGCGGCGTGACCCGCCTGAGCGGCGTCGAGTTCCGGACCAACAAGGCGCTCTTCCGGGGCTCCCGCTATTACTCGACCGCCAACGCCAGCCAGGTCCTGGCCAAGGACGGGCTCGCGCCCGCGCCGATCTACTTCCCGCTCACGAGCATGTGGGTGCGCTCCGCGTACTGGGTCTACTTCCTGCTCAAGGGCGACCTATACCCGTACTCGATCCCGCTCATCCTGGTCGGCCGCTCGTTCGTCACGGTCGGGCATGAGGTGATGCGGAGAGCGCGCCGGATTCGACGGCAGTCGGCGCGCCGTCCGGCCTCGACGGTCCAGGCCTAGACCGCCCGGCCGTCAGGCCTTGCGCATCAGGACGGTCGACCCTGTGGCGAACAGGTCCGCCTTCTCATAGCGGGCGAACTCGCCGTGGACGTCGGTGGGTGCTGGGACGTCGACGACGCTCTCCAGCTGCTCGGCCACGAGCTCAAAACCTGCGCGGCGCGCCATGCCGACGTAGTCGCTGTGCCGGAGGCGGTTCTGGTAGAAGAGCGGCGGGTTCCAGCGTCGCCAGGCTTTTGATGCGTAACGCAGGTAGTTCAATGGGCCCAGCCGGCTGTCTCCGTACGAGTAGTGGTCCGTGTAATCGATGATCGAGGACATCAGCCCACCCGGACGCAGGATGCGCCGGCAGTCTTCAAAGATGGCGTAGATGTCGTCGGGCGGGATGTGCTCGAGCGTCACGGTCGACGAGACCACGTCGAAGCTCGAGGCTGCGAAGGGGGACTTGCGCGCATCCACCGGCGCCCGATAGGTGATGCCGGCCGCCTCCAGGCTCGGCGGCGGTGGCCGCTGCAGCCCGTAGGCGGGGTCGTGCAGCAAGCGTGCGATCCTCTGCACCTCGTCGAGCTGGATGAGGCGGCGAATGTCGACGACGACCTGGCTGTTGACGCCGAACCCGTAAAAGCTCAACGGCCCCAACATGGTCTGGCCTGCGCCGAACTCGTAGAACTGGAGTTCACCCAACGGTTTCGAGGCGTGGGCGGCGACGAGGTCCACGTGCCGCTTGGCGAGCCACACATACTTCCGAACGGTCTCGTCCGGGAGGGGAATCGTGTGCGTCACATGGCGGTGGATGAGATGTTGGACGCGGACGTTTCCGGGCAGCGCGGAAAGCACCCAGTAGACGGCCGCCTTCACACGCCAGGACGAAAGTGGCCCACGCACCTACCTGCTCCGGTTACGTGAGAAGGCTCACGCCGGCACGGCCGTGATGAGGGTGTGCCAGCCGAGCCGCCGTTCGAGCCAGTGGAACAGCGGCAGCGGCATCCAGCGGAAGTACCACACCCACTCGTACTCGTACTTCACGTACCGGTCGATGCGGTAGGGAAAGATGTGGTCCTTGCGGATCGATTCGACCCGGTATCCACGCATCAGCCGGCGCACACCCTCGAACGAGTAGAAGTACGTGACCGGTGAACCGGTCTGGGCCTCCGAGTAGGTCCGCACCAGCTCGTCGGCCTTCCAGAGCTGTCCCCTGCCGTAGCCGGCGACGATCCAGAAGACCTTCCACGACCACTTCGAGTAGAGCATCACCCGGAGCTCGGTCTCGGGCTTGCAGTACTGCTTGACCTGCTCGAACACGCGCTCCGGGTGAGGCGTGTGGTGGATGACGCCGAAGGAATAGATGAGGTCGTACTTCTCGACCGGCACGAACGACCCCAGCTGCTCGGCGTCGCCGGCGTAGAAGCGCGCCTCCAGGCCGTACACCTCGAAACGCTTCCGGCACAGCGCAAGGCTTTCCTCCGACAGTTCGACCACGGTCACATCCGCGCCCGCGCGGGCGAAGTTGATCGAATCCGTGCCGATGCCGCAGCCGATCTCGAGCACCTTCTTGCCGCGCCATCGCTCGAAGTCGGCGAACGCGGGGATGTGCGGCTCGACGAAGTACTTGCGCGCCTCGACCTCGTCGAAGTACTCGCGCGTCCCGACCGGCTTGTTCGAGTGCCGGATGTTGCACGGCCGTCGATTCCAGTACTCGCGCACCTGGTCGATGACCGAAGCGCTGCCCGCCGTCACCGACACCAGGTCAGCTCCTGGCGCCCGCCGGGTCGGTCCACATGCCGGCAAGCGCGCGCGCGAGCCTCTGGTTGTCCTCCCCGAGGCCGAGCCCGATGTAGTTGGGGGCCGCCGCGGCCGCCGCCTGCTTGCGCAGCATCCTCCAGGCGTCGACGACGACCGTGGAGCGCGGGATCGACGCCAGGTCGAGGCCGGCGTAAGCGCGGTCCGGGTTGGCGATCACGACCACGTCCTTGCCCTGGACCGCGTCGGCGACGCCCGACGCATACGCGATCGAATCCCCGAGCACCTGGCGCACGGCGTCCATGGCCATCGGGTCGTGCACGGTGACCCTGGCGCCCGCCTCGACCAGGCTCCTGACCAGCAGGAACCCCGCCGCCTCCTCGATGACGTTGCTGTCCGGCTTGTACGAGAGGCCGAGCACGGCCACGCTGCCGCCTTCCGGCACGAGCTCCAGGACCCGCTCGGCCAGCCGCTGGTTGGTCGACTCGTTGAAGGCGTGCACCGCCTCCGCGAGGGATGCCTTCTGCCCGAGCTGCCGGGCGAGGTAGGCGAGCGCCTGGTTGTCGCGAGGGAAGCAGGGGCCGCCGTACGCGACCGCCCCCTTCAAATAGCGGCTGCCGATCCTGGTGTCGAAGCCGAGCGCCCCCGTGACGGTGTCGACGTCGCCCCCGGGAAGCTGCTCGCTCAGCGCCGCGACCATGTTGGCGAAGGAGATCCTCATCGTCACGTACGCGTTGACCGAGATCTTCGTCAGCTCGGCGTTGACCAGGCTCATGCGGGCGACCGAAGGGTCGTTGTCGCACACGGACTTGTAGATCGCGCTCAGCTTCTCCCCCGACCGGGCGTCGAACTCGCCGATGAGCAGGAACTCCGGGTTGAGGAAGTCGCGGATGACCTGGCCGAGGGCGATGAACTCGGGGCTGTAGCAGACCCCGAAGTCTTCGCCGCACCGCTTGCCCGACTCCTGCTCGAGGACCGGGACCATCCCGTACTCCGTCGAGCCCGGGAGGACAGTGCTGGTCAGGACCACGAGGTGGTAGCCCTTCTTGTCGCGCAGCGCACGCCCGATGGACCTGGCGGCGTCGATCACGTAGCTGATCGAGAAACCGCCCTCGTCGTTGCTTGGCGTGGGCACGACGATGAAGGTTGCGTCCGTCGCGTGCACGGCCTCGCCTGCATCCTGCGTGGCCCGAAGGCGGCCGCGGCTGCGGGCGAGCATCTCGGGCAGTCCTGGCTCGGTGACGGGGGGACGTCCCTGGTTGACGAGCTCGACGGTGTGGGAGGAGACGTCAGACCCGACGACCTCGAAGCCCTTGTCGGCGAAGCACGCCGCGATGCAGGCGCCAAGCTTGCCCAGGCCGACGACCGAGACCGAAGGCAGCGCCGTCACGAGCGCTTGGCCGTGCCGGCCGGCTCCTTGGTCTCGCCGCGCTCCGTGAGCATCCGTCCGAAGTATCCGCGCACGACGTCGGGGTCCTTGGTCGCGAAGTACCAGTCGATCGTCCGGTGGAGGCCGTCGATGAACTTCATCTTGGGGCTCCAGTCCAGCAGGTCCTTGGCCAGCTTGTTGCCGGCGACGCGGTTCAGCGGGCCGGTCGGCATGTCGCGCAGGAACTTGATCTCGGCCTGCTTGCCCGTGTAGCGGAGCACCTCGTGCACCGCGTCGATGACCCGTGTGCGCTCCATCGTGCCGAGGTTGATCGGCGTGCCGTCGACCACGTCGCTCTCGGCCGCGGCGAGCATCCCGTCCGCGATGTCGCCGACGTAGGTCCAGTTCCGGATCTGGGTGCCGTCGCCCCAGACCTCGAACGGGTCCTGGCCGATGAACGCCCGCGCGATCATCGCGATCACGGCGTGGTTCTCGACCCCGCGCTCGCCATAGACGGTGAACAGGCGACACGAGACGGACTTGAAACCGCGATCGCGGTGGAAGGCCTGCAGGGAGAGCTCGCCCATGAGCTTCGCCCAGCCGTAGAGATGGTCCGAGTCGTAGGGCGGCCCGACCATGTCCTCGGTCAGGTACAGCTCCTTCGAGATGTCCTGCTGGATGTAGTTGGGGTAGACGCAGCCCGAGGAGGCGAAGATGAACTTCTCCACGCCCGCGTCGATCGCGGACTTGATCATCAGGCCGTCGATGACGAGGTTGCGGCCGCACTCGGCGTCATGCATCTCCACGTAGCCGCGGCCGCCGTGGATGGCGGCGAGGTGGAAGACGTGGTCGACTCCGCGGCATGCGTCGTCGGTGACGCCCGGCTCCAGCAGGTTCGCCTCGAGCAGCTCCACCGCGCCGCTGTCGAGGTGGCCCTGGATGTTGGCCACAGTGCCGCTCGACAGGTCGTCGACCACGCGCACCCGGCGAGCGCCGCGCTCGATGAGCCGGTCGACGATGTGCGAGCCGATGAACGAAGCGCCGCCGGTGACGAGGACTGTCTTGCCGGACCAGTCGAAAGCGTGTCGATGCCGATTGGTGTTCTGGGTCAACTGCCTAGGCTCCAGGTGTGGATTTTGCCGTTTCGTTCTTCCGCATCGATGCCAGCGCGAGTCCCGCCACCGAGGGAAGCTCGGCGATGCCGCCTCGCCACATCCGCTCGACCGCCTCGTCAAGGGTCGCAACCTCGACGGTCGACTCGGCGAGGTCGTGAGGTGCGGGCTCCCGGTCACGGCGGGCGCCGGCGGCCATGAAGACGTGCTCGACCCCGCACCCGCGGTTGCCGTCGACCACGAAGCTCCCGAGGTCCGCCCAGGACTCGGCGACGAAGCCGGTCTCCTCGAGCAGCTCTCTTGCTGCAGCTTCGGCCGGGCTCTCGCCCGCGTCGATGAACCCGGAAGGCAGCGAGTACGTCATTCGCCGCGAACCATGGCGGTAGTGTCGCACCAGGACCAGCAGGCCACCCTCGGTGAACGGAGCGACGACGACAAAGTCACGGAGCCGGACGGTGTAGAAGTCGTCGACCCGGCGGCCGTCCGGCAGCCGGATCCGCTCTTCGAACACCTCGATCCATGGCTCGCGGCGGAGGAGGCTGGTGGCCGACTCGACCACCCAATCGCTCCGGGCCGCCGGTCCACCGCTCCCGACCTCGGGAGCCGCAGGGCCCTCATTCAAGGGCGCTATGTTACTTTGCTCTGCCCGGTCGAGGTCACCGAAGCGGTCTGGTCTCGGCAGTAGTCTCTATGGCTGACCCCATGCGAATCTGGATCGTCAATCACCACGCCGACCCGCCGGACGGCCTGGCGACCAGGAGCTTCGACATCGCGAGGCGCTTTGTCGAAAAGGGCAACCCGACCACGATCTTCGTGTGCGCGTTCAGCCACTACCACCTGCGCCCGGTGCGCAAGCTCGGGTTCCGCTTGTGGCGCTCGGAGGACATCGAAGGCGTGCGCATGGTCTGGATCGCCGCCCCCTCCTACCGTGGCAACGACTGGCGCCGGGTCCTCAACATGGTCACGTTCAGCGTCCTGGCTCTGCTCTCCGGCGCGCTGCGCCGGGAGCGTCCCGACATCGTGGTCGGCGTGTCGGTGCACCCGCTGGCGGCGCTGAGCGGCTGGCTGCTCTCCCGCCTCAAAGGCGCGCGGTTCTTCTTCGAGGTCACCGACCTGTGGCCGCAAACCCTCATCGACTTCGGCCGCCTGCGCGCCGACGGCCGCGCCGCACGCGCGATGCGGAGCCTGGAGCGATTCCTGTTTCGCCACGCGGAGCGCATCGTGATGCTGTGGCGGCACACCGATGAGTACGTCGCGTCGCAGGGGGTGTCGCCGGCGAAGATCCTTTGGGTTCCGCACGGAGTGGAGCTGAAGCGCTACGACGACCTGGTCCCGTACCGGGGCGCACCCGCCAGGCCGTTCAAGGTGATGTACGTCGGCGCTTTCCTCGCCTCGAACTCGGTCGGCACGATCCTCGACGCCGCCGGGGTGCTGGCGCGGCGCGGCCGGGACGACGTCAGGTTCATCCTGGTCGGCGCCGGCGTCGAGCGCGAGGGCCTGATCGAGCGTGCCAGGACGGAGGGGCTCGCCAACGTGGAGTTCAGGGAACCCGTGCCCAAGCGGGAGGTGGCCCGCGTCCTGGGCGAGGCCGACGCCTTCATCTACGTCCTCCGCGACCTGCCGCTCTACCGCTTCGGCATCAGCCTCAACAAGCTCACCGACTACCTGGCGGCGGGCAGGCCGATCATCCTTTTCGGGAGGTCGAGCTACGATCCGGTCCGTGACGCCCAGGCCGGAATCAGCGTCCCGCCCGGCGATCCAGAGGCCCTGGCCGATGCCATTTTCGAGCTGGTGGCGTTGACACCAGAGGAAAGGATCGAGATGGGCGAGCGAGGAAGGCGGTACCTGCTGGAGCATCACAACATCCCGGTCCTGTCCGACCGGCTCCTCAACGTCTTCGAGAAGACCGAAGCATGAGCATGCGTCGCGACTACATCACGACCTTTGTGGCCGAAGCGCTGGTCGTCGTGAGCTACCTCCTGGCTTTTCGGCTGGTGGCGGTGTTCCTGGGCACGACCGGGTTTGGCGAGTACAGCCTTTCCCGGAGGACGCTCTCGCTGCTCCTGCCATTGGTCGTGCTTGGGCTCGACGTGGGCGTGGCACGCTACGTCTCCTACGCGGAGGCCAACAAGGCGGATGGGTCATCAGCGTATCCGCCCGCCGCGCTGCTCATGCTGGGCGCCGGCGCAGCGGTGCTGAGCGCCGTGCTCCTCGTCTTCAACGGCTTCTGGGCGCAGGTGTTCTTCGGTTCGGCGACCTACAGCGGACTGGTCGTGGCCATGCCGGTCCTGATCGTGGGCGGCGGTGCGCAGGTGATCGCCTACAGCTACCTGCGCGGCATGGCGCGCATCCAGTGGGCGAACGTGGTCTACGTGTTGAACTTCGCCGTCGTCCCCATCGCGGCGATCGTGCTCTTCCGCGATTCGGTCGAGCTGATGCTGATCGCGATGGGCGCGGGCTGGCTCGTGGTCGCCGGCGTCGCTTTGTCGAGGCTCCCTCTGAGCATCCACGACCTGAAGAGCAAAGTCCGCGAGCTCGCCCGCTTCGGCGTGCCGCGCATCCCGGGCGATTTCGTCTCGCTGCTGCTGTTCGCGATGCCGGGCATCCTGGTCGCCCATGCCGCGGACATCCGCGTCGCCGGGATCGTGGCGTTCGGCATCGCCGCCCTCGGCATGATCGGTACGGCGCTGACCCCCGTGAGCTTCGTGCTGCTGCCCTTTGCCTCGCGCATGTTCGCCGCGGGCTCGGTGAAGCGCTTGCGCACCGAGATGGCCGAGGTCGTAGGCATCACGATGGCCGGCACGCTCGTCGTCGTGGTCGCGACCGAGGTCTTCGCGGGACAGATCGTGAACGCTTACCTGGGTCCGGGCTTCGCCGCCGGCGCGGACGTGCTCCGCCTGACCATGGTGGGCGCGCTGCCGTGGGGCGTGTACGTGACTCTGCGCAGCGTGATCGACGCCCGGCACGTGCGGCCGGTCAACGCGCGCAACATCGTCATCTCCTTCCTGTGCTTCGTCCTGTTCGCCCTCCTGCTGCCCCGAGTGACAGACCAGACGACAAGCGCGGTGCTGGCGTTCGTCATCGCCCTGTGGATCCTCGCCGGCCTCACAATCTTCGAGGTGAGCCGAATTTCCGAGTTCGTCAAAGCACCCGCCGACCGCAGCCCTCTCGCCCTCGTCAAGCTGGGCGCGCTGGCCGCGCTGCCGGCCGTCGTCCTGGTCAGCTCCCCGCAGCGCACGCTCGTGTCAGCGGGATTCGCCGCGGTGTACGTCGTCATCGCGCTGTTCTCTTTCAAGTTCAGCCGGGCGAATCGCTTCATGCTCGCCTACGTCGGCGTCGCCGCGCTCTGGATGATCCTCTCCTGGCTGCGCTCGAGGTACCTGCTCCACCTCACGCCGGACCAGCTGGATTACGGCGGGTCGAAGATCGTCTACTTCGTGTTCATCGTGCTGCCGATGGCGGCGGCGGTGTCGATCATGATCGACAAGGCCGAGGACGCATGGCCCGCGGCCGGGGGCCAGCTGCTGCTCGGCATCGTGATCGCGCTCGTCACCGTCGCCCTCCTCGGGGACCGCTTCCTCGGCGCCGACCGCTACTCGTGGCAGGGAAACCTGATCGCCCTGGGCACGCTGGTGGCGGTCCAGCCGTGGCTGATCCGGAACCTTTGGATCTCAGGCGCCGTGGGCGTGCTCGGCGTGGTGGGCATCCTCTTCGCCGACGCGCGCCAGTCGCTGGCGGCCTTCGGCGTCGGTCTGCTGCTCTCCGGCGTGTACTGGGGCGCGATCGCGTTCAGGCGCGCAAGCGGGAGCACGTCCCAGAAGTTGCGAAATGCGATCGCAAAGCCTTACGTCATCCTGCCGCTCGTCCTCGTGGCGCTCACGGTCGTCGCTATCGGCGTCACCTACAACCCCAGCAACCCCTGCCACTGCGTCACCGACCGGCTCATCGTCCTGGAGGTCAACGCGGGCGACCGCGACAAGCTCCTGCACAAAGGCCTGACCCTCGTCGTCGAGAGCCCGCTGCTGGGGACGGGGGTGGGGTCGTTCGACGGCCTGGTTGCGGACACCGAGACCATCGGCCACGTCTACCAGTACCCCCACAACGTCCCGCTCGAGGTCGCGGCCGAGACCGGCCTGATCGGCTTCTTGCTCATCATCGTGCCGCTCCTGGTCGGCTGGGTGGCGTTCTTCTGGTCCGGCATCAAGCGCGCATCTCCCGCGGTCGCCGGGATCACGATGATCCTCGCGATCTTCTTCGTCGTCGCCAACCTCAGCGGAGACATCCCCAGCGACCGCGGGATGTGGATCTTCGGCATCGTGGCGTTCAAGCTCGGGATGGACGGCTGGCAGACGCAGCTCGCGGAAGCACGCGTGAGGATGCGCAGCAGGATGGACGCCGCCTCGCCCGCTTCGTAGAGGGTTCCCCCGCATTGGGTCTCGTCAAGCGCGGCATGGACCTCGCGGCATCGGCGCTGGGCCTCGCCGTGCTCTCTCCGGTGATCGCCTACACCGCGATCCGGATCAAGGCGGACGACGGGGGCCCGGTCTTCTACCGCGCGCAGCGCGTGGGCAAGGACGGCGAGATGTTCAGCATGTACAAGTTCCGCACGATGGTCGTGAACGCGGACAGGATCGGCGGGCCCTCGACCGCGGCCGACGATCCTCGCCTCACGCGCATGGGCCACACCATCCGCCGGTACAAGCTCGACGAGATCCCGCAGCTGATCAACGTGTTACGGGGCGAGATGAGCCTGGTCGGGCCCCGGCCGCAGGTGAAGCAATATGTGGACGCGTATACGCCCGAGGAGAGATTGCTGCTCAGCGTGAAGCCGGGCATCACGGACTGGGCGTCGATCCGCTACCGCAACGAAGGCGAGATCCTCAAGGGCAGCGACGATCCCGAACGCACGTACATGGAGAAAATCCATCCCGGTAAGATCCGGCTCGGCCTCGAGTACGTGCGCAGGCAGTCGGTGTGGACGGACGTCAAGATCCTCGCCCAGACCGCGAAGGCGCTGTTCACGGAACCGGCGGCCGACGCGTAACGAAATCCTGGGCGCGGGCGTTGAGGGCAGACCGAGGAACTCGGTCCCGCACCCCAGCCGGTGGTCAATCATGGAGAATTGCACAGCGTGAAACCCGTCCCCGTCCACCCCAGAGCAGCCGCGACGGAATCGCCCTCGCCTGAAGTCCTTCGCTCCATGTACGTCGCGATGCAGCGAATCCGCAGGTTCGAAGAGGCCATCGCGGAGTCGTCCTCGGCCAGGGAGTTCAAGGGGCCCACGCATCTCTACATCGGCCAGGAGGCCGTCGCCGCGGGTGTGTGCACGGCGCTCGAGAAGGGGGACTACGTCTTCGGCGGTCACCGCTCGCACGGCCACTACCTCGCCAAGGGCGGCTCGATGCGCGGCCTCGCCGCGGAAATCTTCGTCCGCGAGACCGGGTGCTCGAAGGGCCGAGGGGGCTCCATGCACCTGACCGCGCCGGAGATCGGGCTGCTCGGAACGTCGGCGCTTGTCGGCGGCGGCATGGGACCCGGCGTCGGCACCGCGCTCGCGAGCGTGCTGCTCGGGCGCGACCACGTGACCGCGATCTTCTTCGGAGACGGCGCGATCGAGGAGGGGATCTTCTCCGAGTCGCTCAACTTCGCCTCCCTGAAGAAGCTGCCGGTGATCTTCATCTGCGAGAACAACCTGTACGCGAGCCACCTGCCGCTGGGCGTGCGCCAGCCGCAGCCGGAGCTCTTCAAGCACGCCGAGCCCTATGGTCTTCCCGGGCTGAGGATCGACGGCAACGACGCCGTCGAGGTCTACCGGACCGCCGCGAGCGCGGTGGAGCGGGCGCGCGCGGGCGAAGGCCCGACGATGCTCGAGTGCATGACCTACCGCTGGCGCGGGCACGTCGGGCCGAGCTACGACCTCGAGTACGACATCCGCACCCGCGAGGAGCTCGACTCCTGGATCGCCCGCGATCCGATCGAGCGGCTGGCCGGCCGGATGGCCGAGACCGGCGTCATGACCGAGGCCGAGCGCGCCAGGATCGACACGCAGGTGCAGGACGACGTCGACGACTCGATGTCCTTCGCCCGCAAGAGCCCATTCCCCGAAGTAAAGGACCTCCTGAAGTATGTCTACAAGGACTAGCGTCCGGCCCCAGGTCGCGGTGCGCGAGCTCGACTACGGTTCGGCGATCAACGAAGCGTTCACCCAGCTGCTCGAAGGCGACGAGACCGTGCTCCTCATCGGCCAGGGTCTCTACAGCCCGTGGTACGTGGGCAGCAGCATGGTCGCGCTGGAGAAGAAGTTCGGCACGGCCCGCGTCGTCGACACCCCGGTTTCCGAGAACGGGGTGACAGGCATCGCCATCGGCGCGGCCATGGCAGGGATGCACCCGGTCGTGATCCACCCGCGGATGGACTTCATGGTCCTCGCGACCGACCAGATCCTCAACCAGGCGGCCAAGGCGCACTACATGTTCGGCGGCGCGATCAACGTGCCGATGGTGGTGCGCGGGATCATCAACCGCGGCGGCGAGCAGGCAGCCCAGCACTCGCAGGCCCTGCAGTCCTACTACATGCACATCCCCGGCCTGAAGGTCGTGATGCCGTCCACGGCGTACGACGCGAAAGGCCTCCTCATCTCCAGCGTCTACGACGGCAACCCGGTGATCTACATCGACGACCGCTGGCTGTACAGCCAGCGGGACCCGGTGCCGGAGGAGCTCTACACGGTGCCGATCGGCAAGGGCGCCGTGCGTCGCAAGGGCAAGCACGTGACCATCGTCGCCACCTCGTACATGAACGTGGAGGCGCTGGCCGCGGCTGTCTCGCTCGCGGAGGAAGGCATCGAGGCAGAGGTCATCGACCCGCGCACGCTGAAGCCGCTCGACGAGGACCTGATCTGCGACTCCGTCGCCAGGACCGGCCACCTCGTCATCGCCGACGCCGCCTGGCGCAGCTGCGGCGCCGCGGCCGAGATCGCCGCCATGGTGGCGGAGCGCGCGTTCGGCGCGCTCAAAGCCCCCATCGCACGGGTCACGCTTGCCGAGGCACCCGCGCCGTCGAGCTCGCCGCTGGAGAAGGCGTACTACCCGTGGGCGGCGGACGTCGTCGAAGCCGTCCGGCGCACGGTGCACTACTCCTGACCGGAGGTATCGGTTTGGCTTACAAGGTCCGCTTCGTCAACCCGGGCAAGCTCTACCGGCAGCTGAAGCCCGATCTCGACGCCGCCTACTTCAAGGTGATGGAGAACGGCAACCTGATCGACCGGGAGGAGCTCTGGAACTTCGAGGGCGAGCTCGCGAAGTTCGTCGGCACCCGACACGCGGTCGGCCTCAACAGCGGCTACGACTCGCTGCACATGTCGCTGCGCGCCTGCGGGATCGGGCCCGGCGACGAGGTGATCGTCCCCGCCCACACGTTCGTGGCGACGGCCTCAGCCGTGGTGAACGTGGGGGCCCGGCCGGTCCTGGTCGACGTGGGACGCGACTTCAACATCGACGTCGACCGGATCGAAGAGGCGATCTCCCCACGCACCCGCGGCATCATCCCCGTCCACCTCAACGGCCGCATGGCCTACATGCCGGCGGTGACCGAGATCGCCGAGAAGCACGGCCTGGCCATCGTCGAGGACGCATGCCAGAGCCTGGGCGCGAGCCAGGACGGCAAGAAGGCCGGGGCCTGGGGCGTGACCGGCTGCTGGAGCTTCTACCCGTTCAAGATCCTTGGCGGCTACGGCGACGGCGGCGCCATCACGACCAACAGCGACGAGGTCGCCGACTTTGCCAGGCGCATGCGCTTCAACGGGGAGGACCGGCACACGGGTCAGTACCACGGGCACGGGTTCACCTGCCTGCTCGACAACATCCAGGCCGCTTTCCTGTCGGTCAAGCTCCGGCACATGCCCGAGTGGATCGAGAAGCGCCGCGTGATCGCGGAGCGCTACCGGGCCGGGTTCGCCGGCATCGACGACCTCGCCCTTCCCCACTTCAACGGCGACGGCCGCAGCGACGTCTTCCAGAACTACGTCGTCCGCTCGAAGCAGGGCGACGCCTTCAGCGATCACATGCGCGAGCACGGCGTCGAGGTGCTCGTGCAGTGGCGCAAGCCTTACTACCGGCACGAGGCGCTGCAGCTCGAGGACCGCGGCTTTCCGGAGACCGAGCTGCTGTCGAGCGAGGTCTGCTCGCTCCCCCTGGCGGTCGAGCTGGACGACGACGAGGTCGAGCACGTGATCTCGACGGTGCGCTCCTTCTACGGGCTCTCGTGAAGAAGCTCTCGGAGGTCACCGAAACCTTCACCGAGTCCGTGATCCGCGAGATGACGCGGATCTGCGACGCGGCCGGGGGCTACAACCTCTCGCAGGGATTTCCCGATTTCGAGTCGCCTCGCGAGCTGAAGGACGCCGCGATCGCCGCCATCAACGCGGACCACAACCAGTACCCGGTGACCTTCGGCGAGCCGGAGCTGCGAGCGGCCATCTCCGCCAAGGCAAAGCGCTACAACGGGATCGCCTCTGACCCGGACACCGACATCACCGTCACGTGCGGCGCGACCGAGGCGATGATCGCGACCCTCATGGCCATCATCAACCCGGGCGACGAGATCATCGTCTTCGAGCCGTTCTACGAGAACTACGGCCCAGACGGCCGCCTGTCGGGCGCGACGCCGAGGTACGTCACGCTTCATCCGCCCGACTGGCGCATCGACCCGGACGAGCTGGCCGCCGCCTTCAACGAGCGCACGAAGGCGGTGATCATCAACACGCCGAACAACCCGACCGGCAAGGTGTACAGCCGCGCCGAGCTCGAGATGATCGCCGAGCTGTGCAACCGCTGGGACGCCTACGCGGTCACGGACGAGATCTACGAGCACATCCTCTATGACGGCGCCCAGCACGTCTCCATGGCGAGCCTTCCCGGGATGGAGGACCGCACGATCACCATCAACTCCATCTCCAAGACCTACTCGGTGACCGGTTGGCGTGTCGGCTGGGCGATCGCGGCCAGGCCGATCACGCAGCGCATCCGCAAGGTGCACGACTTCCTCACGGTCGGCGCTCCGACCCCGCTGCAGCACGCGGCGGTCGTCGCCCTCAGCCTGCCTGACGAGTACTACGAAGGCCTCCGCGCGCACTACTCAGAGGCGCGCGACTTCCTCCTCGACGTCCTGCAGGAGGCGGGGTTCTCGGTCTCGATCCCACGCGGCCTCGGACCGGACCATGGGCCAGAACCAGGTGCGTTTCTGCTTCTGCAAGCGCTGGGAGACGCTGCACGCCGTCGCCGACTCGTTCCGAAGCCTGGACGCGCTCGAGAAGGTGCGAAGCTGACGGTCGCGAGCCCGAGCCGCGACTACTCGTCGGTCACCGAGACCTGGGGCCTTCCGGCATCGCCCGAGCAGCTGACCATGATGTACGTCCGCTACCGCATGGCCGCGGAGCTCGCGCCCGGCGGTGCGGTGCTCGAGGTCGGGTGCGGCAGCGGGATGGGACTTCCCTACCTGCGGGCCCACGCGAGCATCGCCGTCGGCGGCGACTACACGATGGGCCTGGTGCGGGAGGCACGCGGCAACGTCCCCGGCGCGATGCTCATGAGGATGGACGCGCAGCACCTGCCGTTCGGCGAAGCCAGCTTCGATGTCGCGCTGATGCTCGAGATGGTCTACTACATCCCCGACCTGGACGCCGCGGTCGCCGAGTGCCGGCGGGTGCTCAAGCCCCAGGGCAGGTTGATGATCTCCGTGCCCAACCCGGACCGGCCCGACTTCAACCCCAGCCCCTTCAGCCTGCACTACCCGAACCTGGGCGAGCTCAGCGCGATGTTGCGGCGCCATGGCTTCACGGTCACGACTTACGGTGGCTTCCCCGTCGAGCCCGCGAACGCGCGCGAGCACGTGCTCGCGCCGCTGCGACACTTCGCCGTCCGCTACCACCTCATCCCGCGGTCGATGCGCGCCAAGTCGATCCTGAAGCGCCTGCTCTACGGCAAGCTGCCCAACCTGGGTGCGGTGCGCGACGGGGTGGTGCCTTACGCAGCCCCCACCAGGCTCGCCGAAGGGACCGAACGCACCCCCGGCTTCAAGACCCTCTATGCGGTCGGCGTCGCCGCTCCCTAGCCGACCGCGAACGTGAGCTGCGCCCAGGTCTCATAGCCGTCGGCCGACCCCTGGTTGCGGACGTCGACCTCGAGCCCATAGGTCCCCTTCGCCAGCCCGGTCGTGTTCCATGTGTAGGCGGCCGCCGTGCTGTAGCCCTGGACCACCACCCACGTTCCACTCGGTGACCTCACCAGGAACCTGTACACGGGCGTGCCCATGCACGCGGCGCCGCCGGTCAGGACGATCCTCGTGCCCGCGACCTGTGGAGACGAGTGGTCGGCTGTCAGCCGCGCGGCGCTGCAGGCGTTGACCAGGAACGAGGTGCTCGACCAGGCTTCGTAGGACGCGCTCGACCCCTGGTTGCGCACGTCCACCTCGAGCCCATACACACCGTCGGCCAGGCCGGTCGTGTCCCACGAGTAGCTCGTCGCCGACCCATACGCCTGGACCACCTTCCACGCCCCACCGGGGGGCTTCAGCAGGAACCGGTACTGCGCCGTCCCCGCGCAGCTCGCCCTGCCACTCAGCGCGACCACCGTGCCGGACGGCTCGGGCGAGGGCTTGCTCAGCGCCAGCGCGGCCGAGGCGCATGGGTTCACCTGGTACGTGATGTCGCGGTATGCCTCGTACGACCTCGTCGAGCTCTGGTCGCGGACATTGACCTCGAGGTGGTACGTCCCGGCGTTCCCGGTGCCGGTCCAGGTGAACGTGTTGCTCGCCGCGTACTGCCGCACCACCTGCCAGGAGCCGCCCGGGGGTTGGACCCAGAAGCGATAGGTGGGGTTGGGGCACGCGGTCGTCGTCGCCGTCAGCGTCACCTGGGCGCCCGTGCCGGCGGGTGAGGCCGGCAGCGCGGTCAGGGAGGGAGAGGCGCACGGCGCGGCGTACAGCCTGTAGCTGAGAATCGCGTACCGGTCATACGACGCGGGCGAGGCGTAGTCGCGGACGTCGACCTCGAGGCCGTACGTCCCCTGCGGTTTCCCGGCGGTGGACCACGCGAAAGTGTTCGCCACGCCATAGCCCTGCACGACGCCCCACGATCCGCCCGGCGCCTTGACCAGGAACCGGTACTCGGGCGTGGCCGGGCAGGTCGCGGTCGCCGTCAGGGTGATCGCCGTGCCGGGCGGCTGGGGAGAGATCCTGCTCGGCGACAGGCTCAGGGCGGTGCAGGTGCGCAGCGTGTCGGCCACGATCGCGTACGTGTCGTAGTTCCCGCTGGTGTTCGCCCGGGCGTCGACCTCGACCCGGTATGCCCCCGCGATCGCGGTGCCGGTCCAGGCATACGTCGGGCTGGTGCTGTAGTCGCGCACGATGCTCCAACCCGTGCCGGGGCTCTGGACCCAGAAGCGGTACTGCGCGTTTGTGCAGCCCGATGCGCTGGCCGTGAACGTGACCCGCGTCTGGGTGAACTGCGGTGAGGCGGGGGCGGCGGTGAGCGCCACGCCGGTGCATCCGACGAAGTGGGTCCGCAGAGCGTCCCACGTGTCCCAGCGCTCGCCGCCGGCGGAGTGCGAGTCGCGATGGACCGCATACGTGCCCGCCTTGACCTCGTAGTAGGCGGCCTCGCCCGCGGCGTCGAGGTAGCCGTCGGCGACGATGCTCGAGGTCGGGTACGCGTTGGCGACCACGGCGCCGACGCAGGCCTTGCGCCCGTAGTACGGGACTCCGAGGATCACCTTGCCCGCTCCCACCGCGTGCGTGTACTGCGAGAGCACGCTCGTGTCGTTGTAGTAGTAACCCGACAGCGGACCGGTCGGCCCGAGGCAGAACCGCGAGCAGCCGGCCGGCGGGCGCGCGTAGTTGGAGTACTCGAGGTCGTAGGCCATGACGAAGAACGAGTCGACGTAGCGGGACAGCCCGACCACGTCGAAGAAGCCGTAGCCGTCCGCGGCCGACGAGGCATACGTGTCGACCGACAGGTAGTAGGACGAGCCCAACCCCGCCCTCATCTTCTGGGCAAACGCCGTCATGGCGTGCTGCGCCCAGTAGGTGTCGGTGTGGCCGCAGCTCCCGTCCAGGCCCTCGTAGTCGATGTTCACGCCGTCGACGCCCCTGGCCTTCACCTGCTGCACGGTCTGCGTCACCGTGGTGTCGGCGTTGGCCAGGCCCGCGCACATGGCCGGCGTGTTCGGGCTGAAGTCCTGCAGGATCACGGTCAGGACGACCTTCGCGCCGTGCTGGTGCGCGAGCGACACGAGGTTGGTCAGGCTGCTCGAGCTCCACGTCGC
>VBHA01000084.1:28312-44842 GCA_005889495.1 Chloroflexota bacterium
CAAGCGCGAAGCCGAATACCTCTCTGTGCGGATGCGAGACGGCGGCCGTCGCGATCGAGAGGCTGGGCTGGAGCTGTGCCACGACCGCAGGCGGAGCAGCCGCCGATACGGGCGGCGCGCCTGGTGCGGCCACGAGCAGGACGATCGTGACAGCCGTGGCAAAAGTGAGGTGGCGGGGCCTTTGCAACGACATGTTCAGGTTGTTGAGGGCGTCACTGTAGGGATCGGTCACCAAACGAGTCAAGGCGATAGGAGATGACGGGAAAAGTTATGATCTCCCGGCGTTGTCGACACTGGGCATCGAGGCCCCCGTCGGATCCCTCTTCCGCTACGCGCGATGGAGCCTCTATCTGACCGTAGCCGCGCTGCCCCTCTACACGGTGCGCTGGCACTACGGGCCGGTCCCGACCACCCTGCTCGAGACGTTGATCGTGGTCACGGTCGCCCTCTACGTCGTCGCGCGGTGGCGCGTTGGCGCGAGGCGTCCCATCCCGACTCCGTTCGACATCCCCATCCTCGCCCTGCTGGCGGCGGGGGCGGTCGCGGTCTTCGTCGCCGGCGACCACCGCGGGGCCCTGGGCCTTTACCGCGCCTACTTCCTCGAGCCCATCGCCCTCTTCTACGTCGCGGTCGACCTCGTGAGACGCGACGAGGACATGCGGCGCCTGCTCTACGCGTTCGCCGCGGGCTCCTCCGCGTTTGCGATCCTCAACCTCGCCGTCTTCATCCAGGCGCTGCGCGCGCACGCGGTGCTCGTGGGCGCCGCCCCCAACGCGCTTTACGGCGACGCCAACTACGTCGCGATGTACCTCGAGCCTGCCTTTGCCTTCGCCGCCGCGACGCTGATGCTCGGCCGGACGACCACCATGAGGATCGTCGGCGCGGTCTGGCTGGCGATCACCGGCACGGCGCTGGTGCTGACGTTCTCCAAAGGCAGCTACCTCGCCCTGTTCGCGCTCGTCGCGCTGGTCGTCGTCACCGTGCCGCGCTGGCGCGTCGGCGTCGTCGCGGCCATCGGCGTGGGCCTGATCATCGCCACGCAGGTGCCGCTGATGATGGCGCGCATCGTCACCGTCTCCAGCTCCGTCGATGGACGCCTGCAGGTCTTCAACAATGCCTTCGAGGCGATCCGGCAGAGCCCGCTGCTCGGCGTCGGCCTCGCCGGCTACAGCTTCGAGTTTCGCGGCGCGATGTCGGAGATCTATCCCCACAACCTCTGGCTCACGTTCTGGGTCGAGGTGGGCATCGTCGGCCTGGCTGCGTTCGCCGTCGTCTTCTTCGTCGTCCAGTGGCGCGGTTGGCGGGTGTGGCCGCACACCGAGGGCTTCTGGCGCGTCGCCACATGGGGCTCGCTGGCCGCGCTGCTGCTGTGGTTCTTCCACGGCCTGGTCGACTCGCCCTACTGGAAGAACGACATGAGCATCGAGTTCTGGATCCTCGTGGCCACGGTCCTGGTCGCCGAGCGGGCGATGCGTCTAGCCGGCGCGCCCGCCGAAGTACGCCGCCTCGAGCAGCGCGAGGTGATGGGCGTACCCGTGGTTGCGGACAGCCCAGTCGCGTGAATCGCGCGAGATCCTGACCAGCTCCCGCGGTTGCCCGCGCAGCCGCTCGACCGCCGCCACGATCTCGTCGTGGCCCGAAGCCTCGATCACAGGCGGGGGATCGTTCGGGTAGAGACTGCGATCGATCGCGGTGATCACCGGCCGGCCCGCGGCGAGCGCCTCGATCTCCATGAGGCTGAGGATCCCCTGCCGCATCTGGCCGATGACGACGTCGAAACCGGCCAGAAAGTTGCCGACCTCCGCGTGCGGGATGGGCTTGACGAATCGGACCCATTCGCCATACCGGATCGCGTACTCGGGCGCGAGCGGACCGTAGTCGAGCGCGGTGACGTCCGCGCCCAGCGCCTTCAGCGGCTCGACCGCCCCAAAGATCTTGTCCACGCCCTTGATCGGGTGCAGGCGCGTGAAGATGAGCAGGCGGCGCGCGTCGGTCGGGGCGGGCGCGGCGCGCGCTCTTTCGCCGACGTCGACCGGGTTCGGCAGGTAAACCAGCTTGGCCCGGAAACCATCCATGTACGCGGGCAGGTTGGGCGTGACGTAGAAGACCTTCTTTGCCTTCTCGAGCACCGAGCGTGTGACGCGCCGGTACGCGGGGTTCTCGAGGTTCGTGTGCAGGTCGGAGCCGTGGGCCTGCGCGAAGAAGGGGACGCCCGCCAGGACTCCCACCACGCCCTGGCTCAAGAAATGGATGTGGACGATGTCGTACCGGCCGCGCCTGAGCTTGAGGATCGTGGGCACGAACGCGGCCAGCCTGACCGGCACCGCGAGCGCCTTGGCCGGCCACTTCCACGACGCGCCGTGCGTGGGCAGCGCGATCTGCTCGACGTCGTGGCCGGCCCCGCGAAGCAGCTCAGCCTGGACCGTCGCGACGCCCGCGATGTCGTGGACGAGTGCGATGCGCGCCATGAATGTCCCGCTCGGGCTATACCTTATCCTTCGGTTCATTCCGCGCCGCATCGCCCTCGTCTCACTCAGCGTCACCGCCGCGTGTCTCCCCCTCTACGTGGTGCGATGGCGCATCGGGCCGCTGCCGACCACGCTGCTCGAGGTCCTCATCGGTATCACCGTGGCCGCGTACCTGGCCACCCTGTGGGCCGAGAAGCGGGCCCCCCACGTTCGCACCCCTTACGACATTCCCATCGCGCTGCTGCTGGTCGCGGGCGTGATCAGCGTCCTCGACGCGCCCGACCACTCGAGGGCGCTCGGCATCTATCGCGCGTACTTCCTGGAATCGGTCGCGTGCTTCCTGATCGGCGTCGACCTGCTCCGGGACCGGCGTGACCTCACCACCTTCCTTCTCATCGCCGGCGCGGGCACCTGCGCGATGGCGGTGGGCCAGATCGTGTCGTTCGTCTATACCGTTGCCCATCACACGCTCGACCTGAGCGCCGCGCCGTCGTTCCTCAACACCAGCGCCAACGCCGACGCCATGTACTTCGAACCGCCCGTCGCGTTCGCGCTTGCCTTCACGCTGTTTCCGTCCCGGCCTCGCGAGCGTCTCGTCGCGGGGGCGGCGCTCATCCTGCTGCTGACCGGTCTCATCCTTTCGTTCTCCAGGGCCTCCTACCTGGCGCTCGCCGTGCTTGCCGTCGTCCTCGTGCTCAGCACCCAGAGCCCGCGCTGGCGCCTGCGTGCGGTGGGTGCGGTCGCCGTGCTCGGGCTGGTCATCCTCGAGATCCCGTTCATCAACCAGCGCTTCTCGACCCTCGCCGACTCGGTCACCAACCGGGAGTCGCTCTACCGCCAGGCGCTGGAGATGCTCTCCCACATGCCGATCACCGGCGCGGGCATCAGCGGGTTTCCCATCCGCGTCGCCCCCTACCGGCCCGCCGGCCAGATCATCCACCTGTACCCGCATGACCTCTGGCTGACGACCTGGAGCGAGCTGGGACTCCTTGGCGTCATCGCCTTCGCGGTCGTCTTCTTCGGCCTCTTGGTCCGGGGCCTACGCGCGCTGCCGGCGAGCGCCGACCTGTTCAGGCCGCTGCTGTGGGGCGCGGTCGGGGCCCTGGTCCTGTACCTGGTCCATGGCCTTTTCGACTCGCCCTACTGGAAGAACGACCTCAGCGTCGAGTTCTGGCTGATCGCGGCGCTACAGGTCGTCGCCGTCCGCTCGACCCGCGCGCCACATCCGCCGAAGGTCGTCGCGGACGAGCATGCGTGACTCGGACGCCGAGGTGACCAGCGCCAGGGCCAGGTGCAGGGCGCGCAGGCCCGCCTCCCCATCGACCTCGACAGGGGCCTCTCCCCGCACGGCCTGAAGGAACGACTGCAGCTCGAGCTTCAACGGCTCCGTCTGGGCGATCGAGAATTCGACCGACTCCCCCTCCGTGACGGCCCGCGGCCGGCGGCGCGCCTCGGCCCCCGCGAGCACCTCCGCGTTCTTGTAGAGCCTCAGCTCCTGGGTGAGGTAGTTGCAGACGAACAGGCCGCGCTCACCGAGCACGGTCAGCTCGCGGATCTTGGTCGGCGTCAGCCAGTTGACCTGCAGCACGCCGAGCACGCCGCTCTCGAACTTGAGGAGGGCGTTGAGGATGTCCTCGTGGTCGGTGTGGATGCGCTGCTCCGTCTCGGCAAAGACACGCTGGACCTCAGAGCCCGCCAGGTGGTCCATGACATCGAGGTCGTGGGTCGCGAGGTCGATCACCACGCCGACGTCGCGGATGCGGGCTGGAAACGGTCCGAGCCTGCGCGCCTGGAGCTGGAACAAGCGGCCGATGTCGCCCGCGCGCACGCGGCGCTGGAGCTCCCGGACGGCCGGGTTGAAGCGCTCGATGTGTCCCACCGCGAGCACCCGCCCCGCGCGCCGGGCTTCGGCCACCAGCCGGCGGCCCTCCTCCAGGCCGGCCGCGATCGGCTTCTCGATCAGGACGTGCGCCCCGCGGCGCAGCACCGCCAGGCCCGCCTCGAGGTGCAGGCCCGTCGGGACCGCGACCACGACCGCGTCGAGCTTCTCGCGGTCGAGCATCTCATCCCATGAGCCGTAGGCGTGCACCGAGTGCCGGCGCGCGACCTCGTTCGCCGTCGAGGCGTCCAGGTCGCAAACGGCCGCGAGCTCCACGCCGTCGAGGTCCTCGAGCACGCGAAGGTGGTTGCGGCCCATGGCCCCGAGACCGATCAGGCCGATCCGAGTCACGACGTCGAGGCGGCCTGGCGCACGGATTCGACGATGCGGTCGAGGTCCGCGTCGGACAGGGCGGGATGGACGGGCAGCGACAGCACCTCCGCCGCCGCACGGTCGGCCTCGGGCATGGAGACGTTGCCGTAGCCGAGGCCGATGTAGAGCGGCTGCCGGTGCACGGGCAGCTCGTAATGGACCGCCGACCCGACGCCCAGCTCGCCCAGGCGCCGCTGAAACCCGTCTCGGTCACGCGCGATCCGCACCGTGTACTGGTGATAGACGTGCCGGTACCCCTGGCGCTCCCTGGGCGTGACGACTCCGTCGATGCCCGCGAGCCCCTCGTCCAGCACCGATGCATTGCGGCGGCGGCGTTCGTTGAACCGATCGAGCTTCGCCAGCTGCGCGCGCCCGATCGCGGCCGCGATCTCGGTCATCCGAAAGTTGTAGCCCAGCACGTCGTGGTGGTAGCGCTCCGACGCGCCGTGCTGCCGAAGGACGGAGACCTGGCGCGCCACGCCGGCGTCGTCGGTGGTCACCATGCCGCCCTCGGCGGTGGTCATGTTCTTGGTCGGATAGAACGAGAAGGTCGCGCTGACGCCCAGCGCGCCGGCCCTCCGGTCGCCGATCGCCGCGCCGTGCGCCTGGCAGGCGTCCTCGATCAGGAGCACGCCGTGCCGGTCGGCGATCTCGCGCAGCTCGGGGATCGCCGCCGCGTGGCCGTACAGGTCGACCGGCATGATCGCGCGCGTCCGCGGCGTGATCGCCGCCTCCACCCTTTCGGGGTCCAGGCAGAACGTGAGCGGCTCGATGTCGACGAAGACCGGCCGCGCGCCGGCGAAGAGCGCGGCGTTGGCCGAGGCGACGAAGGTGAACGGGCTGGTGATGACCTCGTCACCCTCCTTGATGCCGTGCGCCAGCATCACCAGGTGCAGCGCCGCGGTGCCGGAGTTGACCGCGACCGCGTGCTCGACCCCGCACCAGCGGGCGAACTCGCGCTCGAACGCCTCGACGACCGGGCCCTGCGCGAGCTGTCCGCTCTCGAGCACGGCCATCACGGCCGCCTTCTCCTCCTCGCCCATCTGCGGCGCGGCGACAGGGATCGTCTTCAAGGTGTCCACGGCGCCCTCATGTTATTGGCCGAGGCAGTCCACGATCCGCTCCGCCGCCCGCCCGTCGCCGAACAGCTGCGGGCGGCCGCCGGTGGGCCGGAACGTGCGCATCGCCTCGGCGATGGTCCGCGGGTCCGTGCCCACGAGCACGTTCCAACCGCACGCCACGGTCTCGGTCCACTCGGTCGAATCGCGCAGCGTGATGCATGGCCGCCCCGCGAAGTAGGCCTCCTTCTGCACCCCGCCCGAGTCGGTGACGATCGCCTGCGCGCCGTGCTCGAGCACCAGCATCTCGAGGTAGCCGACCGGGTCGATCAGGCGCACGTTCGGCCCGGGCTCGAGGCCGGCACCGCGCATCGCGGCGCGCGTCCTGGGGTGGACGGGAAAGACCACCTGGCAGCCTGAGTCGTCCACCCCGCGCATGATTCGCGCCAGCGCGCCCGGATCGTCCACGTTCTCCGCGCGGTGCGCGGTCAGCAGCTGGTAGGAGCCTGGCTCGAGGCCCATGTCACCGAGGACCGTGCATGTCCCCAGCGCCGTCTCCAGATGGTCGCAAAAGGCGTCGAACATCACGTCGCCGACGACATGGACTCCTTTAGCGATTCCCTCGCGCGCCAGGTTGCCCACGGCCACCTGGCCAGGACACAAGAGGAGGTCGCTCAGGTGGTCGGTGACGACCCGGTTGACCTCCTCGGGCATGCGCCGGTCGTAACTGCGTAGGCCGGCTTCGACATGCGCTATGGGTATGTGAAGCTTTGCCCCGGCCAGGGCGCCCGCGAGGGTCGAGTTCGTGTCGCCGTACACGAGCAGGCGGTCCGGCCTCTGCTCGATCGCGACCGCCTCGATGCCGGCCAGCATCGCGCCCGTCTGCGCCCCGTGCGCGCCGGAGCCGATCTCGAGATTGACGTCCGGGGTCGGAATCCCAAGCTGCCGGAAGAACAGGTCCGACATCGCGTCGTCGTAGTGCTGGCCGGTGTGGACGAGAAACTCCTCGTGCGAGCGGCGCAGGGCACGCGAGACGGGAGCCGCCTTGATGAACTGGGGGCGGGCGCCGAGCACGGTGAGGACTTTCATCGATGAGGGTCCTCTTTCTGACCCACTACTTCCCACCCGAGGTGGGCGCGCCGCAGACGCGCATCTTCGAGCTCGCGAGGCGGCTTCGCGCGGCCGGGGACGAGGTCACAGTCGTCACCGGGTTTCCCAACTATCCGACCGGCGTCGTGCCCGACGCGTATCGCGGACGCACGGCGATGGAGGAATGGATGGACGGCGTCCGCGTGCTGCGCAGATGGGTGTACGCGACACCGAACGCGGGCTTTGCGAAAAGGATCGCCAACCACCTCTCGTTCGTGGCCACGAGCCTGACCGCGCTTCCGGCTGCCGGCCGCACCGAGGTGATGGTCGTCGAGTCGCCGCCGCTTCCAGTCGGCCTGGCCGCGCTCGTGTACTCGCGCATGAAGCGGGCGCCTTTCGTCCTCAACGTGAGCGACATCTGGCCGCGGTCCGCGGTGGAGCTCGGCGCCCTGCGCAACCCGCTCGCGATCCGCCTCGCCGAGATGCTGGAGCGTCATCTCTACCGGCGCGCGGCGCGGGTCGCAGTGCCGACGCCCGGCATGGTCTCGAGCCTCGCCGCCGGCGGCGTTCCCCGCGCCAAGCTCGTCCACCTCTCCAACGGTGTCGACGTCGACCTGTACCGCCCGAATGCCCGGCCGGCGGGACGCAAGGTCTTCATGTACGCGGGAACGCATGGCCTGTCGCAGGGCCTTGACGTCGTCCTGGAGGCGGCGAAGCTGGTGCGGGACCCAGAAGTCGAATTTCTGCTCGCGGGCGAGGGCGCGGACAAGGCGGCTCTGATGGCGAAGGCCGAACGTGAGCGCATCGCCAACGTCCGGTTCGTTCCCAACCAGCCGAAGGCCGCCATGCCGGCGCTCCTGAACCAGGCTTACGCAACGATCGTGCCGCTCAGGGCGCTGGAAGTCTTCAAGAGCGCGCGCCCGTCGAAGATCTACGAGTCGATGGCGGTGGGGAGGCCCATCGTCGCCTCCCTGTGGGGTGAGGCGGCCGAGCTTGTGGAGACCGCCGGGTGCGGCGTGGTGGTCGAGCCCGAGGATCCGCCGGCCCTGGCGGCCGCCGTCGACGCGCTCGCCGCCGACCCTGAGCGGGCCCGGCGGATGGGCGAGAACGGGCGGGCGTACGCGGTCGAGCATTTCAGCCGCGCGAAGATCGCGGCCCAGCTGAGGACGCTGCTCCAGGAGTGCGCGGCGGCGCGCACTAGTCCCCTCGACCGAGCGCTCGACCTCGCGGTCGCGCTGCCGGCCCTCGTCCTGACCTCGCCCCTGGTCGCGGCGGCGGCCATCGCCGTCAAGCTCGACTCGCGAGGTCCCGTCTTCCACCACGGCCCGCGCGTGGGCATGGACGGCGTTCCGTTCCGGATCCACAAGCTGCGCACGATGCGCGCGGACGCCGAGTTCGCCGGTCCCGCGGTCACCGCCGCCGACGACCCGCGCATCACCCGCGCGGGCCGCGTGTTGAGACACACCAAGCTCGACGAGCTGCCGCAGCTCCTCAACGTGGTCAAGGGCGAGATGAGCCTGGTCGGGCCGCGTCCCGAGCATCCTTCGTACGTCGAGCGCTACACCGCCGCCCAGCGCCGTCTCCTCAGAGTCCGGCCGGGCATCACCGGCCCCGCAACCCTCGCCTACATCGACGAGGAGGAAGCGCTCAGCGGAGGCATGCCCGAGGCGACCTACCTGCAGACGGTGCTCCCCCGCAAGCTCCAGCTCGAGCTCGATTATCTCGCCCGCGCCACGACTCGAAAGCGTCTGGGAATCTTGCTGCGTACGGCCGGCGCGGTCCTCAGGCGACCGTTCGCATCCTCGAGAGATTCGTCTGCACGATCTCGGTCACTGCCTGGATGACGTCCTCGATGTCCTCTTCGGAGTGAGCCGGGCTCAGCGGTAGCGACAGCATCCGCTCGAACTCTCGCTGGGCGACCGGGAACTGCTCCGGCCGCAGCCCGTAGCGGTTGCGGTAGTAGGAGTGCAGGTGGATCGGGATGAAATGCACGCTCGCCCCGATGTTCCGCTTCTTGAGCTCGCTGATGAACGCGTCCCTGTTGATGCGCAGCCTTTCCCGGCGCAGCCGCAGCAGGTAGATGTGCCACGCGCTGCGCACGTGCGGGCGCTCGTACGGCGTCTCCAGCTCCTGGACCGGACCGAAGGCCGTGTCGTAGCGCTCGACGATCTCATGCCGGCGGCGCTGCATCGCGTCGAGGTGGCGAAGCTGCTGCAGGCCGAGGGCCGCCTGCAGGTCGGGCATGTTGTACTTGAAGCCGGGCAGCACGACGTCGTACTTCCACGAGCCGTTGGACGTGTAGCGGTCGTACGCGTCATGGCTCATGCCGTGAAGGCTCCACACGCGCGCCGGCTCGACCAGCTCGGAGGGACCCGTCAGCATGCCGCCTTCGCCGGTGGTCAGGTTCTTGGTCGCGTAGAACGAGAACGCGACCAGGTTCGGCTGGTCGAAGCCGGCCGCCGGGGCGCCGATCATCCGGTCGTGATACCAGGCCGGCAGCGCGTGGGCCGCGTCCTCGATCACGGCCAGGCCGTGCCGGTGCGCGATGTCGTAGATCGGGTCCATGTCCGCCGGGTGCCCGTAAAGGTGCACGGGCACGATCGCCCTCACGCCGGGCGTCCGGCGCACCGCATGCTCGACCTGGTCGGGGTCGAGGTTGAGCGTGTCGGGCTCGACGTCGACCAGTACCGGGCGCGCGCGCGTCGGGCGCGCCGACGAAGTCGCGGAACTTTTCTTCGAACTCGTGCGTCCGCTCACCGGTGGTGATCCAGCCGCTCCGCAGGGTGCGCACCACCTCGGCGATGTCTTCCTCGCCGATCAGCGGTGGGGAGAAAGGAAGGAACTCCGAGCGCATCAGGCGCCTTCCGGCTGGCGCAGCAACCCGATGAGGTGGCTGCGAAGTGGGCGAAACCAGGACAGCACCGGATAGACCCCGCCGGTGAGCGCGCCCAGGCGCCTGGCCAGCGGGGGTAGGAGCGTCACCGATGCGAGCTCCCCTTGCAGTGACGGAAACAGCCCACGCACGCGCGCCGCCGTCACCGCGCGCACATTGCGGTTGGAGACGCTGTCATATCGCACGTCGTACCAGAGCAATGCCCCACCTGGCTTGAGTACCCGGACCATCTCCCTCGCAACGCCGGCGGCCATCCGCGGGTCCAGGATCGAGCTGAAGATCGTGATCGCGAGCACCAGGTCGAACTCGGCGGCCGCGAAGTCGAGATGCTCCGCGTTGGCCTGGCGAAACTCGATCTCGGGGAACGTCCGGCGGGCCGCCTCCACCCTGTCCGCGAGCAGGTCGACCCCGACCAGGTTGGAGCTAGCGGCTCCCAGCTCGCGGAGCCAGGCGAGCTCGGCCCCCAGGCCGGAGCCGACCTCGAGCACGCGGCGCGCCCCCAGCGGCAGGAAGCCGGCGTCGGCCAGGAGGCGGCGCGTGAATTTGCGCCGCTCGGCGAGGATCGCCTGGTTGCCCCGGTTGGCCAGGTCCCATCGCCCTCCCGCTCGTCCTTCCAGGTCCTGGTAGGCGCGGGCGATGCGATCGGCCTCGTTCAATCCTCTACGGCGATCTCGTACTCGCGACCGCAGTGTGAGCAGGCGAACACCGCTCCCCGCCGCGACAGCGTGTGTCCGCAGTCGCATGCGTATCCCTTGAGCTTCGCGGGGTTGCCGGCCGCGATGCCCCGCTCGGGCACGTCACGCGTCACCACGGCCCCGGCGCCCACGAGCGCCATACGGCCGATGCGCACGCCCGGCAGGAGCACGGCGCCTCCGCCGACGGCCGCGCCGTAGCGCACCAGGCCTTCCGCCACCTCCCAGTCGGCATCGCCCCTGGGCGAGCCATCCGGGTTGATCGCCCGCGGGTGCTTGTCGTTGAGGAGCATCGCGCCCGGCCCGAGAAAGACCCCGGCCTCGACCGTGAATCCGTGGAAGACGAAGACGCCGTTCTGCAGCTTGCAGAAATCGCCGATGCGCACATCCCGGTCGACATAGGAGCCCTTGCCGAGGATGCACTCCCTGCCGACCACGGCGCCCTCGCGTACCTGCGCCTGGTGCCACACCTTCGTGCCCGCACCGATGGTCGCCTCCGGCGACACCTCGGCGGTGGGGTGGATGTAGACGCTCGAATCGACCCGGCTCAGGCGTTTTCCTGTTCTTGGGGCGCGGGATGCTCCGCCTCCACGGGCGGACCGGGCTCCTCGACCTGCTCCTCGTGCTCCTGGACGGCCAGCTTCAGGGCCCGCACCAGCTCGTCGCTCCTGCCCTCGTGCGCGAGCCGCTCCAGGCGCTCCACGATCCAGGCCAGGTTCTCCTCCCGCGCCGTGGTCGGGGAGATCACCTCGCGGATGGAGGGGTGATCGGTTGGCCGCCAGCCCTCTTCGGGCGCCAGCAGCTCTTCCGTGAGCCGCTCACCCGGACGCAGGCCGGTGATCACGACCTGGATGTCAATCTCGGGCCTCAGGCCTCGTGAGCGAATCAGGTCGTTGGCCAGGTCGTAGATCCGGATCGGCTCCCCCATGTCCAGCATGTAGAGGTGCCCCGGCTTGCTGTTGACGAGCGAGATGAGGACCAGGGACGCGGCCTCGCGGATCGTCATCATGTAGCGCGTCACGTCGCGATGCGTGATCGTGACCGGGCCGCCGGCTTCGATCTGGCGCTCGAACAGCGGGACCACGCTGCCCCGGCTGCCGACGACGTTGCCGAAGCGGACCGCCCAGCACTTCATCGGGCCGCGGTAGGCGAGCACGAGCTGTTCGCACAGCCTCTTCGTGCAGCCCATGACCGAGTGCTTGGACGCGGCCTTGTCGGTCGAGATGAGGATGAACTGCTGCACACCGGCGGCGTGCGCGCAACGCAGGAGGTTGGAGGTCCCGACCACGTTGGTGATCACCGCCTGGGCCGGATGGGCCTCCAGCATCGGCACGTGCTTGTACGCCGCGGCGTGGAAGACCAGGTCGGGCCGCTCGTCGCTGAACAGCGTGAGCAATGGCTCGCGGTCGACGATCGAGACAAGCGCTTCCTTGACGTCGAGCGTCGCCTTCACGCGCAGCTCCTCCGCCAGGTCGAACAGCCCGCTCTCGTTGATGTCCACCAGCACCAGGCGCCGCGGGTCCATGCCTGCGATCAGCCGGCACAGCTCCGAGCCGATCGAACCCGCCGCGCCGGTCACGAGCACGACGCGCCCGCGCACGTCGAGCGTCGCGATGTCCAGGTCGATCTGGCGCTCGTCGCGCCCGACCAGGTCGTCGGCGGACAGCTGGCGTAATCGCGAGGTGTTGGCCTGCGGGAACCACGAATCGGCGGCGGGCACGATGAAGACCGGCAGCTGCGCCGCCAGGCACTCGGAGTAGAGCGCCCGCGCATCGGCCCGGTCGCTGGTGCTGCCCTGGACGAAGGCGACGCCCTGCGCGTCCGTATACCTGATCCAGCGGCGCAGGTTGTTCGCCTGGCCGAGCACGGGGATGCCCATCAAGGTCTGGCCGACGTCAGCCGGACCTGTGGTCACGATGGCGACCGGCGACCAGTCGGGATTCGGGTGCTGCAGCAGCGCCTTCACGGTCCGGTATCCGCTCGCGTCGGGAATCACGACGAGAAGCCGGTTGCCTTTTGCCCGCGTCGAGGTGAGGATCCGCGGCAACAGCCGGAAAAGGCCCACGCCGATGACGACCGCCGGCGCCGCGAGCACCGGCGCGAGGATGCGGAGCGGCCTGTAACCGTCAGGGAACAGAAGGTTGATGATCGTGATCAGCAGCGACGCCTCGATGACCGCGAGCCCGATGGCGAAGGCGTCGTTCAAACCCGCGACCGACCAGACCCTCCTGTAGAGGTGGAATCGGGCCTCGCCCGCGCCCATCGCCAACGCGACCATCAGCAGCGAAACCAGCGGGTACCAATCCGTCGGATACGCGACGCCCGCTCCGTATCCGCTGGAGTCGACCGCCATCAGGATCAGCCAGAAGAGCATGACCTCCCCGGCGAAGATGGGGCCGTACTTGAGGGAACCCCGTGTCAGAACCTTAAAGTGGCGGCTGAAGAACCCGGATTTCATGATGGGGCCTCCAGCCTAATCTAATAGCGGAGCTCCGGCTTGTACTCAAATTTCGCGTTGGTTCGACGGCGCCTGTGAGCGCACTCGAGGTCGGGCCCTCACCGGAGGGCGCGCCGAGATTGGAGATCGCGCCCGCCCTCGGCGCCGGCCGGCGCTTCGCGCTGAGCCTGCGCGAACGACGCGTCATTCTCGCGCTTGGCGACTTCGCGGTCGGCGCGCTCGCAAGCTGGGCCGTCTACGTGCTGATCCACAGGCCGAACGCGCGACCGCTCGAGTTCTACGATCCTTTGATCATCGGCGCGATCTGGGTCCTGTCCCTGGTCGTGACCGACGGCTACGCGTCGCAGATCCCGAGCAACCGCCTAGAGAGCGGGGTCGCGGTCGTCAAGGCGCTGCCGATCACCGCGCTGCTCACGGTGCTGGTCTTCTTCATCCACCCCTATGTGCTGACCCGCCCGGTGATCGTGGGCGCGCTGCTCGTCGGCGCCGCGGCGATCGTCCTGATGCGGGTCACGGCCGCGCGTGGTTTGCTGCACGAATCCCTCGCCACCCAGGTCATCGTCGTCTCGGAGGCGGACCTCAGCCCTGATGTGACCGCCGCCCTTCGCGCCGCGCGGTTCGAATACCGCGTGGTGGGTACGGTGGTCTGTCCGGTCAAGACCCGCCTCGACGCGACGCGTCTGGTCGACCAGGTGACCCAGGTCCTGAACGAAAGCCGGGCGCAGGAGGTGATCGTCTCCAACAACGAGCTGCGGTTGGTGCCCGGCCTGGTCGAGCGATGCCTGACGCATGGCGTGCGCCTCGTCTCGGCGGGCACGCTGGTCGAGACCTACATGGGCCGCGTGCCAGTCGACGCGATCGACGTGCACTGGTACCTGGAGCTGCCCGACAGCGACGTCTGGAGGCGTCCATACGCGGCGGCGCGCCGCATCTTCGACCTGCTGCTCGCCTTCTCGATCAGCGTCCCGTTCGCGGTCTTGCTTCCCTTCCTCGCCCTCGCGATCAAGCTCGACTCGCCGGGCCCGGTCTTCCTCGTCCAGCGGCGGGTCGGCGAGAACGGACGGGAGTTCAGCCTGCTGAAGCTGCGCACGATGTCTCTCGACGCCGAGGCCGAGGGAGCACAGTTCGCCGCCCGCGGCGACCGGCGCATCACGCGGGTCGGCCGGATCCTCCGCGCGACCCGTCTCGACGAGTTTCCGCAGCTGCTCAACATCGTCCGCGGCGACATGAGCTTCATCGGCCCCCGGCCCGAACGGCCCGAGTTCGAGCGCGACCTCGAGGCGAAGATCCCCCACTTCCGCTCCCGGCTGCTGATGAAGCCGGGGCTGACCGGATGGGCCCAGATCAAGAGTGGCTACGCGAGCACGACCGAGGACATGACGCGCAAGCTCGAGTACGACCTCTTCTACATCAAGAATCGCTCGTTCCGCCTCGACCTCCAGATCCTCGCGGGCACCATCAGCACCGTCGCCGGCCGGCGGGGTCGCTAGCGAGCTAGCGGGCGAAGGCCTGCCGCAAGCGGACCCACAGCAGCCGCGCGTCGCGCGGCCGAGCCACCAGCAGTGAGACCGGCGTGATGGTCGAGTGGCGCACGACCCAGGTCAGGTTGACCAGCATCGCCGACGTGTACGCGATCGAGGACGCGACCGCCGCGCCGCGAAAGCCGAAGTGCGGGATGAGCGCAAAATCGAGCGCCAGCGTCACGACCAGCCCGACCGATGCGGCCGCGAGGTCGACCTTGAGGCGGTTGCGGCCGAGCAGGTACATCGAGAGGATGCGGCTGATCGAGAACGTGACGATGCCGGGCAGGAGAAGCCACACGGCCCACGCGCTCTCCGCGAAAGCCGAGCCGAAGAACAGGACGACGATCAGGGGCGCGAAGATCGCGAGCAGGATCGCGGCCGAGACGGTGAGCAGGCCGACCACGCGCGCGACCGCTTCTGTGAGGCGGTCCGCCTCGCTCGCGTCCGCCGACGCGACTCGCGGCGCGAGCACCACCGCGGCGGCGTTGGTGATGAACCAGACCACCTCGGCCAGGGCCGTGCCCACCGAGTAGAGGCCGACCTGGCGAGCGCCCGAGAACAGGTTGACGATCAAGACGTCGAAGCGATAGTTGACGAAGGACGTGACGTTGCCCAGGTAGCTGATCAGCCCGAACCGGAGCAGCGAGCGGAGCGTCGCGCGGTGCAGGCGCAGCCTGAGCCGGGTGAGCGGGACGACGCTGTAGGTCGCGCAGAGGGCGGTCACCGCGGAGCTGACCGTCCAGGAGGTGACCGCCCCCAGCGTGCGGTCGCGAAAGATCAGCAGCATCGTGATCAGCGTGAACGTCGGCGCCGCGTACTGGATGAGGATCACGACGTTGAAATGGACGAAGCGCTGACCGCCCTGCAGAAGGCTCTGCATGAAGGCGGTGAGCAGCATGAACGGGACCGCGGCCGTCGCCACGACGACGAATGTGGAACCGACTCCGAGCACCTTGCTCGATCCGGTCGCGACCACAGAGCCGAGGACTATCAGAAAGCACGACGTTCCCAGTAGGAGGGCCAGGGAGGTCGAATGACCTATCAGTTCATCGAGGTCGATCAGCTTCTTGCTGAGGTGGTACACGTTCGCCGGGCCGACGCCGAGCTGCGCGAGCAGCGAGATGATGGCCGACGTCATCACCGCCACCGCGTAGATCCCTCTCCCCTCCGGTCCAAGGCTCCGGGCCAGGATGATGTTCGTCGCGCCCGAGAAGCCGAACGCGAGCAGGCGGGTCGCCAGCGTCAGCGACGCCGAGCTCACCAGGCCTCTGCGCGCCGGCCGACTATTCACCTCCCGCAATGGCGCTTCCGAGTCTAACCGGCACCCGCGAGCGCCTCGCCGCGGTCCCGCGATGGCAGCCGGCGCGGGCCGCGGAGCTGATGGCCGCGTACGGCCCTGCCCTGATCGTCCTCACCCTTCCGCTGGAGTTCACGGCGAAGTACATGGGCCAGCCGCTCGTGCGCTGGATCATGGTCCTCGTCGGGGCGGCGCTTGCCTACCTCGTCTTCACCGGCCGGCGCAGGCTCGCGATCCCCCGCCAGGCCAGCGTGGTCTGGCTGGGCGCGTTCGTCGCCGTCTCGACCGTGAGCTGGGTCGTGACCCGGTCGCCGAGCTCCTACAAGGCGTTCGCCGACGTGGCGCTGTACCCGATCTTCGGCGTGATGGTCATGAACCTCATGCTCGACGAGCGGGACCATCGCCGCGCATGGAACGCGTTCCTGGTCTCGGGGCTTGGCGTCGCCGTGCTCGGGTTCGCGCTGAACCTCGCGCACCTCCACATCTGGACCCCGAACCCGATCGTCGCGACGCGCCTCAACATCACCTTCGCCGATCCGAACATCACGGCCAGGTTTCTGACTCTCGTGGCCGCGGCCGCGATCGTGTTGTTCGCCAGGCGCAGTGCCCCGGCCTGGCTGTGCGGCGCCGCGGGCGCCGCGTGCGCGGTCGTCGTGCCATTGACCTGGTCGCGCTCCGGGCTCGCGCTGTTCATCATGTCGGTTGTGTTCGCGGCCGCCGTGGCGGCCGAGCGTCGGCGCTCGATCGCGCTCGCCCTCGCCCTCCTGTTCGTCTTCGCCTTCTCGACGGTGGTCAACCCCG
>VBHA01000087.1 GCA_005889495.1 Chloroflexota bacterium
TCGTAATCGCATGTGAGCGGGAACCAGTCGATCCCCTCTCGCGGCTCTTTGGACATGACCGCTGTGCTGAGCACCACGCTGTCGCCCTGCCGGATGATCACAGCTCCGTTGGCCTGCTCGGCGACCCGGCCTGTCTCGATCGAAAGTCGCCTTCCGGCGATGTCTACGTTTTTCGTGACTACTGCCACGCCAAATACCTCCAGATGTGTGGGAGGAACCCGGCGGTGCGTTTCTGGGTCAGATTCCTAGCAGCTGCCTCTTAAGCGGTTCCGGCCACTTGAGCGAAAGCTTCTAAGAGCTGACCCGCGCTACCGAGCTGGGTCCTCCCGGTTGATAAAAAAGGCGCCCTGTACGCGCGCCCGGCGTTATCTCCTGATCCCGAGCTTGGCGACGAGGGCGCGATAGCGCTCGACGTCGGTGTCCCTCAGGTAGTTCAGCAGACGCCGTTGCTTGCCGACCAGGAGAAGGAGGCCGCGGCGCGAGTGGTGGTCTTTGGCGTGCGTCTTCAGGTGCTCGGTGAGCTCCTTGATGCGCGCGTTCGAAAGGGCGATCTGCACTTCGGGGGAACCCGTGTCCTTGTCCGCGCGACTGTGTTCCGCGATCAGCTTGCCCTTGACTTCGTTCTCTACTGCCAAACTCAACAGGGGAGTATACGGGGCGACGATTACCTCACGTACTCGACGCTTCCGTCCGAGCGCGGATCGGCCGCCCCACGCCATTTCCCGGGTCCGTCGACCACGATCGCATGCGCGTGGCCGAACCAGTGGTGCCGGGAGGGCATGAGCTTCACGCGCCGGTCCGAACGCGCCATCTCGGCCGCCCCCGGGTAGTCAGCCTCGACGGCCAGCGTCACACCGTCGGCAAGGATCGCCTTGCGAGGCCGAGACACCGCCTCCACGGGGTCGAGTCCCTCGTCGACAAGGTTCCTCAAGACCTGCGCTTGCAGCTGCGGCTGACGCTCACCGCCCATGGTCCCGAACGCGGCCCAGGGCCGGCCGTCGCGGGCGGCCATCGCCGGGATGAGGGTGTGCATCGTCCTCTTCTTCGGCTCGAGGCGATTCACGTGCGCGGGATCGAGCTTGAAGTAGGCGCCGCGGTTCTGCAGGAGCATCCCGGTCCCCTCGGCCACGATCCCCGAGCCAAAGTCGTAAGCGACGCTCTGGATCAGCGAGACCACGTTGCCATGCTCGTCGGCCGCGCACAGATAGACCGTGTCGCCCGGCCTCGGCGTCGCGTCGACCCGCCCGGCTGGTTCGTGGCCAGGGTCCAGGAACACCTCCGCCGGCGCGGCGGCGAAGTCGGGGTCGGTGATGTAGCGGTCGCGCAGCCTGTAGCTCGCGTCGCGCGCGGCGCGAAACTCCTGGCCGGCTTCGAGCCTCAGGACCATCGAGGCAGCCACCAGCCCGACGGTCGGCGGAGGGAGCTCGTACACGACCAGGTCGCGGTATGGGAAGGGGATCGGGTCGACCCACTGCGAGCGATGGGTCGCAAGGTCCTGGCGCGTCACGAACCCATCGCGCCTTTTGATCGCCGCCGCGATGGCGACGCCGATCTCGCCGCGATAGAAGACGTTGATCCCGCCCCGGCCGAGGTCCTCCATCGCGGAGGCCAGGTCGGGGTTGCGCAGCAGCATGCCCGCTTCCATCGGTGGGTACAGCGAGTACGCCGGCCGCTCGCGCAGCAGCAGCTCGGCGGCGCGCATCAGGTGCTCGGAGAGGTCTTTCGTGATCAGGTATCCGTCCCGGGCCAGGCCGATGGCGGCGTCGAGGACCGCGCCCAACCCGACCGTGCCGAAGCGCTCGAGCAGCCTCCCCCATGCATCGACCGTGCCCGGGACTGTGATCGAAAGCGCGCCTCGCTCGGGCATCGTGCTGAAGCCCCGCGCCCGCGCCGCTTCGATCGTCGCCAGCTCGCCCGAACGCCCTGCGCCGATCAGGCCCACCGGCGAGGTCGCGCCCGCCGCCCAGACGATGGCCATCAGGTCACCCGCCACCGACGTCATGTGCGGGTAGACCACGCAGAGCACGGCGTCGGCGGCGATGGCGGCGTCGATGGCGTTGCCGCCGTCGCGCAGGATCTGAGCCCCCACCTCACTGGCCGTGTGATGCGGGGTCGCTATGACCCCTTCCGTCATCGCGGGGTTATGAACTCGATCGCGCCCGGCTGGATCTCGAACAGCGCGGGCAGAAACCCCACGGCCTCGCCGTCGATGTCGATCCGCACCCTCTCCGGCGAAGTCACCGACACGCGCTTCCCGTACATGAGCTCCATTTTGGGGTTCGACTGGTCGAGATGCCGGCCGCTGCGTATGTCGTTCATGCCGCGCATCGTCTCGATCTTGCCCGCGTCTTTGATCAAGATCACGTCGAAGACGCCATCCGTCGGCGAGGCCGAAGGCGCCATCTGCATGCCGCCGCCGAAGAACTGGCAGTTGGCGACGACCACCTGCTGCGCCCGGTCGAGCTGGTGAGCGATGCCGTCGATGTCGACCGTCATCGGCTTGTTCTTGAACCGGATCAACGCCTGGAGGCCCGCGAGAGTGTACGTCGCGCTGCCGAAGCGCTTGGTCCCGTTGCCGACGATGTAGACGACGTCGCCGCCGAGGCCGGCGTCGGCGATGTTGATGAAGTGGCGCACGCCCGTGCTCCCGTCGTCCGTCTGGTAGGTGACGCAGCCTGCGTCAAGCCGCCGCACCATGCCGCTGCGGAGCACATCGATCGCCTGCCTGCTGTCGACGGGGATACGAAGCGTGCGGCGAAAGTCGCCGCCGGTGCCGAGGGGAACCATCGCGAGCTTCGTGGTGGTCGGCAGCGGCGCGCCGTTGCGGAAGAAGCCGTTGACCACCTCGTTCAGGGTGCCGTCGCCCCCGACCGCGACGACCACGGGCCGCGAGGCGAGCACGTTGCGCTGGGTGATCTCCGTCGCCTCGAGCGGGCGGGTCGTGAACGCGACCTCGTAGGGCAGACCACTCGACGGCAGCCATGACTCGACCGCCGCCCACTCCCGGCCCGCCTTGCCCGCGCCGGACGCGGGATTGACGATGAACAGGATCGCCGCGCCAGGCCGGCCGGCTATCGCGAGCCTCCTACGGCCCGCGGGTTCATGACCCTCTGGGGGTCGAGTCCTTGCCTGACAGCCTCCCAGACGCGCATCCAGCCTCCCATCTCGTCCGCCACCCAGCGTGAGCGAGCCTGCCCCACGCCGTGGTGATGGGTGATCGTCGCCCCGAGCTCGAGCGCCGCGCTCATCGCCCCTTCCCAGGCGCGCACATATTTAGCACGGGCGTCGGCCTCGGTGTCGCCCGAGCCGGCAAAAGAGAAATAGGCGCAGCAGCCCTGCTCGTAGGCATGACTGAAGTGGCATAACGCCAGTCCGCCGAGCGCTATTGCGGACTTGACCCGAGCATGCAGCTCCGAGAGGACGCTCCACGGCGCGGCCAGCTCGATGGTGTCGAGGTAGGCGCCGGCAGGCTCGAGGAAGGCTTTGAGCCGCTCGGCGGAGAGGTCGAAGCGATGCTTCTGCCACCGCTGCCAGGGCCCTTCACCCAGCTCGCGCGCCTCGCCGGCAACCTTCTTGACCGTGGCGGCCTCCGCCTCGGCGACGTCTCGCGGGCCAGAGGTTGCGACCACCAGAAGGCACTCGCCATCACCAAGGTCGTAGCCGTTGAACACGGTGTCCTCCGCGTCGTACAGGCGCATCACGAGCGGGCGGAGACCGGACTGCATGACCACCCGCATGCACTCGAGACCCGACGGCAGGTCGGCGAAGGCGTAGCCACGGCCCACAGTCGCCTCAGGCACGCGGTGGACGCGAAGGACCGCGCCGAGCACCACGCCGAGACCGCCCTCGGCGCCGGCGAACAGCTGGTGAAGCGCGGGACCGGCGGCGGACCGCGGGCCCGGGCGTGGCGCGGCGAAGGTCCCATCCGGCAGCACCACCGCAAGGCCCAGCACCATGTCCTCGATGCTTCCGTACCGGCTCGACTCCTGGCCCGAGGAGCGAGTCGAGATGAGGCCGCCGACCGTCGTCCCTGGAAGCGAGCTGGGGTAATGGCCGAGGGTCAGCCCCTTCTCGTTCAGCTGCTGCTCGAGCGCATACCCGTTGACGCCGGCCTCGCAGCGGCAGACGAGATTGGTCTCATCGATCTCGAAGACTCGATCGAACGCGGACATGTCGAGCACGACCTCGCCGGCGGCCGGCGCCAGCGCGCCGCACACCCCGCTGCCTCCCCCCATCGGGGTGACCGCGACGCCGTTGGTGCCCGCCCAGCGCAGGATCGCGGCGACCTGGTCGCGGCCGGTGGGCCTGGCGACCAGGACCTTCGGCGGCGCCACTCCGGCGCGCTCCTCCATGATCCCGAGCGGCCAGAGGTCGCGCACCTGGCGCTCGTCGACCGCCGCCGCGCCGACGATCTTCTCGAGCTCTGCCCTCATGCGCTCTTCGCTGCGTACCGGCCCGCCAGCCAGCCCGTCAGGATCGGCACGCCGAAGCCGCACGGCCCGGCGTAGTCATAGCCGCCGAGCACCGCTCCCGCGGCGTAGAGGTTGGCGTACGGCGCCGTCCCGTCTTCGAGCAGCGGGTGCAGCCGTTTGTCGGTCTTGACACCGAGGCGCATCTCCTCCGCGGGGTCGAGGTACTTGAGGAGGTGCAGACGCGCGCCCGATTGAGCGGCGGGCACGCCGTCGCGGAAGATTCCCAGCCCAAACAGCCGCTCCGCCGTGACGCGGCCGGCCTGGAGACCCCCTCCTATGTGGCGCCCTGTGGCGAGGACGAACGCGTCGGCGCGAAAGCCCCGGGTCGCCGAGTGCGCGGCGATCACCGTGTCCGCGGCCGTCTCGAACGATGTGATCTCCGCGCCCACGGCGCCAAGGCCGATCGCCTGCTGGAGCCGCCAGCCGTGGGGCGAAGGCGGCGAGGCCAGGAGCTCGAAGCTGTCGTCGGGAAGGGACGTGAACCCGGGCGGGTACGCGATTGCCGCGCCGCGCGCTTTGGGTGCGGGCGCGCGCCGGCCGTACAGGTCGGTGAGCGACGCGGCCACCGGCAGGTCGGAGATCGATATGTCCTCCGCAAAGGCTTCGATCCCATGCAGCTCCTTGAGGGCCTGCGCCGTGGACGCCGCGTCGTAGTCGCCCACCTGGGGAACGCCGATCACGGCGACCCGTTTTCCGCTCAGGGCGCCCAGCTCGCCGCGCGCCACCGTGTCCGGTACGACGTTCGCCGGCCGGGCGAGCCCGTGGATGTCGGCGTAGAGGCCGCGGCTGCGCCACGTGCCTTCGAACCGCAATCCCTCCTTGCCGAGCGCAAGCTGCAGAGTCGAGACCGCGGCGTCCAGCTCCGTCGCGAGGCCGACCGCGTCCATGCCGAGGCGGGTGAGTGGATGATTCGGCGAGCGCAGGACGGTGTCGAGGTCGTCGACGATCTCCATCCCGCCCGCGTACAGGGCGGTCGCGCCCGGCGCTCGCGCGATCAGGGTCACGTCGGCGCCGTGCCGGCGCGCGGCCAGGGCGGCCGTGTAGCCGGCGATCCCGCCACCGATGACGACCACTGTCGTCAAGCGGTCACGATCCGGCGTGTGTCTTCGACATCGCGCTTCAGCTGCTGGACGAGGGCATCGGGCGTGGGGAACTTGATGTCGGGGTGCAGGTAACGGACGAACCGAAGCCAGAGCCTCTGTTGGTAGAGATCGCCCTCGAAGTCGAGGAGGAAGGCCTCGACCTTCAGCTCGGTGCCGCCGAACGTGGGGCGGTAGCCGACGGACAGCGCGGCGACGAAGTCCCCCTCGGGAGCGACCACCCGGCCGGCGTACGCTCCGAGCGCCGGCACCAGCTTGTTCGGCTCCGGGCTGATGTTCGCGGTCGGAAAGCCGAGCTGCCGCCCGACCTGCGCGCCTGCCTCGACCGGGCCCGTCATCTCGAACTCGCGCCCGAGCAGCCGGTTCGCCGCCTCCACCTCCCCGGTGGTCACCAGCCGCCGAATCTCCGAGCTGTGGAGCTCCCGGCCTTCGATCTTGAAGGGCGGGACCACCTCGACGTGGTGCCCATGAGCGCGGAGCCACTCGGCGTTGCCCGTGCGGCCGCGACCGAACGCGAAGTCGAACCCGATGACCCAGGCCTTGATGTCCATCACCGCGACCAGGCGGTCGACGAACTCCTGTGGCGACAGCGACGCCAGCTCGCGGTCGAAACGCAGCACGATCGCGTGCTCAATCCCGGCGGCATCGATGAGGCCGAGCTTTTCGCTCAGGGTCGTGATCGATGACGGGCAGTTGGCAGGGTCAAGGACGCAGCGTGGATGGGGCTCGAAGGTGATGAGGGCGGACGCGGCATGCTCGGCCGCGGCCGCGTCCTCAAGGTGCCTGATCACGTCGAAGTGGCCCAGGTGCACGCCGTCGAAGCTGCCGACCGTGAGCGCGACCGGCCCGATCGGCTCCTGCGGGAGCCCGATGTGGACCTTCAGATCAGCACCCTGGATCCCCTGCTCAGGGTAGCCGGGCTGTGCTCACGTTTTTTCCGGAAAATGGCGGAGGTTTTCAGCTCAGCACCTTTTCCGGCACGAACGTCCGGCGCAAAGGGTCAGCGTGGCCCAGCGCGACGAGGCGGCCCTCGGCGTCGTGGGCGCGCACGGGCCCTGGCCCGGGCTCGGGAAGGACTCGGACGGAGCGGCCCTGGCGGACCTGCGCCTCCTGCTCGACATTGAGCCGGACCCGTTCCATCTCGGGCAGTATGACCTCCGCCGGAAGGAGCCGATCCCGCACCGTTTGCGAGTCGGCGATCGCGTCGGACGAGATTGCATCCTCCATCCGCAGCGGGCCGTACGCGGTGCGCACCAGGCGGCCCAGGTAGCCCCCGACCCCGAGCTTCTCGCCGAGGTCGCGGGCGATCGCCCGCAGGTAGGTGCCGCTGCCGCAGCGCACCTCGATGCGCGCGACCGCGCGAGCGCCCGGCTGAAA
>VBHA01000085.1 GCA_005889495.1 Chloroflexota bacterium
CGTGGGGATGGTGGCGGCGTTCATCTGGGTCTACGCGGTCCAGAAATAGGGCGCTCCACCGGGCTGCTTCCCTGCCCCATCGGCTCTGCCCCTCCGGACCTGCCCCATCGGCGCCTGACGGCGCCACTTCCCCATGGATGGGGAAGAAGGGATTAGCGGCGGTAGATCGCCCGGCCTTCGACTTCGTCCTTATTCAGTCGCTTGTTCAGGTGCAGGCCCTCGAGCACGAACTCGATGACCGACGCGCGCACCTCAGGCCTGTCCGCCAACCCCAGCCGCTTGAGCGCCGCGGTCAGCTCGGGCACGTCGCCGATGGCGCGGGTGTAGGCGCGGGCTGTGATCCCCTCCCCGACCTCGAGCATGTTGCCGTCCTCGAAGCGCGACACGATCCCCTCGAACTGTGAAGCGGAAAAGTGCCGGCTGAAGACAGAGCTGATCGCGCCGCGCTCGAGACGGGCCAGGACCTGCTCCTCCTTGCCTTCATCGAGGGCCTCGATCTCAACCCGGCCGGCGGTCGACGAAGCAAGGAACGCGAGGTCGCTGATCCGCGGGACCGCGAGCGACTCGCCAAGACGCGCGGCCCGCCGGACCGCGTTGCTCGCGAGGTTCTCGACGTTCGCTATCGACATGCGCACGGAAACGCCTGACGACTGGGAGATGTGCGGGCTGCGCCGGGCGAGGTGTGTGAGCTCGGCGACGATCTCCTTCATGAATCCAGGAAAGATGAGCTCGAAGTCCTCGGGTACCGGATGTCTTTCCGCCTCCATGATCTGCATCTCTTCGCCGATGCTCAGCGGGTAGTGAGTGCGCACCTGGGAGCCGAAGCGATCCTTCAGTGGCGTGATGATCCGTCCGCGCGACGTGTAGTCCTCGGGGTTCGCGCTCGCGATCACGAACAGGTCGAGCGGCAGGCGGACTCGATAGCCCCGGATCTGCACATCCTTCTCTTCCATGATGTTCAGCAGGCCGACCTGGATGCGCTCGGCGAGGTCGGGCAGCTCGTTGATGCCGAAGATCCCGCGGTTGGTGCGCGGCAGGAGGCCGTAGTGGATGGTCAGCTCGTCGGCGAGGTAGCGGCCCTCCGCGACCTTGATCGGGTCGACCTCGCCGATGAGGTCCGCGATCGAGATGTCGGGGGTGGCCAGCTTTTCGCCGTAGCGTGTCTCGCGGCCGATCCAGCCGATCTCGACCGCGTCGCCGTCGCGCTCGACCAGGTCGAGGCAGCGCCGGCAGATGGGACCGAAGGGATGATCGTTGATCTCGCAGCCCGCGATCACGGGCACGAATTCGTCCAGCAGGCTCACGAGCGAGCGCATGATCCGGCTCTTCGCCTGGCCGCGCTCGCCGAGCATGATGATGTCGTGGCCGGAGATGACCGCGTTGGCGAGCTGGGGCAGGACCGTGTCGTCGTAGCCCACGATGCCGGCGAGCAGCTGCTCGCCGGAGCGGAGGCGGGTCAGGAGGTTGCGGCGCATCTCCTCCTTGACCGTTTCGCGCTTGTGCCCGCCGGCGCGCAGCTCGGCGATCGTCTGAGGTCGAGGCGCGGTCACCCTTGCACTATAGACAAGCCCTTCCGGAAGTTAGACTGACCAGGCGTTTTGACTCAATCGATTCGCTCTCGTTACGAGGCTGCGCACGACGAGGGACGGCCGCTTCTGGGCGGCCACCGCGGCAACCCTGCCGAGAATCCCGAGAACACCATGAGGTCGTTCCGCTCGGCGATCGCCGAGGGTTGTGACCTCATCGAGTGCGACGTCCACCTGTCGTCTGACGGAAGGCTCGTCGTTATCCACGACCACACCCTGGAACGCACCACCAACGGCTCAGGCCTGGTCCGCGAACTCAGCGCGGCAGAGCTGCGCAAGCTCGACGCGGGCGATGGGGAGAAGATCCCCCTCCTGCAGGAGGTCGTCGAGCTCGCGCTCGGCAAGGTCGGCCTGGTGATCGAGCTCAAGCAACTGCCGCCGCTGTATCCGGGGCTCGAGGAGAAGCTGCTCAACATGCTGCGCCAGCTCGGGGCGGTGCAGGAGTGCGCGGCCGTCTCCTTCAACCACGCGGCGATCCACGAGCTGCGCAAGCTGGAGCCCTCGCTCCAGGTCGGCATCCTCGAAGGGGCGCGGCCGATGCACCCGGCCCGGCTGCTTCGCGAGTCCGGCGCCGATGTCTACTCGCCGCACTGGGGCGCCACCGACCCCCAGGTGGTCAAGGAGGTGCACGCGGCCGGCGGTGCGGTGGCGGTGTGGCCGGTCGACGACGAGGCAGGGATCGCTTGGTGCCGGTACTGCCAGCCGGATGCGATCTTCAGCAACCGTCCCAAAGAGGTCGGGGCCGCGCTGCGCAACTGGGCGACCGTCTAGCCCGTTACAGCACGGCGACGCCCGTCGTTGCCTCAAACATGGTGCGCGCCAATACCATGAACCGGCCGTGCTCGCCGACCGGCCGCCTTTCGAAGACCTCTACCGGGAATTTCTCGGCCGGATCTATGCCTATGTCCGCGCCCAGGTCGGCGCGTCCGCGGACGCCGAGGACATCACGGCCCAGGTCTTCATGAACGCCTACCAGGCCTACGGGCGCTTCGAGGCCCGCAACACCACTCCCGCGGCGTGGCTTTTCCGGATCGCCCGCAACGCCACGCTCGATCACTTTCGCGCCCAGGGCCGCAGAGACCGCCTGCGCCGGACGATCGAGCACCAGCCGGTGGCGGAGGAGGACCCGGCGGGTCAGGCAGAGGAGCGGATCCGCTATCGCGCGCTGCTCACCCAGCTGGCGCGGCTCTCCGAGCGCCAGCGCGACGCCATCTCGCTGCGCCACTCAGGCTTGAGCTTCGACGAGGTCGGCAGGCTGATGGACTGCAGCGAGGACGCGGCGAAGATGCTCTATCACCGCGGCCTCAAGGCCTTGAAGGACGCCGTGGCGAGGCAAGGGGTATGAGCGAGCCGGAAGAAGACCTCGAGCTCCAGGCGCTGCAGCGCCAGCTGGACGACGCTTTCGAGACCACGCGGCCGCGCCGGGGATTCGAGGACGAGCTCTGGGTGCGAATGCAGGCGTCCCGTCCCGCGACCAATCGTCTGCGCGACGCCCTGGCCGGCCTGATCCAGGGCATTCGGGAGGTGCCGGCCGTGCCGGCGGCGGCCGTGGCGGCCGCGCTGGTGGTCGCGCTCGGCGTGGGTCTGCTGGCTAACAGCGGGCTGGGGCGACACGCTGGAGGCGCGAGCACCGCGGGCGGGATTCCGAGCCAGCTGCGAGGCGGAGACCAGGCCGCGGGCGGCTTCGGCGTGCTGCCCTCACCGGTTTTCGACCAGGGCTCGAAGTTGTCGCAGGTCCCCGCGCAGAACAGTCCGAACGGCGCGGAATACGCCGGCCCCGCCCAGGTGGTCTGGGCAGGCCAATCGAGCGGGGCCGTCGCCGATGCGCCGGTCTATCGGTACCAGGAGCCCTCGACCAACGTTGCCGACCAGTTCGCCTCGTCGCTGGGCGCGGTCCTGCGCGAGAGGCCCCAGGGATTTCTGGGCGCCTACAGCGCGTCCGATTACACGCTGAAGGTCCGCGGCACTGTGCAGTCGCCGGCCGTCGGGCCCACCTACTTCATCGTCGCGTCGGCCGCGATGCCCGCGATCGATGCGACCGGCGCTAGCCAGGCCGACCTGGCCAGCATCTTTCTCGCCCAGCACAGCCTCGTGCCGGACTGGAGCTACACGGTCAGCGTCGGGGTTGCTCCCGGTGAGCCTCGACACCGCCTACTACCGCATCGTCTCGCCGGACGAGGCGATCCGTCCGGCGCTGGCCTCGCCCAACGTGACGACGACGACGCCTCCGCCCACGATCCAGCTCACCAAGGTCGAGCTCGTGTACCTCCTGGTGCCGGCGGGGGGACACAGCTTCTATGAGCCGGCGTATCTCTACTCGGGCAAGCTGCAGGTCAAGGGTGTGACCTACACCAAGCACGTGCTCGAGCCGGCGGTGGATCGGTCCCAGCGCGCACCGTAGTCCTCACGGTCGGCCACTCGACCCGGCGCCTCGAAGAGTTCGTCGAGCTCCTGCGGCGTCACAGCGTCGCGCTGCTGGTTGATGTGCGCACCGTCCCTGCCTCGCGCCGGATGCCCCACTTCGCCAGGGCCGCGCTGGAGCGATCGCTCGCGGACGAGGACATCGCCTATTTGCACATGCCCGAGCTCGGCGGCCTGCGCAAGCCCAGAGCGGATTCGATCAACCTGGGCTGGCGCAACGTTAGCTTTCGCGGCTATGCCGACTACATGCAGACCGATGAGTTCCACCAGGCGATCGACCGACTCATCGCGCTCACAGGCGGAGTGGATAAGCAGGTCGCGATCATGTGCGCCGAGGCGGTGCCCTGGCGGTGCCACCGCTCTCTCATCGCCGACGCCCTCACCGTCCGAGGCGTGGAGGTGAGGCACATCACCGGCCCGGGCCTGCCCGCGCTCCATTCCCTGACTCCCTTCGCCCGGGTCGAAGGCGATCGCATCACGTATCCGCCCCCGGATACACTCCCGCTTTAGAGGGGATGGGCAAAAAGCAGGTCCGGCAGGTCCGGCAGCAGATCCGCAAGGTGCAGCCGAAGGCGGCCGGTTCGAACGCACCCGGCGCGACGCGCAAGCAGCGCGAGCGCTACGTTCAATCGGGCGGGATGCTCCAGGGCTACGCGCCCGGTTACGTGATCCGGGTCGGCTACTTCTCCCTCGCGGTTGCGGTGCTGTGCGTCGTGATGATCGCCTTGACGCTCGTACTTATCCATCAGATCTATGGATGGCCTGACGCGGTCGCGGCCGCACTGGCGTGGATCCTCCCGATCGCGCTGCTGGCTAGCTTCGTCGCCCCGGGGTTCCGGCTGGCGCTGCGAGACCGCAGGACTGAGCCGAAACTCGTCCAGGGCCAGCTGGTGGGCGCGAGCTCGGTCAGCACCTCGATGGGGCTCGGAATGATGATGGTCCAGACCCGCGGCGGCGTGGAGCAGTACCTGGTCCCGCCCGCGCGCCTCAAGCAGGTCCCGGGCAACCAGGTCAACGTGGTCCTCACGGTCACGCCCAACCTCAAGCACGTGATGTCGGTGGGAGTGATGGGGCAGCGGATGGTGGGACGCGTCGAGCCGCCGGTGCCGCCGGTGATGCGCCGCCTGCAGCTGCTGCCGGTGCTGACACCGCTCGCGCTGGCGCTCGCCGCCATCCTGGGCGACGATGTCGTGGCCCTGCTGCCGATCGAGCCGTCGGCGCTGCACGCGGTCCTGGCGGTGCTCGCCGGAACCGCGCTTGGCGCGGCGGTCTATGGGGTGAGCTTCCTGCTCCAGCGGCGGATGATGGAAGAAGTCCAGGCGCTGGTCCCCAAGACCTAGGGCCCTTTCTCCGGCTCCTCCGGCTGTGGCTCTTCCTTGGTTATCGGCTCGGTGGTGGTCGGAGCGGGCGCCGGCCTCGTCCTTTCCGGGATCAGCTTCTTGCGCTCCGGATAAGCCGCGATCAGGAGCAGCGAGAAGGCCAGGCCGAAGATCACTGGCCCGAGGTGAAAGCTCTTACCGTGCAGCCAGGAGATCACTTCGAAAATCAGCACGACCGCGCCGTAGAGGATGCCCGCCCGCACCCACGCGATCGAGCCTGACGGGTTGAAGGCGGCGACGAGGAGGCCAATGCCGAGGACCGCCGCGGCCGCCGATCCGTGGGTACCAACCTGCTCGTCGACGGGGGCGAAGGAGCTCACGATCACGGTGCTCGCCGCGCCGACGACCAGGCCGATGCCCATCAGCAGCATCCCGATCCGCAGGATCAGCGGCCTCATGCCCGGAATGTATACGGCCGGTACCGGATCAGTCACGGATTAGACTCGAATCGATGAGCATGCCGCCCGAGGTCCCGATCACGCCGGAAGGGCTGGAAGCGGTCAAGAAAGAGCACGAGGAGCTGACCAGCCAGAGACGCCCCGCGATCGTGGCCAAGATCAAGGCGGCCCGCGAGCTCGGCGACCTGTCCGAGAACTTCGAGTACCACGCTGCCAAGAACGAGCAGGGAATGATGGAGGCCCGGGTCAAGGAGCTCGAGGCGATCATCAAGAACCACGTCTTGATCGGGCCGCGAAACACCAACGGCGTCGTCGGCATGGGCAGCACTGTGCGGTTTGCGGAAGAGGGTGAGGACGAGGAGGCCTACCGCATCGTCGGACCCGCCGAGGCCGACCCGAAGGCCGGCAAAGTCAGCCACGAATCGGCGCTCGGCAAGGCGCTGCTCGGGCATCGGGCCGGCGACGAGGTCGAGGTCAAAACGCCAGGCGGGGCGTACAGCGTGCGCATCACCGCCGTTGAGTAAGGCCGCCGCGCTCACCACTCCGCTCCAGGTCCTGCGCCGCTGGATGGCGAACCGCCACCTGGATGCGACCTACGTCTCGCGGCCGGTTTCCATCGCCTACCTGACGGGTTTCCACGCCGAGCCGCACGAGCGGCTGATGGGCCTTGTCGTCAACCGCGAAGGCGCGACGTTGGTCGTGCCCGCGCTCGAGGAGCAGAAAGCCGGCGCACAGGCCGAGGGAGCCGAGGTGGCCGCGTGGCGCGACGGCGAGGACCCGTATGAGCTCGTGAGCCGCGCGCTGCGCGGGCTGGGCGAGATCGGGGTCGAGAAGGAGCACCTGAGCCTGCATGCGGCCGAGGTCATCACCGCACGCACCGGGGTGAGCGAGCTGGTCGACGCCGGCGCCGAGATTCGCCGAATGCGCCTGCTGAAAAGCGAGGAAGAGCTCGAGAAGCTCGCGCGCGCCGCGGCCATCACCGACGCTGCCACCGACCTGGTCTTCTCTCGGCTCCGGGTCGGTCAGACCGAGGTGGAGGCCGCCTTCATCCTCAGCTCCCTGATCGGCGAGCTTGGCGGCGCCCTTTCCTTTCCCTGCCTTGTCCAATCGGGCCCGAACTCGGCCCTGCCCCACCTCGAACCGTCGAGCCGAAAGCTCGCGGCAGGCGACCTCGTCCTGCTCGACTTCGGCGCCGCATTCGACGGCTACAAGGCGGACACCACCCGCATGGCGGTCGTCGGAGAGCCAAGCGCCAGGCAGCGCGAGGTCCATCGGGTCGTGGTGGAGGCACATGACGCGGCCATCGCCGCCGTCAAGCCAGGGATCGGCGCCGGCGAGGTCGACGCTGCGGCCCGCCGGGTCATCGACGCCGCCGGCTACGGAGAGCGTTTCTTTCACCGCGTGGGCCACGGCCTCGGCCTCGAGGGCCACGAGGACCCGAGCCTCGACCCTGGGTCGAACACCTTGCTCGAGCCAGGGATGGTTTTCACGATCGAGCCCGGCGTCTACATCCCGGGATTCGGCGGCGTGCGCGTCGAAGACGACCTGGTGGTTACCGAGGCTGGATGTCGCGTGCTGACAAAAGCCGACCGCGCGCTGCGGGTCATCTAGCCGTGCTTGCGCCCGGGATGCGGCGCACGGCGCAAAGAGAGATGGTCTACCAGACCATCGTCCGCCTGGGCGGGCACTGCACAGCGGAGGAGATCAGCGACGAGCTGCACAAGGCGAGACCGGCATTTCCGCGCAGCACCGTGTATCGCGCGCTCGAGGCCCTGACCGCGTCTGGGTCCGTGTACGCCGCACACCTCGGTGAAGGCCCGACCTACTACGAGCTGGCGAGCGGCGACCATCATCACGCTGTCTGCCAGGTGTGCGGGGGCGTGATGCACATCCAGGAGGAGCTGGTCAGCGACCTGGAGCGGCACCTGGAGGAAGGACATGGGTTCAAGCCGGTGCGGACTGAGGTGCTGGTGGTCGGGGTCTGCGACGATTGCTCGCGCAACCCGGCGCCGCAAGGTTCGCGTCGCCGCATGATCGACCCTCACCACCGACACTAAGGAGAAGGTCCATGGAGCCCAAGATCGTCGGCACCACCATGCCGGTCCTCGAGCTCAACATGCAGCCCAACGAGACCGTCTTCGCCGAGGCGGGCCAGCTGTCCTGGATCTCGATGGCGATGCAGATGAAGACGGGGATCTCGGTCGGGGGCCAGCAGACTGGTTTTCTCGGGGCGCTGGGCAGGGTCATGTCCGGCGGCACGCTGTTCATGACCGAGTACACGGCCGTCGGTGGGCCTGGCCTGATCGCGTTCTCGTCCAAGCTGCCCGGCCAGATCCTTCCCCTCGAGATCACGCCGGCGCAGGGTTACCTGGTCCACCGCCACGGGTTCATGTGCGCCACGCCGGGCGTCCAGTTCTCGATCGGCTTCCAGCAGCGGCTGGGGGCGGGCGTATTCGGTGGCACCGGCCTGACGATGCAGCGTCTGCGTGGCCAGGGTCAGGCCTGGGTCGAGCTCCATGGCGAGGTCGTCGTCTACGACCTCCAGCCCGGCAACACGCTGCGCGTCCACCCGGGACAGGTGGGCATGTTCCAGGAGGGCGTCCAGTTCAACATCGTGACCGTGCCGGGAATCCAGAACATGTTCTTCGGCGGCTCGGGACTGTTCCTCGCCGCCCTCACCGGTCCGGGCCGTGTCTGGCTTCAGTCGATGGCGCTGCAGCACCTGGCGCACGCCATCCAGGAGTACCTGCCCAAGCCGGCAGGCTAGTTCAAGGAGGCGACGCGATGGCGAAATATCTGATTACAGGTTCGTACACGGTAGACGGCATCAAAGGCGTGATGAAAGAAGGCGGCACCGGGCGCAGGAAGGCGGTTGAATCCGCGGTCCAGGCGCTGGGCGGAAGACTCGAGACCTTCTATTTCGCCTTCGGATCTCCCGACGTCTACACCATCGTCGACGTGCCCGACCAGGTCACGGCGGTCGCGCTCGCGATGGGAGTCGCCTCGACGGGCACGGTCAAGACCACGACGACAGTGCTCCTCACACCGGAAGAGATCGACCAGGCGACCAAGAAGACGCTCGCGTTCCGAGCCGCCGGCCAGTAAGCACCCTGTGTCCGACCGCTGGCTGACCTTCGACTGTTTCGGCACCCTGATCGACTGGCGCCACGGCATCCAGACGACGGGGGAGCTGCTGTTTCCCGGGCGCGGCGCCGCGTTTCTCGACGCCTACATCGGAATCGAGGCCGAGGTCGAAAGCGAAGGCTCGTTCAAACGCTACCGCGCGGTGCTCGCCGAGGCGTCCCGTCGCGCCGCCAGGCAGATCGGCGCCGACCTGAAAGCGGACGATGCCACGGCGCTCGTTTCGACGATTCCGCACTGGCCGCCCTTCGGCGACGTCGGTCCGGCCCTGGCCGAGCTACGCCGCGAGGGATGGAGGTTTGCGGTGCTCACTAACTGCGACCGCGACATCATCGCCCTGACCCAGCGCCGGCTGCCGGCGAACTTCGACGCGGTCGTCACTGCCGAGGACGTGTCTGCTTACAAGCCGGACCCCGCGCACTTCCGTCTGTTTCAGTCGACGTTCGGCTCCTCGGCCGACACGTGGATCCACGTCGCGCAGAGCTACTTCCACGACATCAGGCCCGCGCACGAGCTGGGCATCACGCGGATCTGGGTCAACCGGCAAGGCGAGACCTCGGACCCGTCGCTGGCCGACGCGGTCATCGGCGGCCTCGCCGAACTCCCAGGCGCCGTGTCCCGTCTGAGCAAAGTCAGCTAGGCGAAGTCGGCCAGCTCGACGGTCGCGCGGAAGACCCTTCGGGCCGGTCCTGACTGGACCAGGTTTCCGTTGGCCTCGCGCCGAACCGCGAGGTTGCCGCCGGGCATCTGCACCGTGACGCCTTCCCCGACCAATCCTCGGCGCATGCATGCCGCCGCCACCGCGCTCGCGCTCGTGCCCGACGCGAGCGTGTAGCCGGCTCCCCGCTCCCATATCTCCGCGCGCACGCGCGCGCGATCTACTGCCTCGCACAGCTGGACGTTGGTCCGCTCTGGAAAGGCAGGGTGGCGCTCGAGGTGAGGCCCGAGCTCCAGGCATCGCTCCCTGGTCACGGGCTGGCCGAAAACCACGCAGTGCGGGTTGCCAACCGAGACAAGCACAGCCGTCACGGTGCCGGCGGGCGTGTCGATGCTCACCAGCTCCGGCTCGCCTTCGAAGTCGGCGGGCAGGTCGGCGGCGCGAAACGACGGCCGGCCGATGTCGAGCTCGGTGGTCACCTCGGCGCCATGCCTGGCCAGGACGCGGACCGGGTTCGCGCGGTCGGCCGTGCGCAGGTCGAACTGGTCACCTGCGCCGTGGACGAGCACCGCGTGCGCGGCGGCGATGCGCAGGCCGTTGCCACTCTTCTGGGCCTCGGAGCTGTCCGGGTTGAAGATGCGAACGCTCATCGCCCGAGGGTCGAATGCGAGCAGGCCGTCCGAGCCGACCCCGAAATGCCGGTCACAGATCCGCGGCAGCAGCGGGATGACCTCGTCGAGCGCCCCGGGGAGGTCCAGGACGAGGTAGTCGTTGCCGAGCGCCTGGTACTTGAACAGGACTATTTGCGACACCGTCGCAAATTGTGCGGAATTCGCCACGCTGTCCAGGGGTTGCCTAGAATTGAACGCCTGATGCGGGACCTCATCTGGCCTGCGCAACGTCTGACACACATCCCGGCCTGCTTCTGTAGCTAGCCCCGGCCGTTTGCTCACGCCCCTTCGGGCGTGCCCACTCGACCGCTTCCGTTTTCTGAACCATTCGTTCGTCATCCGCATTCTCTGGAGGAATTTGAATTGAGCTCACAGACACAGACCAAGGCTCTGGTGACCACAGAGTGGATCGCCGAGCACGCCAAGGACCCAGGCCTTCGCCTGGTCGAGGTCGACGTCGACCCTACCGTCTACGAGAAGGGCCACATCGAAGGCGCGGTCGGCTGGAACTGGAAGCGCGACCTGCAGGACCAGCTCGCGCGCGACATCGCGCCGAAAGAGGCATTGGCCGGCCTGCTCGGCCGCAGCGGAATCACCCCTGACACCACGATCGTGCTCTACGGCGACAACAACAACTGGTTCGCCGCCTACGCCTACTGGGCGCTGAAGTACTACGGGCACGACAAGGTCCAGCTCGTCGACGGCGGGCGCGTCAAGTGGGAAAAGGAAGGCCGGGCTTATTCGACCGACGACGAGTCGTTTCCCGCGACGAGCTATCAGTTCAAGGCCTCGCCGAACGAGAAGATCCGCGCCTACCGCGAGCAGGTGCTGGACAAGCTCGGCAAGGCGGCGCTGGTCGACGTCCGCTCGCCAAAGGAATTCTCGGGCGAGCTGCTCGCGCCCGAGAACCTTCCCCAGGAGGGCGCGCAGCGCGGCGGCCACATCCCGACCGCGGCGAGCATCCCGTGGGCGACCGCGGTCAACACCGAGGATGGCACCTTCAAGAGCACCGACGAGCTCAAGGCCATCTATGGCGGTAAGGGCATCGAGGCCAACAAAGAGGTGATCGCCTACTGCCGCATCGGCGAGCGCTCGGCCCACACATGGTTCGTGCTGCACGAGCTGCTCGGCTACCCCGACGTGAAGAACTACGACGGCTCGTGGACCGAATGGGGCAGCTCGATCCGGGTGCCCATCGAGAAATGAGCACTCCGACTTCGCTCGTCGACCACTCCGCACTGAAGGTCAACCAGACCGGGATTGTCGCGACTGTGCTGGTGGCGTTCTTCGGGAGTGTGGTGTGGCGGCCCCTGCTGGTCTTGATCCCGCTGCTGGCGATCGTGCTCCTGCTGGGCACGTTCGTTCCGCGGCTGGCGCTGTTCAAGCAGATCTACTTCAAAGTCCTGAAGCCCCGCGGCATCGTCAAGCCGAGGCCGGTGCAGGACCGACCTGAACCGCACAACTTTGCTCAGGGCTTGGGCGGGGTGTTTCTGGCCGTGGCATCGGTCTTCCTGATCCCGGTGCCGGTCATCGGGCTGGCGCTCGCCCTTCTTGTCGCCGTCCTGGCCTTCGTCAACCTGGCGTTTGGCTACTGCCTCGGCTGCCAGATCTTCTACCAGCTCGAGCGCAGAGGTGTTTTGAAACCGTCGTGAGTGCGCAACTCTGGGCCCTGGCGGTGGCGGGCGCTGTGGTGCTCGCCGCCGTCGGCCTGGAGACTTTTCGTTCCCACCGGGCCCGACGGATTGTGCTTGGCGGTGGCCCCATCCCCGCCTTCGGCGGTACTTCCCCGCAAGCGGGGAAGAGCCACCTCCCCATGAAAGGGGAGGAGGGGGAGGAGCCATACATTCTTTACTTCACGGGCGACAGTTGCACGGTGTGCAAGACACACCAGGAGCCGGCGCTGTCGAAGCTTGTGGGCGTCCGTATCGACAAGGTGGATGCGGTCGCGGAACGAGCCCTGGCGGATCGGTTCCACGTCTACACGCTGCCGACGACCGTCGTCATGGCGCCCGATGGCAGCGCCGCCCATATCAACTACGGTTACGCGCCAGCGCCGAAACTCGAGCGCCAACTCACTGAGGTTCGCATCGGCAGGGTGAGCGCCGCAACCGCGTAACCTGACCAAGTGATCCGTCGCGCCGTCTTCGTCCTGCTTCTCGTTGCTTTGGCGGTCGCGTGCGGTCAAACGCAAACCGGTGAGAGCAGCCAGGTCGTGCTCGGGGCCATCTACCCGCTCAGCGGGCCCCAGGCCCAGGGTGGCCGCGAGGAGCTCGCCGGGGTGCAGGCGGCGCTGCGCGTCTCCCACGCCAACGTCCGGTTGCAGGTCATCGACGCGACCACGCCTGAGCAGGCTTCGGCCGCGGTGGACACGCTGGTGTCGAAGTACCACGTCCCGGCCATCCTCGGCACGTACGGCAGCACCCTCTCCGCCACGGCATCGGAGCGGGCCGAACAGCTGAAGACGGTCTACTGGGAGACGGGCGCCGTCGCCGACCCGGTCACAGCACACCGCCAGTACGTCTTTCGCACCGTCGCCACCGGCAGCTCGCTCGGGCGGATGGCGGTCACCTTCACGCACGACGTGCTGGTGCCCGAATACAGTCTCAAGGCGCCGCGCGCAGTGGTCGTCCGCGTCAACGACATCTACGGCCGGTCGGTGGGCGGGGGTGAGGAGGCGCTCGCGAAGAGCGATGGCATCGACGTCGTGGACGTGATCGAGTACAACCCGAGCGCGTTCGACGCCGCCGTGATCGCGGCCCGGATCGCCGCCGACCGGGCCGATTTCCTGTGGGACGTGAGCTACCTCGACGACGGCGTGGCCATCTGGCGGGCGCTGCTGAGCGCCCAGGTGTCTTTCAAGGGCGCCATCGGCACCAGCTCCGCGTTCTGCATGCCGGCGTTCAGCCGGCTGCTCGGAGCCGGCTCGATCGGCGTCTACGCGGCCGACAAGCCCGACGGTGAGATCAGCCCGGCCGCGCTTTCGGCCTCAGGACGGGACCTGCTGGCGAAGGCGAAGGCGGCGTACGGAGGCGGTTCGATGGACATCCCGGCGGTGGCGGGATTCGTGGGCGGCTGGACGCTGTTCCACGACGTGCTGCCGAACGTCAGCGGTGTGGTCGACTCCGAATCGATTCGCGCTGCGGCCCTGAGAGTCGACGTCCCGGTAGGGGACAGCATCAACGGAGGCGGGGTCAAGTTCGCGGGACCGACCGCCCTGGACGCGGGTCAGAACACGCGGGCCGCGGCGGTCGTCGGGCAGTGGAAGGCGGTCGGGGTAATGCAAATCCTGTACCCGCCCGCGTACTCCGACTAGCTCTCGAGCTCCTTCTGCACCAGCGTGATGTCCATCCAGCGGTCGAACTTGTGCGCGGCGTTGCGGATGGTGCCGACGACCTCGAAGCCCTGCTTGGTGAAGAGTGCCAGCCCCGCCCGGTTGTCCTTGGCCACGCTCGCGACGATCGTCAGGTAGCCGAGGCCGCGCGCCTCGGCCGTCAGCGCCTTAAGAAGCGCGCCGCCGATGCCCTGGCCGTGGTGCACAGGGTCGACGTAGACCAGGCACTCGACCACGTCGAATCCGCGCTGCTTCCAGGGCAGTAGCCGGGCCCAGCCGATGACCCCTGCGTCGTCGGTGGCCACCAGCAGCACCGAGCGCTTGCCGTGCATCTCCCACCACGCCTGCGCCTCCTCGGCGTCGAGCGGCTCGGAGTCGATGGTCGCGAAGGTCTGGTTGACCGCCCAGTTGTAGAGACCGACGATCGGCTTAAGGTCGTCGCGGGTCGCCGGGCGGACCGAGTAGCCCGTCTTCGCGGGCGCGCGCCTGGACTCCTTCGCCTTGGCCATGTCGACCATTATGCTTGCCGCCCGTGAGGCCCGACATCAAGACGCCGCTGCCGGGACCGAAGGCCGCCGACCTGATCGCCCGCGACGCCAAGGCGATGTCGCCGAGCTTCACCCGCTCCTACCCCTTCGTGATGGACCACGGCCGCGGATGCTGGGTGACCGACGTCGACGGCAACACCTTCCTCGATTTCACCGCGGGCATCGCGGTCGTGACCACCGGCCACTCGCACCCCAAGGTCGTGTCTGCGATCAAGGAGCAGGCGGACCTCTTCCTGCACATGTCGGGCACCGACTTCTACTACAGCCCGGAGATCGAGCTCGCCGAGCGGCTGGAGGACAAGATCCTGCCCGGCACGCCGGCGCGCGTCTTCTTCACCAACTCCGGCGCGGAGGCAATCGAGGGTGCGATGAAGCTGGCGCGCTATACCACCGGCCGCCCGAGCTACATCGCGTTCATCGGCGCGTTCCACGGCCGCACGTTCGGCGCCCTGTCGCTCACCGCGTCCAAGGCCAGCCAGCGCCGGCGCTTCGCGCCCCTGCTGTCGCAGGTCTTCCACGCTCCGTACCCCACTCCGGCCCGCAACGTGACCACCGACCAGTCGATCGAGCGCATCGAGGAGCTGTTCAGCACCGTCGCTCCGCCGGAGAGCGTGGCCGCGGTCTTCGTCGAGCCGATCCAGGGCGAGGGCGGATACCTCGTGCCGCCGGATGATTTCCTGCCGCGGCTGCGCGAGCTGACGCTGAAGCACGGCATCCTGCTCGTCGCCGACGAAGTGCAGTCCGGGATGGGCCGGACGGGCCACCTTCTCGCGGTCGAGCACTGGGGCATCGAGCCGGACATCGTCTGCCTGGCCAAGGGCATCGCTTCGGGCCTTCCGCTGGGCGCCTTCATCGCCCGCGCCGAGCAGATGAGCTGGCCGCCCGGCTCGCACGGCAGCACGTTCGGCGGCAACCCGCTCGCCTGCGCGGCGGGCCTGGCGACGCTGGATTTGCTCGAGGACGGCCTGATGGACAACGCGGCCAAGGTCGGCGCTCAGCTGCAGGATGGTCTGCGCGAGATCGCCGCCAGCCACCACGACGTGACGGACGTGCGAGGCATCGGCCTGATGCTCGCGCTCGAGCTCAAGACGCCAGAGCACGCGGCCAGGCTTGTTCAGTCCGCGTTCGAGCGCGGCCTTCTGCTGCTGACGGCCGGCACGCGCGCGGTGCGGATCAGCCCGCCACTCGTCTTGAACCACGACGAGGCCGCGACCGGCCTGGAGCTGATCGCCTCCGCCCTCGACGGCTAGAGGGAGTCCGCCACCGGCTGCATCGACGTCGCGGCGGCGCGGTCGTCGTCGGCCACGTCGTCGAACTTTTTCGTCCGCTGGTCGTCGATCACCTTGATCGTCGCGTTGACCTGGTTGGACAGGACTCCGGGCGAGACGCTGGAAGTTGAGGCAAGCCGGCTGACGAAGGCTTCGGTGAGCGCGTTCTTCGCCGCCGCGTCTCCCGCCACCGCGTAGCGCTGGAGCGATGACAGCTCGTCCACCCAGACCTGGCGGGTCCGGGCGTTGTCGAGCTGGGAGACGATCAGGTCCAGGTTCGTCGCAAGCGCGCCCAGCGCCTGCGCCTTCTCGTCGGACCGGCTGGTGACCTGAGACTCCGTCGCCATCGTGACGAGGTAAGCGCGCTCCTGCATGAGCACGTTCAGGCGGACGCGACGCACGACCTCAGGAGCCATCTGGTCGCCGGGATACTTGTCCGGGAACTGCTGCGCGATCTTGCCGCCGACCGCATCCCCCAGTGTCACAGCGGTGGAAATGCCTGAGGTGAGGCTGAGGTACATGGCAGCGTAGTGGTGGGCGGCCGCGCCGTCGATGACCTCTCGAATCGATGACAGCTCGCTCGCCAGGAGCGTTGAGAATTCGCCGGCCTGGCCGAAGGTCAGGCCCGCGAGCACGTCCGCCAGGCGCGGCGTCGACAGCTGGTTCAGCCTGCCGATCGCGGCCTTCGACTTGTCGGTGTCATGCGTGGCGACCCCGATCGCGTAGTCGACCAGGTATTCGTTTTGCGTGATCCAGGCCTGCGAGAAGGTTGCCGCCGCGGTTGACCCGAACGCGCCGCGCAGCACCCGACTGAGCGCGGTCTCGTTCGTGGCCAGGAGCGCTGTGTAGCCGGCGTACTCGGCAGAGTGATTGATCGCCGCGGCCGACTCCTTGGCCACGATCACCACGTGCTCGGTGAGCAGCAGGTCGAGCTGCGTCCGCAGGTCGGCGGCCTGCGTGGGCGCCGAGGGCGATGGGCTCGGTGCCGGCGACGGCGATACGTCGCACGCCATCAGCGCCGCCGCGAGGATCACCAGAGCGCCGCCTCTCAAACCGCCGCGATCTTAGCCCTCGCGTACGATGTTTCGGCCTTGCCTGAGTGGCTGCTCGTCGACGGCTCGAGCATGTTCTTCCGAGCCTTCTACGCGATTCCCCAGACGATGCGAGGGCCCGGGGGCGTCCTCGTCAACGCGGTGCGCGGCACGCTCGACACGCTCGCGCGCTACGTCACCGACCGCAGGCCGCGCCACGTCGCGTTCACGACCGACGAGGACTGGCGTCCGGATTGGCGCGTTGAGCTCATCCCCGGCTACAAGGAGCACCGCACCGCCGAACCGATCCCGCCGGCCCTCATCCCGCAGGTCCCGATCATCCTGGCTTCGCTCCAGGCCGTGGGTGTGGACGTCGTCGGCCTCGATGATTACGAGGCCGAGGACATCGTGGCCTCAATCGCGGCCAAGGTGAAACCGCCGATCGAGATCGCGAGCGGGGACCGAGACCTGTTCAGCCAGGTCCGCGGCCGCGAGGTCATCGTCCTGTATCCCCAGAAGGGCGGCCCGGCCGAGGTCGACGAGGCCGAGGTCGTGCGCCGGTACGGGATCCCAGGCACGGCGTACTCCGACTACGCAATCCTGCGTGGTGACCCGTCCGACGGGCTGCCCGGCATCCCTGGCATCGGAGACAAGTCGGCGGCGCAGATGGTGAAGCGCTACGGCTCGATCGAGAAGATGCTCGAGGCAGATGTGTTCCGCAACCCGGAGCACGTGGACTACCTGCGCAAGGCGCTCAAGGTGGTCCCGCCGGTGCGCGACCTGAAGATCAAGGTGCCCCGCGGGCGGCGGGACAGCTACCCCGAGAAGCCCGAGCTGGTCGAGGCGATCGGCAAGGAGTACGGCGTGGCGAGCTCGCTGGAGCGACTCGTAACCGCCTTCAACAAGCTGCCCGCGCTTACAAAGGCCTGACTTTGCGCTGTCGATGATCTGACAGCGTTCGGCCAGCGTAGTGAAGGTCATGACGATCACCTGGGTGATGTTTCGACGGCGCCGGGCGAGGGGCTACATGATTTGGAGTCGTGGAGGCAGGTCTGTGCGCTACTTGCAAGCACTCGCGCACGGTGAAGGGCGCGCGGACCACCTTCTGGATGTGCGAGCGCTCGCGGACGGACCCTTCGTTCCCGCAGTACCCGAGACTGCCGGTCATCCGGTGCCGCGGCTACGAGGAAGATCCTTCTAAGCGGACGACACCCGCATGAGGGCCATCGGCGTTCCTGCCGCCGGGTCGAACATCCCGGTCACGCGGCGTGAGCTTATCGTCACCTGCGCGATCCTGCCCTGCGCGCTGACGGCGTAGACGCTCTTGCCGTCCGGGCTCAGACCGACGCTGGTGATCTGCCAGCCCTCGACGGTGCGAGCGACCACATTGAGGCTCGAGGTGTCGATCCACGTGAGCCCCGCAGGGCCTCCCGCGATCAAAGTTCCGCTGCTCACGACCGCCGTGTTCGCGCCTTCGGTCCCCGCTGCGGTCGAGGTTGCCCGGGCGAAGTGCGTGGTGCGGGCGATGCCGGGTGCGCCGTTGTCGCCATTGGTGACCACCGCCGCGGCTCCCGTCGCCGGGTTCACGGCATACAGGAGCGAGCCGTCGAGGTTCATGGCCAGCGACCACTGCATCTCGGCCGGGTCGTCGGCGTATCCCTTTCCGGGCAGGTCGAGGCAGAACGCGAATGGCCCGTCGAGGCTGAGGGCGTGGATGAACGGGCCCTCGTGCGCCCGCACGTACATGCTGAAAAGCCAATGGCCGCCCCGCCCCGCCACTCCGGACAGGCGCAGTCCGGTCATGGACTGGTTGCCGTCGCTCTTGTCGACCACGATGTTGTCCGTCAGGGCGGCCGCCCCGACGTCGTAGAGGCGAACGTAGTACTCGCGCCCGTTGAGGTGCTGGATCAGGTAGAGGTTCGTGCCCTCGTCGTTGATCGCATCGAACGCGAAGTAGCCCTTGAGGTCCGCCCGGTGGACGATCCTCATCGCCGCCGTGTCGATGAGCAGCATGTACGTCGCGGTCGGCTCGGCCTGCGGGCCCTCGAATCGCTCGACCACGAGCCACCGCCCGTCGGGCGACAGGCCGCCCGGCAGGCCGTTGGCGGTCGCGGGCGGGAGCTGGTAGGCGTCGTGCAGCTGCAGCGTGTTGACCGTGTTGCCGGTCCGCGGGTCGGTGTCGACGAGCGAATTCGCCACCGTCGTGTAAACGTGCTTCCAGTCAGGCGACGGCACGCCCAGCGACAGCTTGCGGTCGGCGGAGTGCGACCGCGAGTCGATCACCGCCAGCGACTGAGTCGCGCCGCTCACGACGGCCTCGTAGAGCTTGTCGCCGCTGCCGGTCCGAGGACTCTGCGGGTTGGCGCCGCATGCGGCAGCCACCAGCGCGAGACACACCAACGCCCTTGTTGCTCTCATGTCATTGACCTCGCAATCTGGATTGCCTGCTCTTTGCTCATCTGTCCCTCGATCCGGACAAGCGTCCCCCCGTTGTCGAAGATCAAGGTGTCGGTGGCCAGCCGGAGGGTGTCGAAGTAGGGGTTGCCCTCCGCGTCCGAGAACGCGAAGGTGTGCGGTTGGCCGGAGATCCAGAAGCCCGAGTGGCCGCCGACCGACACCGATTCGATGTTCACATCGCCACCGAGCGTCTTCTGGAAGTACTGCTCGTTGATCCTTCCTCGCGCCTCGGTGACGAGGACCGCGACGCCGGTCAGGCCGGTGGTGCGGATGCCGGGTCGGGCGGTGTAGACCAGCGTGACCATGCCGCCCGACGGGCCGCTCGGAGGTAGCTTCACGTAGACCTCGTCAGGCGCGCCGAGCGAGGACGGGACCACGATGCTCCACCCGACCTGGCGCTGCGCGCCGTCCAGGGATGTCTGGGTGCCGAGCTCCAGCCTGGCGCCGAGGGGGCCGGACGGCAGCGGAGATGGCGTGGGCGGGTTCTCGGTCCGGTGGATGGTCGTGTGCAGGTTCAGCCAGCCGGCGATGGCGTCGCGGGCCGGCGTGTAGGCAAGGAGGGTGGCGACGATGAGCAGGACGGCCGCGGCGGCGAAGGCCCAACGGGTCTGCCATCTGGGTGCGCGTCGCCCCTGCCCCTGCCCGCGCTCCTGCCCCTCCGTCAGCCTGCGGCTGACGCCTCCCCATAGATCGGGAGGAGAAGGGGGCCAGGCGATCGCGGTGGCCAGTGCTGAGAGCTGGTCTTCGAGCTCAGGCATGCGCCGCCTCCTCGACCCTGGCCTTCAGCCTCGCCAGCGCGCGCGAGAGCCGGGACTTCACGGTGCCCTGGGGGATCCCGAGCGCGGCCGCGGTCTCCTCGCCGCTGAGCTGGAGGAAGTAGCGGCTGGCGATCACGAGCCGGTCCTCCTGGCTCAGGGCGTTGACCATCTCGAGCAGGCGGCGGCGCTCGTCGCTCGCTACGGCCACCGCCTCGGGAGATGGGGCCGCATCCCCCGGGCGGAAGCCTTCCGTCAGGCGAAGCTCGAGCCGCTGGCGCCGGCCCGCCGAGCGGAGCCGGTTGCGGGCCTCGTTGGCGACGATCCGCAGCAGCCACGGCCGGAGCTCGGCGCCCGCGCGAAAGCGGTCAAGCGCGCGATAAGCCTTGACGAATCCCTCCTGCGCGGCGTCCTCGGCGTCGGCGGCCGACCCCGTGACGACGTACGCAGTGCGGAACGCGATCTGCTGGTAACGGTGCACGATCTCCTCGTAGGCGGCCGAATCGCCGCGCTGCGCGCGTGCGATCAGGTCGGAATCGTCCGCTGGCCGGCCCTCCATCGGAACGCATCATCTACACCTGGCGTCGCATCATGGTTCCCCTCCGTTGCAACCCGGAGGTCATGAGGTGGGTTTAGGAGGGCGATGGAAGGTACGGAGCGTGCGTTCGAGCGCCTGGTGCTGGAGCACCAGGACCGGATCTACGCACTAGGCCTGGCGTTGACTGGCAACCGGCACGACGCCGAAGAGGTGGCGCAGGACACGTTCCTTCGGGCCTACAGGGCGCTGGTGACGTATTCGCCCGACCGCGTCCGCGAGCTCAAGCAGCGGGCGTGGCTGCACCGAATCGCGGTCAACGTGGTCCGCAACCGGGTGCGTGGCGTCAGGCCGCGCCTGGTCGAGCTCAACGGCAGCGAGCCGTCCCCCGGGTCCGGACCAGAGGAGGACGTGCTGCGGCGGGCCGAGGTCGACCAGCTGGCGGCGCGCGTGGCGTGCCTGCCTCCGCGTTACCGCGAGGCCGTCGTCCTGCGGCACGTGCAGGAGCTGTCGTACGCGGAGGTCGCGGACGCGCTCGGGCAACCGGTGGGCACGGTCAAGGCCAACGTCCATCGCGGATTGAAGATCCTGAGAGGAGAGAACCATGGCGACGGTGATGATTGACCTGAAGGCGCTGGGCGGCGTCAAGGCGCCGGCCGGTTTTGCGGAGCGCGTGCTGGCGCAGGCCGGGCTGACGGATTCGTACTCCCTTTTCGAGACCGTGCTGGGACCCGTGTACGTCGCGTGGAGCGGTCAGGGCGTCTCGGCCGCGATGCGCTGTCCTTCGGCGGGCGAGTTCGAGGAGTGGTTCCGGAAAGAGGTGGGACGGCGGCTGGTGCGGGTCGAGCCTCCCGCCCGTCTCGCGGCCAGGATCGAAGACCAGCTGAGCGGCAAGCGCCGCCTGGAGTTCGACCTGCGCGGGCTCACGCCATTCGCGCAGGCGGTGCTGCTCAAGACGCTGGAGATCCGCCGCGGTGAGGTCCGCCCGTACGGCTGGATCGCGCGGGAGATCGGCCATCCGGCCGCCGTGCGCGCGGTGGGCACGGCGCTGGCCAACAATCCGATTCCCTATTTCATCCCGTGCCACCGCGTGGTCCGCTCCGACGGCGTGATCGGGAACTATGGAGGCGGCGGGCCGGAGGCCAAGCGCCAGATCCTGACGCTCGAGGGCGTGCAGCTCGCACGCCTGCAGAAGCTGGCACAGTCCGGTATGCGCTACGAAGGCATCAAGAGCACCAGGATCTTCTGCTTCCCGACCTGCTACCACGGCCGGCGTGCGCGCGAGGAGAACTTCGTGTTCTTCCACGACGAGGCGGAGGCCCGCGCGGCCGGGTACCGGCCGTGCAAGGACTGCCGGCCGGCGGTGGCCTAGCCTAGGGCGGCAGCGGTCCGACGCTCGCGGCGATCGGCGCTCCCTTCTGGTAGAGGCGGTGGGAGCGCGAGAGGCCGCCGTCGTAGTTGATGGCCTTGCCGTCGTGATAGGTCATCGGCCTGGAGGCGCGATGCGGCTTGTGCCCGAACACCGCGCGGCGGCTATGCATGCGCTCGAGCCAGCGATCCAGCCTGTCGGGCTGAGTCTCGAAGACGTTGGCGCTGCTCAGCAGCTCCCACAGAAGGGCCTCGCCGCCCTTCGCGAGCAGGTCGTTGACGCGGTCGTTGATCGAGTCGACCGTAGAGCCGAGCTCTCCGTAGGCGTCGTTACCGCAGTGCTGGACGAGGGTGCGGTCGGCCAGCTGGATGAGGGCGGGCCGCTCGCGCATCCACCGCTGCAGGGACTCGTCCAGGCGCAGCTCGTCGAGGTCATGCCTCTGTCCGCCGATGCTCATCCAGAAACCGACGCGGGAGGAGTCGCGCAGCGCCCACAGCATCGCGACCTCGTGGTTGCCGAGGAGCACGTCGGTGTTAGGCCGGTCGCGCGCAAAGCGCAGCGCTCCGACGCCGAACATCCCGTAGTCGACCAGGTCGCCGAGGAAGACGGTGTGCCACTGCTCCGAGGGGTAGGGCTTGACCGCCTGGAAGAGGCGCTCGATGTCGCCGTGGACGTCGCCGGCGATCAGGACAGGCAGATCGTCCGCAGCCATTCTTCTCCGCGGCCCTCGATTCGGCGCACGGCCCGCGTGTTGGAGCCGATCGTCTGGAGCTCGGTTCGGTGGCCGGGCCACCTGGTCGCTTCGGCCCCGAAGACGATTTCCGTTTCCCGCCTTGCAAAACCGACCGCATGCTCGAAATGGCGCGACGAGTCGCCGCCTTTGAAGACCCAGAACGAGTCCCACCGGTTGGTCGCGCGCGCCCTTCGAACGTGCGCGTTGGCGTCCCACCAGCCCGGGCCGGGGTCGCCGGTGACGTCCCGCAGCGCGTCCGCGACCTCGAGGCAGCCGACGAGATGGAACGCGGGCTGTCCCCCGGCTACCGGCTGGAGGCGGGCAAGGAAGACGATCAGGTCGCCGGCCTCGGCGCGGCGGAGGCTGAAGGCTCGCCCCGCGCGCCGGCAATTGTCACCGTAGGTTCGGGCGGCTGACGTCAGATCGGGGTCCAGGTGCACCGCTCTTTCCCCCCACGAGCGGGGTGCGTGGACCTGGAGGCGGGGAAGGTCATCGAGGCGGAGCATCGGCTTCCACCAGGGTCGCGGTTCGGGTATGGGCAGGAGCATGAACGTGCCGTCCGGAAAGAGGGGAGAACGCGCCGCGTGGCCGGCGTTTACCCCGACATTGGCGAGGAACGCGGCCACGGTTCGATCCTAACGGGGCCCCGGAGGGGGTTGGGTAGAATTCCGTAGGCGCATAGGGGCGTAGCTCAGTCTGGTCAGAGCATCGGTCTCCAAAAC
>VBHA01000086.1 GCA_005889495.1 Chloroflexota bacterium
TGTACGACGACCTCAACCGCAAAGGCGACCGAGTGTGCGACCAGCTGGCCGAGGTCTTCGCCTCGCACGACGTCGCGGTCCAGGTCAACGGCGCCGGCTCGCTGCTCGCGCTGCATTTCACCGACCAGCCGGTGGTCGACTACCGGACCATGGCCGCGGCAGACAAACGAAAAACGCGCGACCTGTTCCTCGGCCTGGTCACCCATGGCATCCTCATGGCGCCGCGCGCGATGGGCGCGCTCTCGACGCCGATGGGCGAGGACGAAATCCAGAGGTTCGTCGACAGCGTCGACGCGGTGGTCGCCGAGCAGCGCGACCGCTGGCTGGCTGGGGAACCAACCTCGTCCACGTCGCGTTAGCGGTCTGGATGTCAAAGCGAATCGCCGTTCTCGTCTTGCTGACGGCGCTGGTCGCGGCGTGCGGAGGAGGGAAGCCTGTGGCGGCGCCCGCCAGCCCCTCGGCCGCGCCGAGCCCGCCGGCCGCCCCAAGCGCCTCACCCATCAGCGGACTCACAGTCGACGAGGAGATCGGCGCCGTGATCATGGTCGGGTTTTCGGGGCCGCTGACCCCCGCAGTTCTTGCCGACTGGACGAGGCACCAGTACGGCGGCCTGCTGGTCGTCAACCTGAACCACAATGGCTCGTCCGCCCTGGAGCTCAGCCCGCTGATCCAGCAGCTCCGAGCAGTCGTCCGGCATCGGCTCGTCGCCGCGACGGACCAGGAGGGCGGCGGAGTCTGCATCGACGTCACCGCAGTTCCGTGCAAGCCAATGCCGGTCGGCCGGTCGGACACGACCACGATGGCGTCCGCGCTGAAATCGATTGGCTTCGACCTCGACCTCGGACCGGTATCAGACGTTTGCTCGGGCTCGTCATCGGTGATGTGGGGCCGCTGCTACGGCACCGCGCCCGCAGCTGTCGCGCCGGCGGTGGGAGCCGTCGTGGACGGAATCCACGCCGCCCACATGCTCTCCGCCGCAAAGCACTTTCCTGGACACGGCGACACGTCAGTGAGCTCGGAGACCAGCCTGCCTCGGATCGACGAACCCCTGGCCACGATTCGCTCCCGCGACCTGCCGCCTTTCGCGGCGGCCGTCGCACACGCCACCGACTTCGTGCTCCTCGGCCACCTGTTCTATCCCGCCATCGACCCGCACCGATCCGCCGACCTTTCGCCCGCGACCGTGAAGCTGCTGCGTGAAGAGCTTGGCTTCAAGGGCGCGATCCTCTCCGACGACATGGAGATGGGCGCCATCACGAGCAGCACGCCGGCGCCGGAGGCGGCCGTGGAGTTCCTGGTCGCGGGCGGTGACATGGTGATGATCGCCCACGACCTCTCGGTCGCCGACGCGACCTACGACGCGATCAAGGCCGCGGTCGAGTCGGGCCGCCTGCCTCGCGCGAGACTCGACGAGGCGGTGGCGGCCCTGACCGATCTGCCGAGCTGACGGACTAGACCGCGGCCGGTACTCCGACTTCATTGAGCCGGCCGGAGCGGACGTCGTAGACGAAGCCGCGCACGCTCGACTTGTCGGGGATGAAGGGGCTCGCCTGGATGCGGGCGATCGACTGCCTGACGTCGTCGTCCAGGTCCGGAAACGCCTCCAGAGCGAAGGCCGGCCGGATGCCGGTGTCGGACTCGATCTGCCGCTTCACCTCGTCGTCCTTGAACGTGAGCATGCCGCAGTCCGTGTGATGGATGAGCACGATCTCCGTGGTGCCGAGCAGGCGCTGGGAGATCGCAAGCGAGCGGATCGCGTCGTCAGTCGCCACGCCTCCGGCGTTGCGGATGACGTGCGCGTCGCCTTCCTGCAGGCCCAGGATCTTGTGCACGTCGAGCCGCGCATCCATGCAGGCGAGCACGGCCACATGCTTGGCCGGGGGCAGCGGAAGGTCGCCCTTCTTGAACGAGCCGGCGTAGGACTGGTTGTTGCGGACGAGGTCGTCTGTGACGCTCATTGGCGTGATTGCCTCCTGTAGTTGAGTTAGTCGGGATACGGCTGGTTCCGGCTAACTACAGAGGCAGGTGCTGCAGCCCGCGTGGTCGATCGCCAGCCTCCGAGTGAGGATGCGAATCGCCGTCGATGCGCCCACAGCCGCACCAAAGTAGCAGGTCGCCAGCCGTCAGTGCTTCTTCTTCTTGTGGCCCCCGCCGCCTCCACCGCCGCTCGGCGCCGGGCTCGTGTACGTGACGGGCGGGCTCGAGGGCTCGGTCCCGGGCAGGTAGTAGTCGCCCCAGGCCGAGACCAGGCCGGCCGGCGGCCCGGGCCAGTTCTCAGAGCCAAGGGTCGGCAGGGCCTGGGCGAGGAAGGAGTGCCAGGCCGGCACCGCCACCACGTAGCTGTCCGAGCCCTCGACCATCTTGACCCGCCAGTCGGGGTTGCCCATCCAGACCGCGACCGCGATCCGAGGCGTGAAGCCGACCGTCCAGGCGTCCGCGAAGCTGTCCGACGTACCGGTCTTGACCGCCACCTGCCAGCCCGGGATCGTGAGCTGCGAGTCGCGGCCGAAGATCATCGCCCGGTTTTCGTCCTTCGACATCATCTGGGCCATGATGAACGCGACCTTTGGGTCGACGACCTGCTGCCCACTGACCGTGTGCTGATAGATGGTGTCGCCCCCCCGCTGGACCTTCGCGATCGCAAACGGCTGGTGCAGGACGCCCTGGGTCGCCAGCACCGACGCGCCTGTGGCCATCTGGAGCGGTGTCTCCCCGTACCCTCCCAGCGTCAGCGACGGGCCGAAGCTGTTCGGGTCGTCGTTGTTGGTGAAGCTGCCGTCCGGATGCTGCTGGTAGGGCGGCGCGCCCATGGTCCTGGCCATCTGGACCACGGCTGGGACGCCGATCCCAAGCTCCACCTTGACGGCCGGGATGTTCAGCGAGTTGCCCATGCACACCTGCACCTGGCAGGTCCCGTGATAGGTGCCGTCGTAGTTCTGCGGCTTGTAGATCGTCTGCGAACCGGGATCCCGGTACTGGAGCGGCGAGTCCTGGATCGGGGTGGTCATCGTGTAGTCGCGGCTCGCGATCGCCGCCGTGTACGTGTACAACTTCATGGACGATCCTGGGTTGCGGGGTGGCCAGACCGCGAGGTTGTACTGCCCGCCGTCCGTGCCGGCGTTGGCGGAGCCGACCATGGCCGTGATCGCGCCGCTGGTCGGGTCGATCGCCACGAGCGCGCCCTGCTGGACGTGTCGCCACGCGACTTCGGCCTGGGTGCTGGTGATCGCGTCCTGGGCCATCTTCTGGAGCGGCATGTTGAGCGTGGTGTAGACGTGAAGCCCGCCGCCGTAGGTGGCCTGGCTCCCGAAACTCTTCTTGAGCTGGCCCGTCACATAGCTCACGAATCCCGGCGCAACCATCTTGTTGACCGGCTTGAACATGTGTGACGGCGGGCTGATGTCTTCCTTGAAGGCCTTGTCAGCGTCCGCCTGGGAGATCTTGCCGCTGTCGACCATCGCCGCGAGCACCTCATGCTGGCGAGCCTTCGCGGCCTGCCAGCTTGTGAAAGGGCTGTAGACGGTCGGTCCCCGCACGATGCCCGCGAGCATCGCGGCCTGGGCAAGGTCGAGGTCGCTCGTCTTCTTGTGGAAGTAGATCGAGGAAGCAGCCGCCGTGCCGACAGCCGAGTTCCCGAAGGAGACGCTGTTCAGGTACATCTCGAGGATCTGCGACTTCGAGTAGCGGCGCTCGACCGCGAAAGACATCAGGGCCTCGGTGAGCTTGCGTTGAATCGTCGGCTGGTTGCCGAGCAGGCGCACCTTCACGAGCTGCTGGGTGATGGTCGAGGCGCCCTGCACTGTGTCGTGGGCGCGAAGGTCGACGACCGCCGCACGGGCGATGCCCGCGGGATCGATGCCGGGCTCGTGGTAGAAGTTGCGGTCTTCGATCGCGACCAGCGCATCGGGCAGGGTCGTTCCCATCGCCGACAGCGGCTCGTAGTAGTGCTGATAGCCGGGTGCGTGCAGGTCCGCGAGCACAGTCGTTCCGTCGCTCGCATAAACGATCGAGTCCGCGGACACGTCGGTGTCGAGCTGAGACACGTCTGGCAGCGGCGCCGCGTAAGCGACGTACCACGGCGACGTGAAGGCGGCCGGAACCACCAGCGCAAGGAGCAGACCGATGCGGAATACGACTCCGCCACGCTGTCGTTTCTCAGGTCTTCTCAGGTTGCGCGCAGAGGCGGCACGCTGCCACTCGCCGTGTGGCCTACCAGACGAATCGATCTCGCCCATCCCGGTTGAAAATCGCGTCGATCGTCATGAAAGGTGAAACGCTCTCGCGCGGCCGAGTATTGAAAGTCGATTCGGCGCGAATTCAAAAATTGTGTAAATGAGTAGAACGCTCGTGTACCGGTTCACACTTCTTTGATGCGTGGCTTTTTCTTCGGTCTCGTGCTCGTGGTCGCGCTGGTGTTCACGATCCTCTCCATCCGACCCGGCGGCATCCGGCGCCAGCTGCGCATGGCCGCGCGCAGGTTCAGGATCTTCCTCTGGCTGGGTGGGATCTACCTCGCCGGCTCGATTTTCATCCGGCTGGCGTTTCCGGAGGGGGCCGTGTCCGACTACGGGCCGCCCGCGCTTGCTCTCGTCCTCGCGGGCGTCTTCGTGTTCATCGGCCAGGACCCTTCTCCCAGCCGGCCTGGCACCTGACGCAGCGCACCGCTGAAGGCAGCGCCATGAGCCGCTCCTGGCCGATCTCATCGCCGCAATCCACGCAGCGCCCCTCGGCCGAAGCGACAGAAATGTCGTCGCGTCCGCGGTCGAGGATTCGTTCGATCTGATCGGCGACGGCCTGGTCGCTCATCGCCTGGGTCTCGTCTGCGTCCCGAAAGCCCCGGCTCACAATCTCACCTTACACGCCGGAATCGAGCTGTCAGCCGTTTCTTATGTGACCGGACGTCTGACCGGCCGAAATCTTCCGGGGGAGAGCCGCCTCATGCAACTACGCCTGCCCACATCCAGGCCACCAGTGCGACCGGTGATGACCGTCTTCGGTGCGGTCGCGTTCGGGGTGCTCCTGGCCGGCGGTGGACCGCAGGTTCAAAGCCTGTGGGATCGGCCGGCCTGCGCCGAGAAGGTGATGCAGGCGGTCTCCACCGACAGCACGATCTCCGGGAGCTACGGCTGCTTCACGACCAACATGCAGACGGGGCTGCAGACGATCGGCGTCGATTCCGACAATGCCTTTGCCGCCAAGATCGGTCAGAGCGGCGAGTATCACTTCGTCCACAAGACAGCCGATGGCGGCTACATCTACGAGTACGACCGGCCGATGCAGCCGCACGACAAGGTGAAAGGCGCGATCTCGGCGCTCGGGTTGCCGAGGACCTCGCTGGACGTCCGGCGTGGCGATTTCGGCGCGGCGTGGAACGAACGGCACGACCTGGGCGCGGCGTGGGCCGAGATCACGGGCCAGACCCAGCAGGACCACAGCCAGCTCTTCACCTTCTACCTCGACGGCGAGGGCAAAGTCTCAGCCGTCAAGTGAGACGTCCGCGCTGCTAGACTGAGCGTCCGAACGTGCGTTCGGTGGGGGATCGCCTACGCGTCAACGGCGGCGCCCGGGCCGCCGCACTCCGCCGCTGCGGCGGAGCATGCGAAGCCTGCGGACTGGAGTGGCCGTGGGCCCTCTACCTCTTCCGGCGAGACGACGCGGCCCCCGCCACGACTCGCAACCTGGTGGTGATCTGCGGCGCCTGCTCGGCCGGCCGCTCCGGTGCGTTCGCGCCGCTCTTGAGCGAGCAGTCCCTGCGCGAGCGGATGCGAGCGGCCAACAACCGGCGGACGGGGGCTGCCGCCCTGACGCCGGCACGTCGCCGGCGCCTCATCGTGGAGCGAGGCGGCTGCTGCGAGATCTGCGGCATCTCCGGAGCCGAGCGGCAGCTCGACGTCCACCACCGGCTCGGCATCATCCGCGGAGGCGACGACTCGGTCGCCAACCTGATGGTGGTGTGCTTTGCCTGCCATCACCACCTCCAGCCCTGCGCCGGTGGCTGCGGGCGGTGGGCTAAAAAGCCGGCGACGGTATGCTCCCGCTGCCGGCTCCGCGGCCGGCTGCAGGAGCTGTATGCGGGCCTCTCCTGGGAGGAGATCACGGCCCGACACCCAGGCCTGGCGGCCTTGCTCTTTTAGCGCCCCAGCGGCAGGCCGTCGCCCAGGGCAAACCCTTTGTCCGTGATCTCGTATCGGTGCACCACCGGCCGGTGCGGCATCGCGCGTGTTTTCAGCACCGTCAGTCCTCGCGAAAGCTCCGATCCCTCCTGGACGTACTGAAGGAGGATCACGTTGTCCGCGAGATGCGAGATCCCGTTTTCAGAGATGCGGTCGAGCTGAAAGAGGTTTGGGACCTCGACGATCATCATCAAGCTCACGCCCGCGCGCGTGAGCCGCTGCGTGAGCGAGAAGACCCATTCCCGAAACCGGACCGCGTCCCCCGCGGCGGTCTGCAGGTCGGGGAGACTGTCGATGACGACGCGCTTGGCGTTCGTCCGGCTGACGAGCGCCAGCAGCTCGTAGACCCATTGGTCGATGTTCACGTCGACCACGCCTCGCGCGTGGACGTGTACGTCGGGATTGTCGATCGACCAGCCAAAGCTCCCGACGACCCTTTCCAGCTGGGTCTTGTTCTCCTGGAAAGTGGCGAGGATGCCTGGCTCGCCGACCTCCGCCCCGTGGTAGAGGAAGTGCAGGCCCATCAACGTCTTGCCGATCCCGGAAGGCCCGACGATCAGGGTCGTCGATCCCTCCCAGTACCCCCCCTCGCCCAGAAGCTCGTCCAGGGCCGCGACCCCGGTCGCCGAGTGCTTCTCGCTCAACGTGTACGGCGCCTCGACCTGGACCTCGGCGAGGCGCGGATACACCTCGATCCCCGCCGACGTGACGCGGTAGCTGTGCTCGCCCGACCTGTAGCCGCTCCCGCGCAGCTTCATGACCTGGAGCACGCGCACCTCACGATCCGCCATCTGCTTGATGTCCAGGGCGACGATTGCGTCGGCCACCGCAAACTCGGCTTCGGACTGCGCTTGCGCACGAGTGTAAGGCGCGTTCCAGATCGCGGTCGTCGATGCGGCGCCGAGCCGACGGAGCAGGCCGTACAGGAACTGTCGGAAGGCACCGATGTCGCTCGCCATGGCGTGAAAGGCACGAATGCTGTCCAGGACGACGATCCCCGGCCTCACCTGCCGCAAATGACGGTCGATGGTTTCCAGGATCCCATCGAGTCCGCCCTCGCCGAGCTGCTGGCCCAGATCCTCGTACACCAGCCGACCTTCCCGAAGCGCAGCCTGGTCGAAGAAGCTCAAACCCTCGCCGTAGCGCAGGATCTTGTCCAGCGGCTCGGAGAGCGTGGACAGGTAGAGCGCGGGCTTCTCGACTGTCGCGTTGCGAAACGCGATCTGCTGGCTCAGGATGGTCTTCCCGCTGCCCGGGATGCCGACGATGAGGTTGATCGCATTCTTGAGCAGGCCGCCCTCCAGGATCTCGTCGAGGCGTTCGCTTCCGGTGGGGATTCGGTCGTTCACCGCCGGACGCGGAGCTTCCGCTGCCGGCCCACGAGCGCGCTGGTACCGAGCAGGTCCCTGACGGTGGAGACGAGCGCGAGCGGCTCGAGGGGCTTGCGCATGAACGCGGCTGCGCCCGACCTCAGGGCTTCGTCCGCGCTGTCGATCGCGGACACCGCGACGATCTGCGCCTTCTGCCCGTCCGCGAACTCCTTGAGCAGCCGGAAGCCCGCTCCCCCGGAGATCAGCAGGTCGATGAGGACTATGTCGGGCGACCGCTCCTCGAAGTGAAGCGCCGCCTGGGTCGCGTCGAGGGCGACCACGACGTCGAATCCCTCGGTGCGGAGGAAGTACTCGACCAGGTTTGCCGCATAGGCGTCCCGTTCGGCGATCAGGACGAGCGGACGGTCTTCGGCGCTGGGTTCTGGGGACGCAGGGAGGCGTCCCACGCGCACGTTCTCCGACAGCAGCCGGTGGGCGTCGGCGGCGCTCATGCCCGATTCGATCTGGGCCTTGATGTAGCGAAGCTTCTCCACCTGTCCGCGGGTGTAAAGGCGCTGCGAGCCTTCGCTCCGGCGCGGCGTGATCAGCGAGTAGCGATCCTCCCAGGCCCGGAGGGTCGAGGCGGGGATTTCGAGCATCCGCGCCACGGCGCCGATCGAGTAGATGGGCTGGTCCTGGTCTGATGCCACGGCCAACCAATACTATAGCCAATGCCCAGCTCTTGCGTAAGTGTCCAAGTCGTGGTACGGTTCTGAGTAACAAGTGCGGAGGCATTGCGAGAGGTGCCTCCGCAACCGATCGCCGGCAGATTGCGCCGGTGCTGGAGGGAGACTCACCGGGGTGAGGAAAGGAGAGACGGGGCGTGCGGTCGGTGATCATCGTCGACGACGACGCGGCGACGGCCGAGATGTACCGGCTCGGCCTCGAGGCGGCCGGTTACTCCGTGGTGGTCGCGCCGGACGCTGAGGGCTTGTTTCGCGCGATCGACCGGGCGACGCCGGACATCATCGTCCTCGATTGGCAGCTGCCTGGCATGCGCGGCGACGAGATCCTGCAGCACATCCGCATCGACCACCGGACGCGGGCGCTTCCGGTCTTCATGCTCAGCAACCACCTGGGCGACCAGGATGGAGCCATCGACCGGGTCTTCCTCGCCGGCGCGCTCGCCTGGCTCGAAAAGGCGAAGACGCCACCGTCCCTGCTCGCCGAAAGGGTGACCGAGGCCCTCGGGCCGGAAGCCGGCTCGTAGCCGCTAGGAGAAGCGGCGGATGAACATGAACATCGCCGGCACCCAGGCCTCGTCGGCGGCCTGACGGCGTCGCCGGCGTCGGCGGAGGAATCCCCAGACCGCGAGCTCGCCCGCCCGCGTCGGGTTGGCCTTGTCATCCAGCGCCAGCTCGCGGGACAGGCCGTCGTCGCCATCGAGCGGAGCGAAGATCGAGTACATGCTCCTTCGCTCGAGACTTCGCAGGTCACGCTCCTCGAGGTGGCCCATAGCCCGAGATTGTGACACCCGGCGATGCGGCCTTTCTAGCCCGCTAACCTTTGTCTGTGATGCGGGCGGAGCTCGCCCTGGGTGCACGAAACGCGGTGCGCACATGCCTCAACATCGGCGGCAGGGACCGCGTCTGCATCGTCCGCGACCGGCCGCGGGCCGAGATCGCGGACGCCATCGAGGAGGAGGCTCGGGCGACGGGCGCCGCCGTCCGCGCATGGACGATCGAGGACAAGGTCCAGCGCCCTGCGACCACCTTTCCACGCGTGTTCGCGGACGAGATCATGGCGTTCCGCCCGACCGCCTCCTTTTTCATCGCGACCGGCCTGAAAGGAGAGATCGGCTTCCGGCTGCCGCTGCTCCGTCTACTGGCGGACGAGCTGCGCTGCCGCCACGGTCACATGATCGGGATCAACGAGCTGCTCATGGCCGACGGCATGACCGCGGACTATGAAGAGGTGTTCCGTGTGACGCGCAAGGTTTACGAGATCGTGAAGCAAGCGAAGGAGATATCGGTCGAGACCTCACTCGGCACCGAGGTCGTCGCCACGTTCTCGCCGTCTCTGAAATGGATTCCCTGCGACGGCCGCTATTGGGAGCAGGGCCGCTGGGGCAACCTGCCGGAGGGCGAAACGTTTACGTGCCCCCAATCGGTCGACGGCTTGATCGTCGCCGAGGAGCTCGGTGATTGGTTCGCCGACAAGTACGGGATGCTGTCTCCGCCGGTCCGCATCGTGATGAAGGGCGGTCGGGTGGCTTCGGTGGAGACTCCGGACGAATCGTTGGGCGGTGAGCTTCGCGAGTACCTGGGCCAGCATCCGAACTCGAACCGTGCCGGCGAGTTCGCCATCGGGACCAACATCGGCCTTTCCCGCATCGTCGGCAACTTCCTCCAGGACGAGAAGTTTCCCGGCGTCCACATCGCCTTTGGAGACCCCTACGGCATCGAGACCGGCGCCGATTGGAGCTGTCCCTCGCACCTCGACGCGCTCGCCTCGCACGCCACCGTCACGGTGGACGGGCGCAGGATCATGGAAAACGGCAGGTTCCTCGTCTGACCGCTAGCTGATCTTCAGGCCGACCGCAAACTCCGCGTGGTAGCCGGCAGCCGTCTGCGTCAGGTTCGCCAGCAGCATCGCGCCGCTGTTGTTGTTCGACGTATAGACCATGTCGTTCGCGTTCCTCGTGTCGCGCGCGCCGCGAGAGCTGTAGGGCGCCTGCCTGTACACGGTGTCCGAGATCGAGTCGTCGAAGAAGAGCTGCGAAGTGAACTCGTATGTCTTCTGCGCCCCGGCGTAGGTGCGGACCTTGAAGTGGACGTGCACCGCGCGGCCCTGGTACCAGCCCGGGTAGACAGTGGTGAACCTGACGGCTCCGTTCGCATCCGTCGTCTGATAGCCGCGAAGGTACTTCCTCCCTACTGTGTTTTCGGCGCTGACGTCTGAATAGACGCCAAGGGCGTCGCAGTGCCAGACGTCGACCTGCGCCCCGGCGAGGGCGGTACAGGATGTTCCAACCTTGGCGACCGCGAGGGTGAGGGTCAGCGGAACGCCAGGCCGCACCGAACCGTCCAGGGGATCGACCCTGATGTCGGATCGGTTGAGCCGATCGTCGACGAAGTAAGGACCCTCAGTCTCCGACGGCGTGACGATGCACCGCGGCGTCGCGACAGGGGTCGCGCTCGAGGCCGACGTCGCCGAGGGCGTCACCGAAGAACCGGTCTGCTGCCTGCCGGCGCACGCAGCCACCACCATGCCCAGCCCGGCGACCAGCATGCGCCGCCGCGAGACGGACGAGGACAGCAGCGCTCCGAGGAAGTCCATACAGAGTCCGGCATCTGGAGGTGCTGCATGATCGAACACGCGCACGCGTACACACCCGCGCTGGGCGACGCGACATCCCGGCGCGGCGAATTTGGCAAGACGGCGGTCTGGTTCTTCCGCGCGCTGCTCTTGATCCCGTTCGTGCTCATGGGTCCGGAGATCGTCTCCCTGGTTCTCGGAAGACCGGGAGCAGCCGCCAACGTCTCGGCTTCGGTGGCCGACGTCCTAGGCACTTCAACGTTCACGATTTTCATCACGATGCTCGCGGTCACGCCCGTCCACACGATCACGGGTTGGCGGTGGCACGTGATCCTCAGGCGCGACTACGGAATCGCGATGTTCGCCACCGCCGCGACCGACCTGACCCTGGCCGCCACGACCACCGGCGACACCTTTCCGGGCACTGTTCTGACCCGGGTGGGCGGCCATACCTTTCTCGTCGCGGGCACGCTGTCCACGCTGCTGCTGATCCCGCTGGTGGCGACCGCGAACCGCTCCGCCCAGCAATGGCTGGGCCGGCACTGGAAGTCAGTCCAGCGGTTGACCTATGTCGTGTGGGGAACCGTCCTCATCCACCTCTTCCTCCTGTTCGGACTGACGACGATCTTCCTCTACGCGCTCGCGGTCAGCGCTCCACTTGCCCTCATGCGGATACCGCCGGTGCGGCGGCGATGGGACCGGGCGCGGCGCGCGGGCACGCACAGGGTGTTGCGCGCATCTGTTGCGATCGTCCTCGCGGCAGTCTTCGTCTCCGGCTATGCGCCGCTGGTGAACGAGCTGGCGGTCAAGGGAGGCGCTGCCTTCGTGCAACATCCGGCCCGTGACTGACCGTGCCGAGCGCCGGGGACGCGCCAAGCAGTGGATGGACGCGCTCACCACGGTCTGCGTGGTGGTCGCGGTCGCCCTGGGCACAAGCCAGGTGGTCAAGGAGGGACTGCAGGAGTTCGTCTACCGGCCGCCCGGTGTGGGCGCCTCGCCCTCGGAGCCCGACGCCAACGGCAGTGCCGTCGCGGAACAGCCGGCGCCCCTCGGCGAGATCGTCCCCGCGGTGCCCGCGCCGGCGCCGCGTCCGGTCACGCGCAGCCGCCACAACCACCATGGCCCGCAGTACCGCTAGAGGTCGCGTCGTCCTCGCGCTCCTGATCGCGCTCGGCTTCTATGCGCTGAGCGACATCCTCCTCTGGCAGCGGATCTTCGAGGCGCACGGCCTGTCGGTGTTCGATCCGGACTATCAGACCGGGCACGTCGCGGTCCTCATCGGGATGATGGCCGTGGGGGCGGTGCTCCTGCTCGACTCCGGCCTGTGGGCGCTGTGGTTCCAGGGCGCCCTGTACACCCTGGCGTTCGGAGGCGTCGAGGACATCCTGTATTACTGGCTGGACGGCAGACCGATACCCGCCGCGCTGCCGTGGCTCGACCGATCCCGGCTGATCTTCGTCCGCCCTCTGTCCGGCGACGTCACCAACCTCGAGGTGCTCGCCTCGGCCGCCTTCTGGGTCGCGGTGTGGCTGTCGCTGCTGCTGGTGCTGCCCCGATTGCCGGCTAGCCGCGAAAAGCTGAAGGCGCTCCTGGCGGCAGGTACGGCCGCGGGTCGACGGGTTTCTGCCCGATGCGCAGCTCGAAATGGAGGTGCGGCCCGGTCGAATTTCCAGAGGAGCCTTCCAGGCCGACCGCGGTCCCCTGCGTCACCCTCTGCCCCACCTTGACGAGGGAAGTCGAGAGGTGGCCGTAGAGGGTGTTGAACCCGCCCGCGTGCGCGACCACGACATAGTTTCCGTAGCCGCTGCTCGAGCTCCCGACCAGCGCGACCACGCCGTCGTCCGCCGCGTACACCGGCGACCCGAACGGTTCGACCAGGTCGATCCCGGTGTGGAAGTGCGGATAGCTGCCGTAAGGCGGCTCGAACCAGAACGTTGTGGGACCGAAAGGCTGCGAGATCTGCGAGCCTGGTTCCGGCCAGATGAACCGGTACTTGGTCGAGTGCCCGGCGCTGGTCGGGATCTGACCGACGTTGTTCGACTGGAGCCAGAGCTGCAACTGCGCCCAAACCGACTGCATGGCCGCGGCGATGATCGCGTCCTGCTGGCGCTGCAACATGTCGGTCACCGCCTGCGCAAGCCGGGCTGACTGCCGGTTGAGCAGCGCCATCTCGGAGCGCGTTTGCGCGATCTTGACCTCAAGCTGCGCCATCGACTTCTGCTGCTGAGCAGCGAGGGTTCGCAGCTGCGACAGCTGGCCATCGAGCTGGTCGCGGAGACTGGCCTGTTCGTTACGGGCCGCCTGCTCCTTCTCCCTCTCCTTCTGCTGCTCGGCGAGGTCTTGCGCAAGCGATGACTTGATCTCGGCCGCCCGCGAGCCGGCCACGTTGAGATCGGCCATCCGGGTGAAGAGATCGCTCAGGCTTCTCGACTGGGCGAGCACGATCAGCACCGAACCCGGCGACTCGTAGGCCGCGCGCGCGAGCTGCCGCAGCTGAGTGCGCTCGGTGTCGATTCTCTGCGACAGCACCGCCTCCCTTGCTTGCGCGGCCGCGATCTGTGTGTCGAGGTCGGTGATCTTCGCCTCGACGTCGGCGATCTTGGCCTGGACCTGGGCCTGCTGGGCCGCGTTGTCCTCGAGCGACTGACGGAGCTGCTGCTGCGCCGCCAGCGCGTCGGCCAGGTTGCTGCCGAGCTGGGCTCGAATCTGGTTGATGATCGCGAGCTGCGCCTGGGGATCAGGCGGCGGCGAGTCGGCGGTCGCCCCGGTGCGATCGGCGCCGAGGACCAGGAAGGCGACCGCGACCGCGAGCAGGGCCTTCCTCACGACTCCATGTGCCTTCGCAGCGTCAGGAGGGACGAACCGGAGCCGAGGGCGAGGCCGGCCACGACGACCAGAGCACCGGCGACCGCGGCCACCGTGACGGTGACGCCCGGCGCAAACTGGGCGAAGCTCTCCGACCCGAGGGCGACCGCGGCCGCGGCCAGGCCAAAGGTCGCGAGTCCGGCCAGCGATCCTGAAAGCCCGCCGGTGATCGCGCCCTCGACGACGAATGGGCCGCGCACCATCCAGCGAGAGGCGCCGACCAGCTGCATGATCGTGATCTCGTCCCGGCGCGCGTGGATGGCCGACTTGACGCTGTTCATGGTCACCGTCACGGCCACGAAGCCCAGCAGGCCGAGAAAGGCGAGCCCGGCGACGGCGACGCCGAACAGCACCGCCTGCAGCCGCTGATAGGCTCCGCGATCGTAGGAGGTCGGCTGCTCGGGGTCGACCACGCTCTCGTCACGGACCAGCGCATCGATCGCCCCCATGTCGTCGATGTTCTTGACCTGGACGTCGAGGCTGGCGGGAAATGGGTTGCTGTCGGTCGCCTGGGCGAGCTGGGGAAGGCCAGGAATCGTCTGCGCCCGCGCAAGCGCGTCCTCCTTGGTCACGTAGGCGACGCCGGCGACCCTCGGGTCGGTGCGCAGGCGCTCGAAAAGGGCCGACACATCGACCCCGCTGGCGTCGTCCCGGAGGTAGACGTGGAGCAGCGAGGCCTGGCTTGCCTGGACCTGCTCGACGTTCCGCAGGGTGAAGGCGGTAAGACCTACCAACCCCGACATCAGCAGGAGCAGGGCCATCGAGCAGAGGGCGGGCGCCGTGCTGCCGATGTTTCGGGCCCAACTCCGTGCCGCCCCGCCGAACAGGAGCCGCGCCAGGTTCGCGGCCACGACCTGGAACAACCGCCGCCGGGGGAAGCGGCCGTTCACGACGTCGCCAGCCACGCCATCCTCCCGGTCTGCCCCGCGGGCTGGTCGCGGACGAGCCGGCCCTGGACCAGCGTGACGACGCGCCGCTGAAGCCTGGTGACGATGTCGACGTTGTGGGTCGCCACGAGCACCGCGGTGCCCCACGCGGCGATGTCCTCGAACAGGTCCATGATCTCCCACGCGGTGTCCTGGTCGAGGTTGCCGGTGGGCTCGTCGGCGATCAGCACCGGAGGTTGGGCGACGACGGCCCGGGCGATCGCCACCCGCTGCTGCTGGCCGCCGGAGAGCTGGCCTGGAAAGGACTTGCCCCGGTCGCCGAGCCCGACCGCCTCGAGGGCGTCGAGGGCGCGGTCTGTCGCCTCCTCGTCGGAGACCCGCAGGTCCGCGACCTGGAGCCCGAAAGCGACGTTCTCGACGGCGGTCAGGCGGGGCAACAGCTTGTAGTCCTGGAAGACGACCCCGACCAGGCGGCGCAGCTCGGCGACTCGGGACGCCTTGATCGCGTGGGCGGGGATGCCGGCGACCGAGACCTCGCCCGAGGTGGGCCTGATCTCGCGGTTGATGAGCCTCAGGAGGGTGGTCTTGCCAGCTCCGCTGGGGCCGACGAGGAAGGTCAGCTCCCCTGGGTGGAGGGTCAGGTCGACGTCATCGACGGCGACACGGGACCCGTAAGCGCGGCTCACGGACCTCAGCTCGACGATCGGGCGCGACGGGACGTCTGGACGCACTTCTCCGATAGCCGTAACGGAGCGGCCGGCGGTTCCCTGCGACCAGGGCCGCCGGCCGTTCAGCGATCAGGGATAGCTCACCACCGCCACCGGGACGTCCGGGTTGGCGATCGTCGATGAGCCTCCGGCCTCGTTGACCACGTGCAGGATGCCGCCCTTGCCGTGCGAGGGGTCGAGGAAGATCGTCAGCAGGTCGCGCAGGCTGCCGGCGGGCAGCGAGTCGGGCACCTCGAAGGCGCGCTCGGCGTAGATGTTCAGTCCCTGGTTGAAGAACGAGTAGCTGCCCATCCCGTAGCCGTGGAAGCTCGTCACATCCGGCGCGACCTTGAACGCGGCGTACCCGTCGACGCCGGGCGCCTCCATCCACGCCGCCTGGCTCGGCGGGTCGTACGGCATCTCGTTCTGGAAGAAGACGTCGGTGCCGCCGTCTCCGTTCCAGATCACCTCGTACTTCTGGAAATGCTCGACGAACAGCCCATAGGCGGTCACGTCGTCCCCGTTGACCACCACGCCGGTGTCGGCCGTGTTGACCGTCCACCCCACACCGTTGCCGTGATCCGCGCGCCACGCCCAGATGTCGTCGAGGATCACATCGCTGCTGTTGACAACGAGCGCCGTCGTCGTCGTGCCGGCCGCCGCTCCGCCGACTCGGAAGAAGACGTCGGACAGGACCGACGGGTCGGTGGCGTTGCCGGCATCGTGACCGGTTCCGACCTGCAGGAGCACCTCCGAGGTGCGCGCGCCGGCGTCGAATATGACGCCGGACACCAGGTCGCCGCGCGGGTTGACGAGCCTCATCGCCGGGCGACCGTTGTCCGGGACCAGGGTCGGGAAGCCCAGGCCCAGGACCACCGTGTCGGGATGCATGACCTCGATCGTCTGGTCGAGGTGATAGACCCCAGGGGTCAGGATCAGGTGCTTGCCGCTGGCGAGCGCCGACGTGATCGCGTGCGCCGAGTCGCCAGGCCGCGCGACAAAGAAGTCCTGGATCGGTATCGACGAACCGGGCGTCTGACCGCCGGACCACGACGTGCCCGAGGTGTCGTGCTGGACGGCGGGCACGAACACGTTGTATCCGCCTGCCGAGTCGATGTACAGGTAGGGCGCCTCGCGCGTGACAGGGCTCGTTGCCAGGGTCGTGAAAGGCGGGTTGGGGAACGTCTGGGCCGGGGCGCCGACGACGCCCGAGAAGACCTGGTTCCAGACCGCGTTGGTCCAGTTGTCGACCCGGCTGTTGCGCGTGATCCACTGCTGCTGCGAGCCGTTGACGACGACGCTGCCGTCGAAGGCAGAGTCAGCGATGAAACCGCCGCTTGCGAACGACGGTCCGGTGCAGTAGTCCATCAGGGTGGCGAAACCGTTGACGTGGACGCGACGCATCGGGGCCGCCTGGGAGACCGCCCAGAACTCACCGGTGTAGCAGCCGAAGTTCGGGGTGTGCACGTTGATCGTGAGGTTTGAAACGGAACGCCAGAAGTTGACGAGCGCGGTGCAGTCACCTGGGCCGAAGCACTGGTTGTGGACGTAGATCGAGCCGTTGACGACCACGTCGGACGGAGACTGACCGAGACCCGCCACCGCGGTGTAGTAACCGACCTGGAAGTTCAGCGGGTTGGCCGCCGTGCCGTAGGTCCCGGGCTCGAACAGCAGCGCGTAGCGCTGGCTGCCGAACTGGTTCGGGACCTGCTGGCTCGCCACCCCGTTCACGGCCGCCTGGATGTCGCTGAGCGCCATGGCCGGGTTGAAGATCAGGACGTTTGGTCCGAGGTCCGGCTTTGCCGGTGGCGCGGCCTGAGCAGTGACCACTGACGTGCCCGATGACCACCCGAGAGCAAAAATCGTCGCGGCAGCCGCGAACAGACGCCTGTCGATCCTCATCTAACCAACCTCCACCCGCAGATTCAGCCTCAGGTCTCGAGAAGACCTCCCCGCCCAAATCGTATAGGCGCCGCCGCGTGGCGCCCAGTCGCGAGCTGTCTCGTCGAAGCGCATGAACGCCCGGGCGGGAATGGTCATCCGCACCTCGACCTGCTTGCCAGGGTCCGCGTCGACGATCCCAAAAGCGCCAAGTGTGCGCAGCGGACGTTCAGGACCATCCTCCGGCCTCTCGAGATAGACCTGGACGACCTCGCGGCCGGCGCGGGCTCCAGAGTTGCGCACGGTCACGCGCACGTCCAGCTCTCCGTTCACGGCGACCGGCTCCGCGGCCAGGGACACATATTCCCAGCTGGTGTAACCCAGCCCGTGCCCGAAGGCGAAGAGAGGCTCCACGCCGTCGCGGTCGTAGCCGCGATAGCCCACGAGCAGGCCCTCCGCGTAAACGAGGCCGCCACCCTGCGGCCGAGCGTGGAGCACCGGCGCGTCGGCCTCCGCCCTCGGCATCGACAGGGGCAGCCGGCCACCAGGCTCGGCCTCGCCGAGCAGGGTGTCGGCCAGCGCATCGCCGAACGCCTGTCCCGGAATCCATCCCTGGACGATGGCGGCCGCACGATTCGCCCACGGCATCAGCACGGGCATGCCTGAGTTCACGACCACGATGGTGCGCGGGTTGGCCGCGGAGACCCGGGTGACGAGCTCGTCCTGCCGTCCGCCCAGCGCCAGGGTCTTCCGGTCGTAGCCCTCACTCTCCTCCCCGTCGGCGGATCCCACGACGACGACCGCGACCTCCGCGCCGGCCGCCGAGCGGACTGCCTGCTCGATCAGCTCGTCATCGCCGGCTTCCGGCGCGATGCCGAGGCGGAGCATCACGAACCGTTGGTCGGGAACGAGCTCGACCGAGACCAGCACCTCACGTCCAGCCTGCAGCTCCACCGGCACGCGAAGCTCCGGCGGGCGCGACAGCGCCTCGACGACGTCGCCCGAGAGCGCCGTCTTCGTCTCCGCCAGCAGGCTGCCGTCCGCGATGATCCGCAGCGCACCCACCCCGGCCGCCCCGATCACATGCGTGCCCGTGGTGTCGGGTCGGTAGCCGGCGCGCATGACAATCGTGGTTCCGCTTCCATGGACGGCGTTGGGAAGGCCGTCCCACCAGGTGACGGCGTTGCGCGGGAACGGGGCGTCGTACACGGCATCGCCGTTCGCGCCGCGGATCTCGAGGCGGACGCCTGGCCGTCCCGTGACGGGGTCCCGCAGCGTGCCCTCGCGTGGCGCCGCGACCGTAGCGCTCGTCAGGCAGCCCTGGTCGACGGTGATGGCCGTTTTCGGCAGGGCAGCTTGAAGGGATGCCGCGAGGTCGACGCGGGCGGACGGCAGCACGCGCACGCTTCCACCCCCCTGCGTTTGCGGCTCGATGGCGTTGGGGCCGATGAGCGCGAGGCTTCGGAGGTTTGCCTCCAGAGGGAGCAGGCCGCCTGGGTTCGTGAGCAGCACGAACGAGCGCGCCGTGAACTCGCGCAGAAGCGCAGCGTCGACTGGCACGCGCTCGGCGGCCGCGCCTGGGTGGGGGGTCGCACCGTCGAGTGCGCCCACTCGGCGCGAAAGATGAAGCAGGCGCGCGACCTTGTCGTCGATCGCGGACTCGGCCACCGCTCCCTCGCGCACGGCCGCGACCAGCTGCTCGCCCCACGGTCCGTCGGGCCCGGGCATCACGAGGTCGAGGCCCGCGCTCGCGCTTGGGGCGGTCGTGGTGGTGGCCGACCAGTCCGAGACGACGACGCCCTCGAAGCCCCATTCCTCCTTGAGCAGCCCACGCAACAGGAGCTCGTTGGCGGTCATGGTCGCGCCGTTGACCGAGTTGTACGCCGCCATGACCAGCCAGACGTCCGCCTCGAGCACGCAGGCTTCGAACGGAGGGAGGTACAGCTCGCGCAGGACCTCCTGCGTAACCCTCGCGTCATAGGTGTGCCGGTCCGTCTCCGAGTCATTGGCGACGAAATGTTTCACGGTGGCTCCGACACCGGCGCCCTGCATCCCGCGCACGTATGCGACGGCGATGCGCGAAGTGAGCAGGGGGTCCTCGGAAAAGCACTCGAAGCCGCGCCCACTCATCGGCGTGCGGATGATGTTGACGGTCGGGCCGAGGACGACGTCCACGCCCTTGGACCGGGCCTCCCGCCCGAGGGCGGCCGTGAGGCGTTGGACCAGCTCCACGTCCCACGTCGCGGCGATCGCCACCGGGCATGGCAATGACGTGGAGGGGTCCGCCGGGTCGAACCGAGTTCCGCGAACGCCGGCCGGGCCGTCAGACATGACAAGCGGCCTGAGCCCGACGGCGCTTTCCGGGTGCAGCGACCAGCCGTCCGCGCCGGTCAGAAGGCGGACCTTCTGCTCCAGGCTGAGCCGCGCCACCAGGCGTGACTCATCGCTGCGGCTTCCGATGGTCGCGCTGCACATGGACGATCTCCTCGGTGACTGTGTGGAAGGTCCGGCCGGCGAAGCTCGCCGGCCGGACGGAACTTGACTAGGTGCTCAGGCCGCGGGCTTGAGCTGCATCAGGATGTAAGGCATCTGGGGATCGCTGGGCGAAGGGTTCATGTACGGGTGGGATTGGTTCGGCCACCCGGTGTACTTGGCGCTGCTGTACACGTTCCAGTCCGCCCCGTAGAGGAGCGGCGCCATGGGTACCTGGGTCGACATGATCTTCGCGAGCTCCTGCACCGGCGCCATCAGCGACGCGTTGTCGGACGGGTCGATGCTCGCGTACTTGGCAAGCGACGCTTGAGCGCCATCATGCTTGAAACCGATGTAGTGGGCAGCCGTGGTCGAGCTGGAGCCGTCCAGCCAGTCCTGATACTGGATGTACGGGATGCTCCCGCCTGAGCCCCAGTGAATGATGGTCTGCCATGACGACGGGTTCGAGGTCAGGTTGGTGTTCCAGTCGGAGTAGCCCTGCGCCGGCTTGGTGGTGACGTCCATGCCGAGCGGCTGGAGCTCCTGCGACATCAGGGCCGCGTTCTCCCAGTAGTCGGAGAATGGAACCGGGTCGTAGATCGAGAACTTGATGATCTGACCGCCCTTGGTCCAGCAGTTGGCGGTGTTGGTGCCGTCGCAGTTGCCGCCTGACTTGAAAGTCTTCGCGGTGGCGTCGTAGTGCGATGACGCGGGCGCCTTCCAACCGGCGCCGGTGAGGATGTCGTAGACGTCGGCCCCGGCGGGCAGCTTGCTGGCTGCGGCCGTCGCTCCGTCCGGAACCGAGCCGCTGGTCGAGAGGTCGTTGGTCAGGCTGCCGTCGGCCGGCAGGAACGCCTTCTGGTTCGGGAGGATCAGTCCGCTGGACGAGCTCGCGGGCAGCTCGTAGCCCGACTCGCCCAACAGCGCGAGCGCGTTTCGGTCGACGCCGTAGCTCACGGCCCGCCGAACCGCCGCCTCGCCGATCCCGGTCGCCCCCCCGTTGCCGGGGTGGAGGTTGAAGTAGAGCGTGACGGTCGAGCCGGACGCAAACCAGGCGTGGTTGGTGAGCGGGTTCAGGTTGACGTAGTTGGCGTAGACGTTAGGGATGTCGTTGCCGGCCCAGTCCAGCTGGCCGCTGATCAGGGCGTCGCTTGCCGCCGCGTTGGTGGCGATGGCCGGCGTGTCGATCTCGGATTCCGGCGGCGGGCCGCCCCAGTAGTAGGGGTTCGGCTTCCACTTGATCAGCGAGCTCGAGTAGCTCTTGAGCATGAACGGGCCCGTGCCGACGGGGTTGGCGATGGTCAGCTTGGGGTTGGCCGCGATCTGGTCCGCGACCGACTTCTTGAGGATGTAGGTCGTGCCCAGGATTGCCCACAGTCCGGTGAACTGCGGCGTCTGGAAGTGAAGCGTCACCGTGTTGCCGGAGACGGTCGGGTCTGACGCCTGCGGTGGGACGCCAGGGGTGTCCGCGGCCGGGTTCTGCATGGCCTTGAACGTCGCTGCGACGTCGGCCGGGCCGAACGCCGATCCGTCGTTGAACTTGACATTCTGCCGAATGGTCACCTGCAGGTCCTTGCCGCCGTTCTGGAAGGCGAAGGCCGTAGCCAGCCACGGGTGCGTCCCGGCCGGCGTCGGGTCGAGCTGGTCGAACTCGACCAGCGGCTCGTTGACGATGCTCCGCGTGCCCATGCTGGACGACACGGAGTTCGGGTCATAGGGGTTGAAATCCTCCGAGAAGGTGACCCCCGTCGTGGGCTCGGCGATCAGCGGCTTGCCGCCGCTGACCGCGGCCGTGTTGTTAGAACCTTGCTCGCACCCCGCCGCGACCAGGGTCGCAAGCGCAAGCAGGCCGGTCAGAGCTCTCCAATTCATCGATCAGTCACCTCCATGACGCACGCGCCGGAGAAGGCCCGTGCATAGCTGACGGCTGCCGGCATCTCCACAACCTCTTCCCCCCGCTTGCCGGCGGGGATCGAAACGAGCGATTCAAGTCCAAACTTCCTCACCTCTTTTGTTTCTCTTTGTCTATGTGTGAGCCGGCGCCGACCGGAACACCGTTTTCGCTCGAAGTCCTCTGCGCCGCGTCGACGTGTAGCCAGCAGGCAGAGACATGTCCATCGGCGACCGTGACGCTCGGCGGCGCCTGGCGCTTGCAGATGTCCATCGCGTAGGGGCAGCGGGGATGAAAGCGGCATCCGCTGGGCGGGGCCAGCAGGCTCGGCGGCGCACCCCGCCCGGCGAGGTGGGGTGGTGCGGGCCGGTCGGGGTCCGGAGCGGCCGACAGCAGCAGCTGCGTGTAAGGATGCGCGGGGCTGTCGGTCAGGCGCTCGCTGGGAGCGGACTCGACGAGCTGGCCGGCGTACATGACCGAGATCGTGTCCGCCAGGTAGCGGGCGGAGGCGATGTCGTGGGTCACGTAGAGGATCGCCAGCCTCTCTTCGTCCCGCAGGTCGGCCAGCAGGTTGAGCACGCCGAGGCGGATGGAGACGTCGAGCATCGAGACCGGCTCGTCGGCGATCAGAACATGCGGTCGGACCGCCAGGGCCCGGGCGATCGCGACTCGCTGGCGCTGACCGCCCGAGAGCTCGTGTGGAAACTTCGATGCGAACTGATCCGGTGGCTTGAGCGCGACCCGGCGAAGCAGATCGGCGACCGCCGCATCGACGTCGCCCGTGCCGAAGCCGTGGATCTGGAGTGGCCGCGCCAGGTGGTGGCGGACGCGATGCACAGGATTGAGCGACGCGAAAGGGTCCTGGAAGACCATCTGGACCTGCGCCGCGTAGGAGCGCGGCCGGCCGGCCGGCGCGGGCTTGCCGTCCAGGAGGACGCGCCCGGCGTCGGGCCTCACGACCTGCGCCAGAAGGCGGCCGACGGTCGTCTTGCCCGCGCCGCTCTCCCCCACCAGCGCGGTGACCTTGCCCGCGTCGAGGCGGATGGAGACGTTGTCCACGGCGCGGATCGGGGCGCGGCGCGCGAAAGGCCCACGGCCCTGCTTGACCCAGAAATGCTTGACCAGGTTCTGGCCTTCGAGGATGGGCGCCGAGGGCTTCGTCACTGCGCCACCAGCATCGGGTCCCGCCGGGCGAGCTCGTCCGGGACGGTCTGCCCGCCGTCGTGGAGCCAACACGCGACCTCGCGGCGGGAGCCGTCCACCAAAGAGAGCTGCGGCACCTGGGTTCGGCACTGCTCAAGAGCCCACCTGCAGCGCGGATGAAAGGCGCACCCCGTGGGGAGATCCCTGAGATCGGGAGGAGATCCAGGAATCCCCTCCATCGGGGCGCGCCTGCCATGCAGCGGCGGAAAGCAGTGCAGGAGTCCGTGCGTGTAGGGCAGGCGCGGCGCGTGGAACAGGGAGGCGGCCGGCGCGCGCTCCATGACCCGCCCCGCGTACATGACCGCGATCTCGTCCGCGATCTCGACCAGGAGGGAAAGGTCATGGGTGATGAACAGCGCCGCGAAGCCGAGCCGGTCGCGCAGCCCGATCAGCTCCTCGATGATCTCCCGCTGCGTCACCACGTCGAGGGCTGTCGTCGGCTCGTCGAGGATCACGACCTGCGGGTCGAGCGCGAGGGCCATCGCGATCATCGCCCGCTGGCGCATGCCGCCCGAGAGCTCGTGCGGGTAGCTGCGCAGGCGGTCGGGGTTGATGCCGACCATCTTCAGCAGCTCGCCCGCCCGGTCGGCGCGCCCCGAGCGTCCCAGGAGCGGGCGGTGGGCGCGCAGCAGGTCGTCGAACTGGGCTCCGACGCTGGTGACCGGGTTGAGGGCGTTGAGCGAGCTCTGGAGCACGACCGCGATCTCCGACCAGCGCACCGCCCGGAGCTGCGGCTGAGTCGCGTCCAGCATGTCGACGACCCCTTTCGGCGAACGGAAGCGGACCGCGCCGGCGGTGATCACGGCCGGTGGGCGGAGCAGGCGGACGGCGGCGAGGGCGAGGGTGGTCTTGCCGCTGCCGCTCTCCCCCGCAAGTCCGAGGACCTTGCCCCGGCGCAGGACGAGGTCGCAGTCGCTGACCGCGTGGACGGCATCTTCGCCGTACCCGTAGTCGACCGTCAGGCCACGGATCTCGAGCACCGCGTCGGCCGGCATGGCGCCAGTTGGGGGGATCGCGCTCTTGCGCATCACCGGCGTGATCACGGTGGCCGTGCGGCTGTTGATGCCCGCCTTTCGGGCGGCCTTGCCGGTAAAGCCAGCGATGCGAAGCCGGGGGTTGATGAACTCGTCGAGGCCGAAGTTGAGGAGCGCCAGCCCGGTGCCGAGAGCGGCGACGCAGACGCCGGGTGGCGCCCACCACCACCACCAACCACCCCTCACCGCGTTGTTGGCGAAACCCTCGCGCAGCATCTCGCCCCAGTTCCACAGGCCCGGCGGAGAGGACGTCGGCGAGCCGCCCAGCCCCAGGAACGAGATGGCGACGTATGCATAGATCGCGTACAGGGTCGTGTAGAGGAATGACGCGGCCACGATCGGGATCAGGTTCGGCAGGACCTCGGCGACGATGATGCGAAGACGCCCTTCCCCCGACACGCGGGCGGCCTCGACAAAGTCGCGGTTGCGCAGCGACAGCGTCTGCGCCCGGAGCACGCGGGCGCTGTAGGCCCACGCTGTCACAGCGATGATGACCGCGACGAGGATCACGCTCGAGCCGGCGTACGGCACGTAATCGGCCAGCACGATGAGAAGCGGCAGGCCGGGGATGGCGAGAAACACGTTGGCGACCAGGGACAGCCCTTCGTCCGTGCCACCGCCGATGTAGCCGGCTGTGACGCCGAAGAAGATCGAGAGCCCGGTCGCGATCGCGGCAGCCAGGAGTCCGACGAAGAGCGTGGCCTGGGTCGACGTGACCAGCTGCGAAAACACGTCCTGCGCGAACACCGTCGTGCCCAGCCAGTGCGCGGCCGACGGCCCCAACGGGAGCGGGTAGTAGTTGGCGGGAAACTCGGTTCCCGGGCCGGTGCCCGGCACCAGCACGTGCTGGACCCAGTTCTTGGTGTCGGTCGCGTCGGGCGAGTACGGTGCGACCCATCTCCCGATGGCGGCGAATAGGCCGAAGATCGCCACGATGACGGCGCCGCCGATCACCTTCGGCGACCTTGGGAGGCGCACGGTGTGCGACCGCTGAAAGGTGGGCTCGGCCTGTGCGATGGTCGTGCTGTCGATCGTCATCAGGCCGCCTGCCTAGCCCGGGGATCGATCGCGACGTACACGGCGTCGGCCAGGAGGTTGGCGGCCAGCACGACCAGCGTGATGACCACGAAGATGCCCTGGACCAGCGAGTAGTCGAGCTTGCCCAGCGCGTCGTAGAGGTGATAGCCGATGCCGGGATAGTTGAAGACGATCTCGACCAGGATCTGGCCGGCGACCACGAGGCTGATCGCGATCGTGAAGTTGGAGACCACGGGGAGCAAGGCGTTGCGCGCCGCGTACCAGATCACGGTTCGGGTCGGCAGGCCCTTGGCTTCGGCGACCAGGACGAAGTCGTCGTCCAGGGTCGTGATCATCTGGTTGCGCATCGCGAGGATGAACCCGGCGATCGAGGCCAGGATCACGGTGACGGCCGGGAGGATGCCGTGGGCGAGGACGCTCTCGACGAACGGAAGGTTGAATCCGGGCTCGGCGCCGAAGATGTCGTAGCCGAACAGGCTCGGGAACCACTTCAGCATCGTCCCCGTCTGACCGAAGATCAGGACCAGCACGATGGCGAGGAAGAAGTAAGGAAGGGCCTGGAAGAACGTGGCGACCGGGATCAACCAGTCGAACAGCGACCCGCGGCGCCATGCGACAAGGGTTCCGATCATGCTCCCGGCGACGAAGCTCGTGGTCGTGGCCACGCCGAGAAGCGCCAGGGTCCAGGGCAGGTAGGAAAGGATCAGGTTGCTTACGGGCGCGTTCTCCGACCACGAGTGCCCGAGGTTGCCGTGGAGCAGGTTCTCCCAGTAGTTGACGTACTGGTCCCAGAGGCTCTGGTGGACGTTGAACCCAAGCTGGGTCTCGATCGCGATCACGCACTGCTCGTTGCAGTTCCCGGACTGCGACGCCCGCGCCACCGCGCCCGCGACAGGGTTGCCGGGGACGACGCGCGGGAGCAGAAAGCTGACCGTCAGCGCGACCCAGGCCGCAAGCAGGTAGACCAACAGCCGCCGGAGGAGGGCACTCATGGGCAGCCGCAGCTCTGGCGCACGATCAGCTGCACGGGCAGGACGACCTCGGGCTCGCCTTTGCCGACGCTGATCCGCGAATAGAGGACGTCGAAGGCCGTCGCGCCCAGCTCGAGCATGGGCTGGCGCACCGTCGTCAGGGGTGGGTGCAGGTGGCGGGCGACCGGGACGTCGTCGAAGCCGGTCACGGCGACCGTGTCCGGGATTTTGATCCCGTTGCGCGCGAGGGCATGCATCACGCCCAGCGCGGTCTGGTCGTTGGCGCAGACGATCGCCCGAGGCAGCCGTCGCGGGGTATCGACGAGCCCGGTCACGACCCGGGCGCCGCCCGCGGCGCTGTAGTCACCCTGCCACTCCGGTCCGGTGTAGATCTCGGCGCCGGCGGCGCGCGCCTCCGCCTCGAACACGCGGGCACGGGCGCGATTGTCCGGGCTGTCCGACCGGCCGGCGACGTAAGCGATGGTGCGGTAGCCATGGTCGACCACCAGGTGACGGACGAGCGCGCGCATCCCCGCCTCGTTGTCGCAGCGGACGTTCATCGCGCCGCGCGACGGGCTGCCGGCGAGCGTGACCACTGGGACCACCCCGCTCAGCCGTGTGATGCTGCCGGCCGAAAGCATGCGGTCGTGGAGGATCAGGCCGTCGGCCTTGCCCGCCACCGCCTCGATGCGGCTCGTCACGTTCTCGTCGGAGAACCCCACCGAGCTGATGAGCACGTCGAAGCCGCGCCGCTGGGCGGCCACGTCGATGCCGCGGTTGATGACGTCCATGAACAGCAGGCTCTCGTCCTCGTCCTGGAAGCGGGTTTCGTCACCTCGCCGGAAGACGACGCCGACCACCTCTTTCAGCCCGTTGGAGAGGGCGCGGGCCGCGCCGTCGGGGACAAAGCCCAGCTCGGCCACCGCCTGCATCACGCGTTCGCGGGTGCCGGCCCGGGGGCTGCCCTGGCCATTGAGCACGCGGGAGACGGAAGCGATGGAGACGCCCGCCTGACTCGCGACGTCATAGATCGTGAGCGCGGCCTTGGGCGCTGTCTTCGACGTCCTGTTCGATTTCTGGGACTGCGCCATGTGGCCCGTGAGCTCCAACTACCGCCCGCCGGCTCGCCTTGACCTCGATGCCTGGAGGCTTGCTGTAAGCGCTTACCGGTAAGCGCTTACCGGATTATGGGCGGGACCCTGGAGCTTGTCAAGAAACCAGTTTCAAAGCGCCGAGATGGCGACCAGGGCGATGCCGGCGACGATCAGGGCCACGTGGACCACGATCAGCGCCCACCGGCCTGGCGCGAAGGGGTCCTCGAGCTCCCGCGGCACCGGCAGGAGCCGAAACCAGAACCAGGCGCCGAGGAGCCCGCCCAGCAAAACGCCCGCCGACATGAGGAGCCAGCCCGCCTCCGGGACGGGTGGGCCCGAAGCGCTCGCCACGGAGATGGCGACCAGGCCGGCGCCGACGAGGGTGGCCGGGGCGACCAGCGCGTACCGGGCCGCGGGCCGCCTCAGGCTGAGGAGGAGCACGGCCGGCATCAGGACCCAGCCGGCGCCCAGGGCGACACCGACCAGGGGGCCCCCGGGCCTGGCCGTGGCCCACAGCCCGAAGATCAGGCCGAGGGCGACCACGCTGGTCACGGCCAGGCGGACCACACGCCGGGCAAATCGCCCCTCGACGCTCATCGTGGCGTCACCCTGGGCGGGACCAGCATCAGGAACCTGACGAACAGGACCAGGAAGACCACGTCGACCACCCCGAGCCAGGCGAAGATCGAGCTCAGCAGCTGGCCGATGGCCAGGTAGTAGAAGGCAAGACCGCTGTAGATGACCTTGTAGACGATGCCGACCTTGACGATGTCGACGTTGCCCACGGGGTTGCGGTACACGAACCAGTAGCTGAGACCCTGGACGAACACGTAGGCGGCAGTGATGTGGATGTAAGACGTGTTGTTCGGAAGAGAGATCGAGAGCGCGTGGAACAGGGGTTGGTAGAAGAGGAAGAATGCCGCCCCCAGGATTGCGTCGTAGACGGCGGCGACGAGAAAGAACGGTTTCCAGAAGCTAACTGACAAGCTCTCTCCTTTCCAATCGCCGCTTCGCCAGGCCCTGCCTCATCTGCCGCCTGAAGCTGAAGTTCCGGCGCTGCTTGGCCTCGCGCGAGTACAGGCGCCGCCCAAGCTCGATCAGGCCAACCTCCAGCTCGCGCGGCGACATCTGCCTCGGTCGGAAGTTCACGTCGAACAGCGTGCACTTCTCCCAAGCGGTTTCCTCGAGCAGGCGGCCCTCGGCCTTGAGGCGCCGGTAGAGAGGCGTGCCGGGAAACGCCGTCATGACGGTGATCTGGACCTCCTGCAGCCCGCTGTCCTCGACGAACCTGCACACGGCGTCGAACACCTGTGGGCCATCGCCGTCGAGCCCCAACGTGAAGCAGCCGTTGACCGCGATGCCATGGGACTGGATCGTCTCGACGGCGTCGGCGTACGAACCCAGGCGCCTGCGCTTCCAGTTGTTCCTGAGCTCGACCCCATCGAGGCCAGAGGCGGTCGGGCTCTCGAGCCCGATCAGGACCTGGGCGCAGCCGGCCTCGCGCATCATCCTGAGAAGCTCGGGGTCATCCGCGACCGACACGTCCGTCTCCGTGAACCAGCGAACATGCTCCTTCTCCAGAGCACGCATCAGTTCCCGTGCGTGTCGCTTGTTCACGAAGGTGTTGTCGTCGGCGAACTCGATGAAGGGAGACGGCCAGATCGATTTGATCGCCCTGATCTCGGCAACGACCTTCGCCACGGGCTTGACCTTGTAGCGAGACGTCAGGGTGATGGAGCTCGCGCAGAAGTCGCACCGCCAGGGGCATCCACGCTGAGTCTGGACCGTGAGCCGGTTGTAGCGCTCGGGGTCGAGGAGCTCGAACCGCGGCATGGGCGCGTCCTCGAGGTTGAACTCGACGCCGTGGGAGTGGTACAGGCCCTGCATCCGCCCGGCCTCGAAGTCTTCGAGCAGGCGCGGCCAGACGAGCTCGCCCTCCCCCACCACCACCGCGTCGCAGTGACGCAGCGCCTCCTGCGGCGCGGCAGTCGCGTGGAGGCCGCCGATGACGGTCCTGATCCCGGCTTCGCGGTAGCGGCGGCTGATCTCGTAGGCGTCCTTTGCCTGGGCCGTGAACGTGGCCAGGGCCGCCAGGTCGCAGTCCGGCAGCTTGTCCAGACCGCGAAGGTCGGCGACCTCGTAGTACTCGACGTCGAAGCGCTCCGGCGTCAGCCCTGCCAGGGTGAGCAGGGAGAGGCTGGGCAAGGAGGCGATGACCTTGCTTCGCTCGACGAAGCCGGGCAGCGTCATGCCGAGCCTGGTGAGCTCCTCGTTGTAGGCGCGGACGCCGCTGAGGGCGATAAGGGCGATCTTCATGGGTCTGGATTATCGGTCCGGCCCCTCGCCCGGTCAGTCTCATGAGCGTCTCAATTTCGGTATCGGCGCCCCGTCAGGCCGCCGCACATATATAGAGAGGACGCGCGCGCGACCGCTTTTCGGGCCTAGAGTCGGGCGACCAGGTCGTTCGCCCAGGCCACCAGCAACGACGCATAGGCGGCCGTGATCGTGCCCCCGCTCTGGCCCTGGGCGTAGGTCACAAAGGAGGCCAGGTTGGTCTTGGCGGTGGCGTGGTCGTTGGCGTTGAGCGCGGTCTGGGCGCTCGACAGGTAGGAGAGCAGTTGCGAGGAGGTCGCGGTCGAGGTGATCTGCCTGCTCGCGGTCCCGTCGTTGACCGCCGTCGTCAGGCCGGCCACGGTGGCATGCAGGGTCATGGTCACATTCGACGTCGCCACGTTGCCCAGGCCGTCGGTGGACGTGATGACGATGGTGTGGGTCCCAGGGGCCAGCGTCTCGGTGTTGAAAGCGACTCCGCTCGAGACCGCGGTCGTGCCGTCCAGCACGGCGGTGGTGGAGGCGACGTTGTCGACGTCCGAGGCGCTGAAGGTGAGCGTCACCGCCTTGCCCACGTCGTACGAGCCCGCGTTGGTCGGCGCCGTGATGCTGGAGGTGATCGCCGGCCCGGCGCGGTCAAGCCGCACCTGCTTCATGAACGTGGCGCTGTTCCCGGCGCTGCTCGTCACCCTGACCGCGATGGTGTAGACGCCATCGGCTCCGAGCGCGACGGTGGCGGCGGTCGAGTATGGCTGCGCCGCGCCATAGGTCGTACCGCCGTTGGTCGAGAACGCCACGGTCGCCACCCCCGACCTCGCGCTGAAGGCAAGGGTCAGGGCGGGGTTCGGGTTGGTGGTTGCGGGCACCCCGTTGATCGCCGTGCCCGCCACGACGAAGGAACCAGTCGGGGCCACGGTGTCCTTGACCAGGACCAGCGCCGTGGTGAGCGGGTTGCCCGCGACGTCGGTCTCCGTCACTGAGAGGGTGACGTTCCCGTCATTGAATGCCGAGGCGGTGATCCCCGGCACCCATGAGCC
>VBHA01000088.1 GCA_005889495.1 Chloroflexota bacterium
CCGTCGGCCCCGGCCGCCGGGTCGACCAGGTAGGTGTCCGGAAAGAGGTATCCCTCGTAAGGGAAGTCCGCGGTCGCGGTGGAAGCCGGCAGGAAGCCGTACTTCGACGCCAGGCTCGGATTCTTCGCCGACTTCAGGTAGTCGGCGCCCGCGAACGCACCGAGCTTCTTCTCGTCGACCAGCTTGGCCTGGTACCAGAGCGGGAAACCTTCGGGGAAGGTGATCGTCTTCTCGTCGGGCCGTCCGTGCTGCAGGGCCCCCACGATCTGGCTCAGCGACATCTTCGTGTTCAGCACGAAGGCGCCGGCCTGGAACTTCGGCGCGGCGTCGGTCAGGCGGACGTAGAGGTCGAAGGCGACCGTGCTTCGGATGAGGTGCAGGTCGTAGAGGTCGCTGCCGATCTGCGAGGGGGTCTCGCCCGGGTCGACGTGAAACGTGATGTTGTGGCTGGCGGTCGACACGGGCGTGTTGACGTTGAAAGTCCACCAGTCGAGGGCGCGCGAGGTACCGAACCCGAGGAGCGCGAGGATCACGACGACGGCGATGAGGCGCCTCATTCGACGCGATCTTCCTCGAGGGCGCTCATCACGCGGCCGAACTCCTCACCGTCGACGGTCTCCAACCCGGACGGCGTCTCCCGCAGGAGCAGCACTCGGTCGGGCTCGGTGACATCCTCGACCAGGTAGTAGGCGGTGCCGTCGAGGTCGAAGGCGTCGTGGAGCGCGAAGCGCCGCTCGACGCCCGACTCGTCGACGAGCGTCACTTCCTCAGTCATGGTGGCGGTCGAGGTGGGACTGGAGGAGGATCGCCGCGGCCACGCGGTCTATGTTCGCGCGCCGCTTTTCGCGGCGCATCCCCCCGGCCAGCAGAGACTTCTCGGCGGCCGCGGTGGTCAGGCGCTCGTCGACGAGCTCGACTGGAAGCTTCGACGCTGCGCGAACCTCGGCTGCCAGCTCCCGGGCAGCCCTGGCCTCCGGTCCAAAAGAGCCATCCATTCGGCGAGGCAATCCGACGACTATCTGGGCCGCTTCGTGCTGCCTGGCGAGCGCGGCCAGCCGCGAGGCCAGAGTATCGCGCGGTCCGGTTGAGATCGTCGTGAGCGGCTGTGCGATCGTCCCGGTCGGATCGCTGAGGGCGAGCCCGACTCGCTTCGACCCCGGATCGACGGCCAGCACCCTCACCGGCGCAGCGGCTAGTGCGAGGGGGAGGGCGATGGGTTGGGCGAGCTCTGCGAGGCGGCGTCAGCCGACGGGGCGTTGGATTCGACGACGTAGTGCAGCTCGATCCGCCTGTCCAGCAACGGCATCAGGGGCAGGGCGAGGGGCTGCTCTTTGATCGCCACCGATCGAATCGGAAGAGTTCCGAGGTAGAACCGCGCCTGCGTCACGGGCCGGCCGACGATCTGGGACCGGATCTTGGCCTCGTCGAGCTTCGGCGCCACGTACGCCGAGGCGCTGCCGACGAACACCAGGTACCCGCCCTTGGCGGCGCTGAGCAGCCGGTACTGGACGGTGATCGGGCTTTCGGTGAGGAGCTGCTCGTTGTTCGGCACCCTCGCGGCGAGGTACGCCTTGTACGCCGCGGCGACGTCGGCGTCGGTGTAGAAGTCGCCCTCACCGGTAACCGTCATCGTGCCGGTGAAGCTAGGCACCTTGTCGTTGGGCTGGTGGTCGGTCGTGAACTGGGGCGCGCCGAAGATGATGGTCTCGCTCAGCTTCTCGCCCGACTGTTGCCCGGCGGCGAGGTCCTGCGCGATCGTCTGGTGGATCGACTGCTCGAGCTGGGCGCGGGCGGCGTCGAAGTCGGCGACCGTCATCTGCGGCGTGGAAGAGGCCTCCGTGCCGCCACCGGTCGCCTGAGGGTTGGCGACGCTGAACTTGTTGGGATCGAACGGATTGCCTTCGATCGTCGTGATGGTGTGATCGCCGACGTTTCCCACGGACCCCGGCTGGACCGCGATCACGTTGGCGGTCTTCGAGCCTTGCCAGGGAACCACCAGGTCAGCCGACGTCTGGGCAAACTCCAGCTGGTTCGTGTTCATCAGCCGCTGGCCCTTGCGGACGAGGATCCCAGGCGAGCCGTAGTTCAGCGAGCCCTGCCTTGGGGGCGCAAAGTCGTTGGTGTAGACGACCTGGCCTTGCGACGGGGCGAGGGGAATGTTGATCGAGCCCGTGACCTTGAAGCCCTGCGAGTTGGACTTCGAGATCGACACGCTCCGGACCTTGATCGGCGGCTTGCCGGGCTGGGCCTGGATCTCGACGTCCTTCTGGCTGAACGGCTGGGCCTGCGCGACCAACGTGATCGACGCCGACGGCACGAACACGACCGCGGCGAACACGCCGACCACGACCAGGGTGATCGCGGTCACGTACAGGAGGAAACGACCGGGCCTCAGCTCGGTGGCGGTCTTGGTCAGAAGCTTGGTTGGCGCGCCGATGCCGACGTGGGTCGTCGCCGCCGCCTGCTTGCGCTGCCACCACTTCCGCATCGGCGACGGAGTCTCGGCCTCGGAGGGAATGCCTTCGCCCTCCGGCCCGACGGCACCAAACACCGCGAAGCCGGTCTCGGAGGCCATCCTCTGGACTGCCGGGTCATCGCAGACCACGGTCACGCGCTTGCCCAGCCGGGCCGAGTAGTTGCGCAGCAGCTGGAAGTTGAACCGGCTCTGCCCGATGCGCGACCGCATCGGCAGGACGAGCATCGTGTCCTCGCCGTGGTAGCGGCGCAGCCGCTCGACGAGCTCCGGTATCTCCTCTTCGGTTTCGACGTAAATCTGGTTCATTGCCATGTCGTCAGCAGGTCTCCTGGGAGTCTGGTCAAACCTTTATAGCGCTTAGGACCCGTCTCATGACGGTGTTCACCGTGTCGCGCTCCTCCGCTTCAGTTCGCAAAGCATGGTTGGCGAGCCCCATCGGGGCGATGTCCTGGGGGCTCACGAGCTGCCCGGTGGAGTCGGACAGGTTGCGTACGTCGGCTGGCACGAGGTGCCTCACGCGCGGCTCGCGCGGGAATGGAAGCCCGGCCGCCCAGTTGTTCTTGACCATCTCGAGCGTGAGCTCGGGCAGCAGGCTGCCGCCGCCGCAGAGGTAGATTCCGGTGGGCAGCCGCTCGCCGCGGGAAAGCTCGCGCAGGCTCAAAGCCAGGCCCTGGAGCAGCACCTCGGCATCGAACATGCGTGTGCCCTCCACCCCGCCGTCGCGGATGAGCGCCACGTCCGTGGTGCCCCCGCCGACGTCGACGAAGATCCCGCCCTCGGCCCAGACCTCCTCGTTGGCGCACGCGCGTGCCAGCGCGTACGGCTGCGCCACCGCGGCGGCCAGCTCCAGGTCGAGCTCGCGCACCACGGTCTCGATCGCGTCGATGTGCGTCATCGGCGCGAAGGTGTTGAAGACGGTCACCTCGAGGTTCTTGCCCGTGAACCCCACCGGGTTGGTCACGGGGTATCCGTCCACGCGGACGTTGGTGATCGCCGAGTGGACGAGGCGGGCTTCGAGCTGGCCGTAGCTGCGCTCCATCTCGAGCAGGTGCTGCGCCTCGCGCAGGGCGCGGCGCTGGACCATCTGGAGCATCGTCGACATCTCGCCAGACCGAACGCGCGACTTCGAGTTCTCGCGCGGGTAGGCGATGGTCGAGGAGAAGCCCTTGATCAGCTCGCCCGCGATCCCGACCACGACCTGGCCCGGCACGGTGCGGGCCATGTCCTCGGCCGCCTCGAGGGCGCGGTTGCAGCACTTGATCACCGACTCGAGGTCGGCGATCGCACCGCCGGACATGGCGGCCGGGGCCTGGGGCTCGCGCCCCACGCCGAGTACCTCGCCGTCTGGCCCGTCACGACGCACCACCAGGACCTTGATCAGGTCGGTGCCGATGTCCAGGACGGTGAAGTGCCGGTAGTAGTCGCTGCGCTTGCGGAGGAACTTGAACTTGGCCATCAGGAATTGAGCTCCTCAGCGAGGCGCTGGAAGGCTTCCTCGGCCGGCACTGTCAGCGTTCCGGCGACCAGGTGCGCCGGCCCGCCGCCCTTGCCGCCGAAATAGGCCTTCAGGCGGTTGGCATCGTACCGAGAGGTCAGGTCCTTCGACACCTTGATCACAAACTTGTCTCCGGCGACAAGGGTTACGATCCCGGACTTGACCCGCTCCAGGTAGCGGTCGGCGTAGGACTTCAGCTCGTCGACGTTCGTGGCGTCCACGGTCTCGGTCACGTAGTCGACCTTGCCGTGCTTCACGGACATCCCGTCGCCGCCGATCCGATCCTGGCGCCGCCTCCCGCGCTCGCGCTCCGCCTCTTTGAGCTGAGCCCGCATCGCCTCGATACGCCGCGGAAGCTGCTCCGGGCTCACGTTGAACGACTTCGCGAGGGTGGTCAGCAGCTCGCGGTCCCGACGCACGAGCTCGTCCGCCGCCTCGCCCACGACCATGTCGATGCGGCGCAAGCCTGATCCGATGCTCGACTCCGAGACGATCACGGCCGTGCCGATGTCCGCCGTGTTCTCGACATGCGTGCCGCCGCACAGCTCGCATGTCCAGTCGCCAAAGCACACGACCCTGACCACGTCGCCGTACTTCTCCTCGAAGAGGTGCATCGCACCCTGGGCGACCGCCTCCTTGTAAGGCTTCTGGCTTTCATGAAACGGGAGGGCCTCGCGGACCTTCTCCGCGACCCGGCGGTTGACCGTGGCGATCTCGTCCTTGTTCATTGCCCGGCCCAGGGGGATGTCGAACGTGGTGTGGTCGGGCCCGACCCATGAGCCTTTCTGGACGGCGCTGTCGCCGAGCGTCTCGCGCAGTGCTTTGTGCAGGAGGTGCGTCGCCGAGTGGTGGCGCATGACCTGGCGCCGGCGTTTCTCATCCACCGAAGCCGTCGCCTTCTCGCCTGTGAGCAGCTCCCCGGTCACCACGGTGCCGAGGTGCGCGATCGAGCCCTCGGCGGGTTTCTGCGTGTCTTCGACCCGGACCAGGCCGCTGGGCGTCTTGATCGTGCCGGTGTCGCCGACCTGGCCCCCGGACTCGGCGTAGAAAGGCGTGCGCTCGAGGAACACCTCGACCGCGTCCCCCTCGCGCGCGTTCTCCACGGTCGAGCCCTCCCGGCGCAAAGCCAGGACGTTGGTCTCGGCGGACAGCTCGTGGTAACCGGTGAACTCTGACTTCGGCAGGTCCCGAGCCTGCGTCCACTGGCTGGGGATCGCACGGCGCGAGCGCTGGCGCTGCACCGCCATCTCCGAGCGAAAACCTTCCTCGTCGACCTGCAGGCCGCGCTCGGTCGCAAGCTCCCTGGTGAGCTCCAGGGGGAAGCCGAAGGTGTCGTGGAGCCGGAAGGCATCGGCGCCGGAGACTTGGTCGCCGCCGCGTGAAGCCACCTTCTCGAACTGCTCCATGCCCTGCTCGAGCGTGCGCGCGAAACGTTCCGCCTCCGCCTCGATCGTCTCGGTGATGAAGCGCTCTCGCTCGGCCAGCTCCGGGTAGTGGTCCTTGAACATCGCAACAGTGAGATGCGCGCCGGCAGAGAGCCTGTCAGCAAACCCGATCCGTCGCGCGTGCAGCGCTGCGCGCCGGAGCAGGCGGCGCAGCACATAGCCGCGACCTTCATTGGAAGGGACGACGCCATCGCTGATGCAGAAGGTGATCGCGCGGACATGGTCGGCGACGATCCGCTCTGACAGCGTCGTCGGCTTACTGCTGTGCTCACGGACGAGGTCGACAAGCGGAGCGAGCACGTCCGATTCGAAGACGTTGTCCTTGCCCTGAAGGATGAAGCCGATCCGTTCGAGGCCCATGCCGGTGTCGATCGCGGGCTTGGCGAGGCGCACCAGGGCGCCATCGGCGATGCCGCGCTGGATCGCTTCCGCGGTCGTCGGAGGTCCCGACAGGTCGGCGCGCTGGTCGTACTCCGGAAGCACGAGGTTCCAGAACTCCGTGAATCGCGCGCAGTGGTCGGGGTAGCAGTCGGGCTGGCCGCATCCCGCCTCGCGCCCGCGGTCCCACCAGATCTCGGTGTCGGGACCGCAGGGCCCGCGGCCGAGGCCCCACCAGTTGTCACCGAGGCGCGTCACATGCTCAGCCGGAATCGCGGTCTTCGACTTCCAGATCTCGAGCGATGCGTCGTCCGACGGATGCACGGTCACGCGCAGCCGCTCGACCGGCATGCCGAAGCCGGTGGTCACCAGCTCCCACGCAAGCGGGATGGCGGCCTCCTTGAAGTAGTCGCCGGTCGGAGCGAAGTTGCCCAGCATCTCGAAGAAAGTGTTGTGCCGGTCGGTCTTGCCGACCTCCTCGATGTCGCCCGTGCGCAGGCATTTCTGCGCGCTGGCGAGCCGGGGCGCGGGCGGCTTGCTCAAGCCCAGGTAGTAGGGCTGAAGCGGCTGCATTCCGGCCGAGATGAAGAGCGTGCTGGGGTCGCCGTGCGGCACCAGAGGCGCGCTTGGCAGGACCAGGTGCTCCCGACTCGCGAAATGCTCTAGAAAGCGTCGGCGGATCTCGTTCCCGGTCACGGGGTTCGGCTCAGTTTAGGGGGCGAGCCGCTCCAGTCGCCATGTGCCTGTCGTCCGAACCGAATAGCGCAGCCGGTCGTGCAGGCGGTCTTCGCGGCTCTCCCAGAACTCGATCCAGCGCGGGCGCAGGGCGTAGCCGCCCCAGTCGCGAGGCGCCGGCACGGCATCCGGAAAACGCGCCGCAAGGTCGAGGACCCTGCGTTCGAGCGCGTCCCGCGAGCGGAGCACCGAGCTCTGGCGCGATGCCAGCGCCGAGAGCTGCGCGCCGCGTGGCCGGGTCGCGAAGTATCGCTCCGACTCGGCGCGCTTGACCTTGTGCACCATGCCGTACACGCGGACCTGGTGGTGAGTGACCGCCCAGTAGAAGACAAGCGCCGCGCGGCGGTCGTATGACATGTCGCGCGCCTTCCGGCTGCTGTAGTTGGAGTAGAAGAGGAAGTCCCCGTCATCGAAGCCCTTGAAGAGCACCATCCGAGCCGACGGCCCCTCATCGCCGCTGGTGGCGAGGGTCATCGCATCGGGCTGCGGCGCGCCGGCCTCCTGCGCCTCGCGCAGCCAGCGGTTGAAAAGGACGTATGGGTCCCGCGGCGCTTCCGATTCGTTCAGTGGCAACCTGGTCGCTACCCGGCGCTCTCTTGCGGCACGTACTTGCGCAGCTGCTCGAGCGCGGCCCGCTGCAGGCGCGACACGTGCATCTGGCTGATCCCCAGCCGCCGGGCGATCTCCGACTGCGACATCTGCTCGTAAAAGCGCATGGCCATGATCGCCCGCTCACGTGGCGTCAGGTGCTCCATGGCGCGGTCCAGGACGTCGCGCATCTCCACCCGCTCCAGCTCGGGATCGGCACCCCCTATCTGCTCCGCCACGGAGCGGTTGTCCTGACCGTCGGCGGCCGAGACAGGTTGGTCGAGGGAGACCGGCACGTAGGCCGGGCCCATCTCCATCGCCTCCGTGACGTCGTCGGGCGTCACGCCCAGGCGATCGGCCAGCTCACCCACCGTCGGCTCGCGGCCGAGCTCGTTCTTCATCTGCTCGTTGACGCGCAGCACAGACTGGTGCAGCTCCTGCAGCCGCCGGGGGAACCGGATCGCTGTGCCCTTGTCGCGGAAGTAGCGCTTGATCTCGCCCGCGACCGTCAGGGTGGCGAAGGTCGTGAACTCATAGCCGAGGTCGGGATCGAACCGCTCGATCGCCTTGATGAGGCCCAGGTAGCCGACCTGGACGATGTCGTCCAGGGGCTCGCCGCGGTTCTGGAACTTGCGGGCCAGGAAGTAGACGAAGTCGTGATAGGAGTCGACGAGCCGGGCGCGGATCCGGTCCCGCTCGGCGGGGTCGGTCGTCTCTCTGTATTGGCGATGGAGCGCCCGGAGCTCCTCGCGCGGAAGACGCGCGGAACTAGCCACTACCTATTAGTTAAGCCGCTGCGCGGGCTCAGCCCGCCAGGTGCTTGACCATCCGGAAGCTCACGTGTCCCGTACGTGGCTCGATGACCGGTCGAAAGTCATCGACGAAGCAGCGGATCATCTCGTAGGCGAGTCGCTGCAGCTCTGGGTCGATGTGCGTCACGTGCGCCTGCGCGGGCACTGGAAGCGCCGCGCCGGTCGGCATCAGGTCGACGTCGACGACCAGCGCCCTGTTGGTGGCGAAGTAAGTGAGCTTCAGGTTGGATGGCAGACCGAGGTCCTCGGCCGCCCCGATCGCGCTGTCGCAGGCCTGCGTCAACGCGATCGAGAGCTCGTCGAGGTCCATGAGGCTCAGCCCCAGCTGGCCGCCCAGCGTCGTCGCCACCCGTTTGGCGACAGAGATGAACTCCGGCGACGCGGGGATCGTGAGCTCGGCCAGGTTGCGCTTCGCCACGCGCTCCTACTCCTCCAGGTCTGTGCTGGCGCGCTGCATCCTGCGCGAGGCGGTCGCCTCGAGCTCTTCTCGCTTGCGCTTGGCCGCGGCCACTCCGTCCTGGATCGCCTTGCCGACCGGGTGCTCCGGGTCGGTCACGATCGTCCGCGCGCGCTGCGCCGCGTCGCGCGCCCGCTGCACGGGCTCGCTGCCGCTGAGCTCGATGGTCTTGCTGCGCAGGCTCTCGATCTGCTCTCGCCCGGGACCGGTCGCGACGTACGCGCCCACCGCGAGGCCGACCAGCCCGCCGAGGATGAACCAGCCGAAACCGCCGCCGCCGTTTCTGTCGTCAGCCATTGCCGAAACCTCCTCTAACCGTGCGAACAAGGCTCTGACCCGCCACCCTCACGCCGTAGACGGCGGAGCTGACTCCGCGTCCGAACGCGGCCAGGCCGCGGCCGCCGGTGCGCAGCCCGACGTTGACACCGGACGTGATGTCGTTCACGTTCTCGATGGTCTGTCGCACCTCGGGCAGCGTCTCTTTCATCTCTTCATTGGTGGTATCGAGGAGCTCTTCGACCGCTCCCAGCATTCCTCGCAACCGGAGCAAGACCACCGCCAGGGCCAGCGCCACGATGAGCGCGGCCACACCAAAGGCGATCCACATGAAGCTCTGGCTGCTCAACGACTGAATACCCCTGCCGCCCCGGCCGCAAACACACCCGCAATCTTAAGTGGGTGCATTCGAGTGGTCCGGACCTGGTTCCTTGGGTTCGCGGTTGGGTCGCGGGACGAAGCGCGCGAGGGGCTGGAGCAGCAGCGCGAAAGCCAGCGCGGGCAGAACGTTGGCCTGGCCGAGCCGGAGCGAGGGCAGGCCCAGGAAGTCCCACAGCCAGCCGAGCGCGAACCCGAGCGCGGTCATGACGAGGATCGGCACGTACGCGCGCCGGCGGTAGGGCAGGAAGGCGTAGCAGAGCTGGGACACGATGAGGACCAGCAGGACGGCGACGATCAGGCCGGGGGGTATGAGGTTCATCTCACCAGCCCAACCCCAGCCCCTCCGGCGCTGCCCCTCCGGCCCTGCCCCCCCCGCCCCCCGGGCCCCCCCCCCCCGAATTGGGGGGGAAAGGGCACCCCCCCCCCAATGGGGGGGCTCCGGGGTCCCGTTTAGCTGTCTGTTGGGCAAGCCGCACACAGTCCGCAGCCCGTCGGGAGCACGGCCAATCCTACGACGGCTTGCTGGGCGGGACGACCCGGATGTGCAGCTCCTCCAACTGTTCGGGGGAGACCGGGCTGGGCGCCCCCAGCATCAGGTCCTGATGGCTCTGCGTCTTGGGAAACGCCACGACGTCGCGGATGTTGTCGGTGTCCTTGATCGCCATCATCAGCCGGTCGATCCCGGCCGCGATGCCACCGTGCGGCGGGACGCCGTACTCGAAGGCGTCGAGCAGGTGCCCGAACTGGGAGTGAATCTTCTCCCGGCCCATGCCCAGGATCCCGAACACCCTCTCTTGCAGCCCGCGGTCGTGGATTCGGATGCTGCCCCCCGAGATCTCGACTCCGTTCATCACGCAGTCATAGGCGCGCGCGCGCACGTCGTATGGGCGGTCAGCCAGAAGGTGCATGTCCTCCGGCCATGGAGACGTGAACGGGTGGTGGCCGTACGTCAGGTGCCCGAGATCGTCCTCCTCGAACAGGTACATGGGGTAGACCCACAGAAACTTCCACTCGCCCTGCCGGATCAGCTTGCGCCGCCGTGCGATCTCGCGGCGCAGAAGGCCCATCACTGTCTCCGCCTTGCGGCGGCGGTCCGCGACGAGAAGCACCAGGTCGTCCGCCGTCGCACCCGAGGAAGACCTGATGGCCGTCAGCTCGCCTTCGGCGAGGTGCCGGTCGAGCGGGCCCGGGATCCACGCAAGGCCCTTCGCGCCCGCTCCCTTCGCAAGCAGCGCGAGCTCGTCCAGCTCGCGCCGGCTCATGTCCTTGCCGCCCGGAACCGCCAGGCACCGCACGACTCCGCCCGCATCCAGCGCACCGCGCAGCACCGTGGCTCCCGTTTCACGCAGCACATCGCTGACGTCTGCAATCTCGAGCTCGTAACGAAGGTCAGGCTTGTCGGTGCCGTACCTGAGCATGGACTCCTGCATGTCCAGTCTGGGGAACGGCGTCGGGATCTCGATCCCCAGCACGTCCTTCCAGACCTTGGCCCAGAGGCCTTCGATGAGCGCGAAGACATCTTCTTCCGTGCAGAACGACATCTCGACGTCGAGTTGTGTGATCTCGACGACGCGGTCGGCGCGCAGGTCCTCGTCGCGCAGGCAGCGAGCGATCTGGTAGTAACGTCCGATCCCCGCGACCATCAGCAGCTGCTTCAGCTGCTGCGGCGACTGCGGCAGCGCAAAGAATTCGCCGGGATGCAGGCGCGACGGGACTATGAAGTCGCGCGAACCCTCCGGCGTGCCCTTGAGCAACATCGGCGTCTCGACTTCCATGAATTCGTGCCCGTCCATGTACCTGTGGATCGCCTGCACGACGCGATGTCGCAGCTCGAGCGTCTGGGCCATCTTCGGCCGGCGAATGTCCAGGTACCGGTACTTCAGCCGCAGCGCCTCATCCGCCTCGACGTCATCCACGATCTCGAACGGCGGCGTCTTGGCCTCGGAGATGACCTCGACCTCGGCGGCCACCAGCTCCACCTCGCCGGTCGCCATCCTGGGGTTCTCGGAGCCCGCGGGCCTGCGGGCAACCTTGCCGGCGACGCGGATGACGAATTCATTGCGGATGTGGGTCTCGGCCAGGGCTCTGACCACGACCTGCACCGTGCCCCAACGATCCCGTACGTCGAGGAAGGTGACACCGCCGTGGTCGCGGCGACGAGCCACCCAGCCGAAGAGCTCGACCTCGCGCCCGTCGTCGGACGCGCGGAGCGAGCCGCAGTGCGGAGCGTTGAAGCCGCTCATGCGCTCGTGATTCGTGCCGGCAGCTCGTCCCATGGCACCTCAGTCTGTTCGCCGGTGGTCATCTCGCGCAGCTGCGCCACGCGTCGCGCCGCATCCTCGGCGCTGAGGAGCACGACCCAGCGCGCGCCGAGCTTGTTCGCCGAGCGCATCTTCGCGCGCAGGCTCTTCGGCTCGTAGTCGACGGCCACAGAGCGCGCCGTGCGGCAGATGCGAGCCACCTCAGACGCCTCGACGGCAAGATCCCCATCGGGCAGCACGAGCACGTCGGCGGGCGGCCGCAAAGGCGCCTCCCCGCGCTTCGCCGCCATCAGCTCCGTGACCCGGTCGAGCCCGCCGGCGAAACCGACACCAGGTGTCGAAGGCCAGCCCTCGGCCTCGGCGAGACCGTCGTAACGGCCGCCGCTGGCCAGGGCGTCCTGCTGGCCCGTCGCGCCGCCGGGATAGAACTCGAAGACGGTGCGGGTGTAGTAGTCGAGCCCTCGGACCAGGTACGGGTTGTGCTGGTACTCGATGCTCGCGGCATCGAGCAGCCGCCGCACAGCCGCCCAGTGAGCCGCGCATTCGTCGCAGAGAAAGTCGGTGATCCGCGGCGCGCCGGCCTTGAAGGGTTGGCACTGCGGCACCTTGCAGTCGAGCAGACGCAGCGGATTGGTCTCGAGCCGGAGCTGGCAGTCGCCGTGAAGCTGCGACTTGAGCGGTCGGTAGTACGCCCTGAGCTTCTCGAGATAGGCGGGCCTGCATTTCCCGTCCCCGATCGAGTTCAGCTCCAGGCGCAGGTCGGCCAGCCCCACGTCCACCAGCCACCCGTAGGCGAGCTCGATTACCTCGGCGTCGAGGCCGGCCGCGGCGCTGCCGATGGCCTCGACGTTGAACTGGAAGAACTGGCGGTAGCGGCCCTTCTGCGGGCGGTCGTAGCGGAACATCGCCCCGAACAGATAAAGACGCGAGGGCTGCGGCCCCTGGTTCAGGAGACCTTCGAAGTAAGCCCGCACCACGCCGGCGGTCGCTTCCGGACGAAGGGCGAGGTTGCGCCCTCCGCGGTCGTCGAACCGGTAAAGCTCCTTGGCGACGGCGTCGGTGTCCTCGCCCACCCGCTCGATCAACTCTGAGTGCTCGAGCAGCGGTGTCCGGATCTCCTCGTAGCCGAACCTCCGGGCGACCTGGGCGCCGGCGTCCTCGGCCGCGTTCCACAGCGGGAGGTCGGCGGGCAGGATGTCACGGACGCCGCGGACAGACTTGATCGGAGGCATCGAGTGTTCGATTGTAGGAACCTGAGGTTCGGCGATATAAACTCACCCGCCGGTGACAACGGCTTACATCCAGCTGATCTCGATGGTCCTGGCGGCCCTGGCCCTGGTCACGGGCGCCTGGCTGCTGATCATCGGCAAGAGGCCCTGGCGCGGCGGTGAGCGGGCCGAGGTCGCGCCGCGTGTCCGGCTCCTGGGCCTCAGCTACATCCTCGTCTTCGGCTCGGCGATGATCCAGATCACGACCCAGCCTGCAGGCGTGGAAGCTGAGGCGCTGGGCGGATTCATGGTCCTGGGCGGGATGATCGTGATCGTGGTCGTATACCTCGAGGCGCGGGCGTCACGCCTGGCCACGCGCGAGGACCGCCTGGACAACCGGCTCCGAAGCTAGTCCTCCCGCGAGGCCTCCCGGCCGCGCCTCTAGATTCCCGCTGCCTCCCGGTTCGTGCGGTAGCCTACCGCCGCCCTCAAAGCCTCGGACAGGTCGTCGGTGCGGATCGGCTTGCTCATGTAGTCGTCGTACCCGGCCCGAAGGCATCGTTCCTGGTCGCCTGGCCCGGCCATCGCCGTGAGCGCGATCAGCCGTGGCCGGTTGCCTCGCGGCCACCGCCGGCAGATCGCCTCCGCCGCGGCCAGCCCGTCCATCTCGGGCATGAGGACGTCCATCAGGAGAGCGTCGTAAGACTGCTGCGCCACGGCGGCGACCGCCTCCCGGCCGTTGGAGACGACGTCCACCGTGTGGCCGAGCTTGGTGACCAGGCGCTTGAGGAGGTTCTGGTTGAGCGCGTTGTCGTCGGCGATCAGGACGCGCAGGGCGCCGGGCACGACCTCTTGCGCGGGCTGCCGCTGGGCGCCGCGTCCCCCGACCTGGCTCATGACGTCGTGCAGGGTCCGCGGCGGGACCGGTTTGGTCAGTGTCGCCTGGATCACCCCGCTGTCGGCGGCCGCGGCCTCGGCAGGACCGGGTGTCGACGCCGAGATCAAGATGATCGGCATCTGGGCCGGGCGGCGCGAGGTGCGAAGCGCGGTCGAGAGCTCGAGACCGTCGATCGCCGGGGGCCGGTGCTCGATCAGGGCGATGTCGAACGGCCGCCCGACCTGGAGCGCGCCCTGCGCCTCCTCCGGCGTGGCCGGCGTCGCCGTGGCGCCCCACTGCTCGACCTGCAGCACGAGGACGCGCTTCTCGGTCGGGTCGGCCGCGATCACGAGCACGCGCATGCCCTCGAGGGTGAGGAGCGTGGTCGCGACACCACCCGGAAGCGCCTCGGCGAGGACGGTGAACCCGAACGTGGTCCCCGCGTCTGGCCCGGCCTCCACCCCACCCTGCTCGACGCGGAGGTCGCCGTCCATCATCTCGACCAGGTGCTTGGTCGTGCGCAGGCTGAGCACCGACAGCCGGTCGCCTGGCTCGAGGCGGTCGTGCGGACCGGTGACACCGTCGAGGCCTCCGCGGAGGATGCGCGCCGGAACCCCGCGCCCGGTGTCCCGGATCTTGAAGCTCAGCGCCACCAGACCACCTCGATCTTCCGACGTGAGGTCGATGCCGATGCCGCCGCGATAGGTGCGGTCGACCGCTCCGTGCAGCAGGGTCAGCAGAATCTGCTCGAGCCGTCGCGAATCTCCGATCGCGACGTTGGGCACGTCCGGGGCGGCGTTGAAAGAGATATCGAGGCCCTTTGCCCCTGCCGCCTCCGACACGAGGGCGAGACAGCTCTCGACCGTCGAGCGCACGTCGAACGGGTGGAGCGCCAGCTCGAACTCACCGCTCTCGATGGTCACAGCGTCGAGCACGTCATCGACGATGCGAGCGACCTGTTCGGCCGCGGTCTCGACGATCGCGGCCAGCTCCCGCTCCTCGCTGGTCTCGGCGCCGGTGGAGAGGAGGCCGGCGGCTCCGACCACTGCGTTGAGCTGGGTGCGCAGCTCGTGGCCGACGTCGGCCCAGAGCTCAGGGTCGACCTCGATCATGCGCCGGTGACCGTCGGTGTGTCCGTCGGTTTGTCCGTCGGCGGGCGTGGGCGTGACCTCCTTGAACTCGCTCATCAATAAAGGCCTTCCGCCGCGGGTTGCTTCGCGGGCTCGAACATCGATTCCGGCAGATCCGCCCCGTTGGCCTTGAAGTGATCCTGGAAGGTGGAGAGCGTCCCGGTCGCGGTGTGGTAGCCGACGGCGCGGCCGTCGGGTGTGACCGCGACCTGCCGGAACGCGAAGAGCTCGTTCAAGCCGATCTCGCCTTCCTTCAGCCCGAACACCTCGGCCACGCCGACGATCTTGCGAGCACCGCCGCGCAGTCGCTCGGTCTGGACTATGACATTGATCGCCGACGCGATCTGGCCGCGGATCGCTCGAGAAGGCAGCTCCGTACCCGCGAGCAACACCAATGTTTCCAAACGGTTGATCACGTCGCGCGGGTTGTTGGCGTGGACGGTGCTCATCGAGCCGTCGTGACCGGTGTTCATCGCCTGCAGCATGTCGAGCGCCTCGCCGCCGCGGACCTCTCCGACGATGATCCGGTCGGGCCGCATCCGCAGCGCATTGCGGACGAGGTCGCGGATCGTGATCTGGCCGCGTCCCTCGACGTTCGCGGGCTTCGATTCGAGGCTGATCACGTGCACCTGGCGGAGGCGAAGCTCGGCCGCGTCTTCGCACGTGACGATGCGCTCGCTGGGCGGGATGAAGCCGGAAAGGACGTTCAGCAAGGTCGTCTTGCCGGAACCCGTCCCGCCCGACACGATGATGTTCAGCCGCGTCTTCACTGCGGCGTCCAGGTACTCGAGGATCGCCTCGCTCGAACCACCCGTGCTCACGATGCGCTCCGGCGTCAGCACCTCGCGCCCGAACTTGCGGATCGTGAGGCACGGCCCGTAGATGGCGACGGGCGGGATCACGACGTTGACGCGCGAGCCGTCCTTCAGGCGTGCATCGCACATCGGCTCTGACTCGTCGACGCGCCTGCCGATCCGGGCGGTTGACCATGATCTCGGTGATCTCGGGATCGCGCAGCGGAGCCTCCAGGGGTCCGAGCCCGATGACCTCATCGAACAGGATCTCGACGAGGCGCTCGCGGTCGTCCGCGGTGACGAGTGCCGCAGGGGGCTTGTTCCTGAAGTGCTCCTCTGTCAGCTGCATGAGGAGCCGGCGGATGCCTCCGCGGTTGCTGATGTCGATCGCCGCCGCATGCCGCCGGAGCAGGTCGGCGTGGATCTCCGCCTTGGCCGCCGCCAGCGCCGGGCTCAGCGTCCCCGCGGTCTCGACGGAGTGCACACTCGTCTCGACATAGGGCTGGGCCGCGGACGTGCCCTCGCGGGGTACGGCTCGCCGCTCGACCGGCGCGATGGTCGGCGTGCCGTCCGCCGGGGTCGCCGGCTCGGCCGGCGGAGCGGCGGGGGTCGTGGTCGCGACGGGCGCCTGCTGGTAGCGCCGGTCGAAGCGCTCGGAGAGCTTCACCTCGCCACCGAGCGCTTGAGCAGCCGCCGGTGTGCCCGGTCCGCCGCATGCTTGACCTGAGCGTCAGGATCGCCGTCGGCGAGGCGCTTGAGGCCATCGGCGGCGGAACGGTCCGCGATCGTCGCCAGGGCCTTGCAGGCCGCGACGCGGACCTGCTTCGGCCACCTCCGGTCGTGGGCGATGCCGAGAAGCGGCGACACGCGCAGCACGTCGCACCGCAGGCCGCAGGCCAGGACCGTGGCGACCGCCGCCCGCTCGCTCGCGGGCGAGCGCATCAGCGCCTCGATGTCGACGTCGGAGGCGGCACGCGACAGCGCGATGGCGAGACGGTGAAGAGGTATACGGTCGGCGCCGGCCATCAACGCGTCCACCGCCCGCCGCCCGCCAAGCCGGGCCAGGGCGCGCACTGCGGAATCCCTGACCTTGGCGTTGGAGTCGGCGAGCAGATCGCCGATCCAGATGACCGACTCGGTCAGCCGGGCCGCTCCGCAGAGCCGGGCGGCCGCTGCCCGGGTTGCCGGGTCGGGGCTGGCGAGGGAGTTGATCAACTCCTCCTGGAGCCCGGAGCGTCGGAACAGCTCGTGGAGGTTCCAGTGGGCCATGACCCCGATGCCCGGCCGGTCGAGCGCTCCCTCCAGGATTTCGGCCACAGCGTCCTCGTCAGCCAGGAGCTCGACGGTCGTGGCGTTAAGCACGGCTGCCTTCTCTCCGGCGAGGGCGGTGTTAACCACCCGCTCAACGCGCCCGGCGACCCTAGATCGTCCGGCGGGGCGGCTTGCCGTCTGGATCGCCGGACGGGTATTGGAGCCATTGCTGCGAAGCTGGGAGTCCATTTGGGGGGCGGTTGCTACAGTATCGGCGTTTTGAACGCCCGTGAGGTTCCTGAAACCTTACAGCGGGCGCGGGAGGAAGAGCCAAACCAGGTGGGCGCCAGCGGAAGCCGCCCAACCGGAGACCAGGCCCCGTCCGCAGTGCAAATGCGGATGCGGATCCTGGAGATGTCAGCCGTATTCTCGGAGCTAAACGACGGCGTTTTGCGGGCCGTCGCGCGGCAGATGCGCCCGGTCGGGCTGGCGGCCAGGGACACGCTACGGCTGGGCGGCAAGGGTGGTGACGTGGTCGTCTTCCTGGCTTCGGGGCAGGTCGAGGAGTCGATCACCGACTCGAGCGGAAAGGTCCTGATCACCCGCCGTCCTCTTCCGGGCGACCTGGTGATCCTCCCCGCCCCGAGGACGGGCGACCGCTACGTCACCAGCATCTACGGCCTGACCGACGCGGTGCTCCTGACCCTCGACCGGGACGGTCTCCTGGAGGGCCTGGGCACTGACGTCGAGAAGGTCGCCGTCACCCTCGACAAGCTATGGGAGCAGGAGCTGTCGGCCGCGGCCGCGATCGCGGCGCAGACGTCCTCCCGCACCGCTGCCGCCATCGTCGCGATCTTCTCCGCCAAGGGCGGCGCCGGGACCTCGACTCTGGCGATCAACACCGCCGCGGCCCTGGCGCGCAAGTTTCCCCGCCAGGTCCTCCTGGTCGACCTCGGCCAGCCCTTCGGGCACGCGGCCCTGTTCGCCGACCTCATCGCGACCGGCTCGATGGCCAGCGCCTCCAAAGCCGCGCCGGTCGACTTCGAGGCCGTCCTGCGGGGCAACATCGTCAACCACCGCACCGGGATGGGCGTGCTGCCGGGGACACTGAGACCGGAGGAGGTCGACACCCTGAACGGGGAGCTGGTCGGCCGCGTTCTTGACGTGGTGGTGTCCTGGCAGAAGATCATCGTCGTCGACCTCGGCACCTCGCTCGGCGAGGCAGCCCTCGCCGTGATCGAGCGTGCGGAGTGTCTTGTGATCGTGGTGCCGCCCGAGATCGCGGCCATGAACGACATCCGCCGGGCGCTCGCGATCTTCCGCGACATCATGAACGTGCCCGACAACCGCATGGAGCTGGTCCTCAACCAGCGTTCGCCGCACCCGCCTCTCGACCGCGCCGCGGTGGAGTCCATCCTCGGCCGCAAGATGTCGGTGGTCGTCGGCTTCGACGACTCGCGGCCGGAGGACTCGACCCTGGCCGGGGGCCTCGTCATCCAGCACGATCCTTCGTCGGTCGTCTCCCGCGGGGCGGCCGAGATCGGGCGGGTGGTCCTCTCCAACTTGAATCTCGATGGGTGAGCGGACCAGCCCCATCCCCCGGCTTCGCCGGGTACTTCCCCATGAATGGGGAAGACGAGTACTGAATGAATGGGGAAGATCAGGACTTTCCCGCAGGCGGGGAAGAGGTCAGGCGCTCGTCGAGCTTGCGCTGGCCCTGCCGGTGCTCATGGTCCTGGTCGCGGGCGTGCTCGAGCTCGGGCGCGGCTACGCGTTCGCGGTCGAGACCTCGGACGCTGCGCGCGACGCCGCCCGGTACGTAGCCGGCAAGACAGCAACCACGAACGGCCCGGGCCTGGCCGCCATGTGCAGCCTCGTCACCGCGGACCTCGCGGCGGTCACGGCCAACGTGTCCTGCCCGACCCAGGTCAATCACGCCCCGCCATTCGTCGCCGGCACCGACTACACGAAGCCGTTCCCAGGGCAGGCTGTCGTCGCCGTCTACTGCGGCACGACCAACAACTGCACCGGCGCCATCCCGACGCTGTACCAGTCGGAGGTCGATGTCTATGTCTTTTACGGGTTCAGCGACCTCAACATCCTTGGCGGCGGCATCACGATCACAGGGTCGAGCCGAGCCACGACCGCCTGGTGAGACTCTTGGAGCACAGGAAGCTCGGTCAGGCCCTGATCGAATTCGCCCTGATCGCGCCCGTCCTGTTTCTGCTCATCGGCGCGACCGTTGACCTGGGACGCGGGCTCTTGATCTACACGATGCTCCAGGGCGCCTCGCGCGACATGGCCCGGCAGGCTGTGCTGGGCTATTACAGCGGCTCCAACACGCTCCCCCCCACCTGCACCACCCTCGCCGCGCCCTGCTCGCTCGGTCCGCTGACCAACGGGGCCCACCAGCTCGACCCCCTTGGCATGTCCGTCGTCTACCAGGACTCGACCACGATCAGCGGCCCGCCCACGTACGGGACGTTTGTCGCCAACGCCAATCCGCTGCAGCCCGGCACGATCACCCTGGCCGGCGCCATCAATGCGAGCACCGTCTACGTCTTCGTCTACGAGCTCGATTCCGCGGGCGGTAACCCCAATCCGCGCTGGAGCTGCCCCTCGTGCGCTGGTGTCAACGGCGCCGCGGTGCGCACGTCCGGCCATCAGCTGGTGGTCGTCGACCTGAAGCTGCAGTGGAAGCCTGTGCTCAACACGCTGCTGGGCATCCCGAGCAGCATCACGTTCGACTCGCAGTCCGTCGAGAGGCTGGAGTATTGATGCGCCACGACCTGCGGCAGTCGGGTCAGGTGCTGGTGATCGTCGCCGTGTGGCTGGTGGCGCTCATCGGCTCGGCCTCGCTCATCCTCCTGACGGGTTCGGTCGAGTGGCAGCGCAACCAGCTGCAGCAGCTCGCGGACCAGGCGGCCCTCGACGCCGCGCTGAAGATTGGAGTCGGCTGCACGGCCGGCTCATCGAGCACCGTCATCACGGAGGCCGACAACTTCCTGGCGACTCAGCGCACGCGCACCGGCGTCCTGTCCATCGGCGCGGGAACGTGCGCGGCCGGGTACAGCGGCACCGACACTTTCTCGCCCGGGCTGACGGAAACGATCCACTATCCATACCGAGCCCACCAGCAGCAGGTCGAGGTCGTCCTCACCCTGGCGCTCCCGATCTCGTTCGGCAGCTACATGGGCGCGTCGAACACCAACGTGACCCGGCGCGCCGTGGCCCAGCAGCTGAACGCCTCGACCCCGACATTGCAGGCCACGACGCTTTCGTGCACCGGGGGTCAGTTCAACGTCCTGGGCACCGTGGCCGTCTCGAACACGATCACGCTCAGCGGAGGATGCGCCGTCTACGCGCACACCCGATTCGACGCCGCGTCGAGCACGTACTCCGACCTCGGCAACGTATCGGTGTACGCCCAGGGACAGGCCTGGGTCGGCGGCGGCGGCTCGTGCGCCGCCGGAGCCAACTCTGGGTCGGCCAATGCGGTCTGCGCCGACGGCTACGAGGTCTCCGGCCACACCGCGACCACGTGTGGGGCGGGCGGCACGAGCGCATTCCTGACGGCTGGCGACGCGGCCGTCAACGCCAACCCCTGCGCCGGGGGCACGGGGCTTCAGCCGGTGGCGCCGCTCTCGAGCACGTTGCCACCGGAGCCGAACACCGACCCGGCGGCGATCGCCACCCTGCGGAACAGCGCCGGCGGACCACTGGGCGCGGCGTGCAACCCGGCCGGCGTGTACCCGAACATCACCGCGGGCGGCGTCGTGGTCGGCACCGGATTGGGACCCTCGCCCGCAGCCAAGGACGCCAGCGGCTTCTACCACCTCAAGCCCTCTTGCTACGGCTATCTGAACCTGACGACCCTGGCAAGCGGCATCACCAACCGCCAGGTCGGCGCCAGGATCGGCCCGGTGACGCACTTCGTGACGCCGACCCTTCCCGCAGCAAGCCAGGCAGGCACGCTCCTGGTCGCCACCGTCAACTGTCTCACGACGCCAAACAGGTTCCAGGCGCCGGCGAACTGGGTCCAGGCCACGGAGTCCAACCTCGCCGGGGCCGGAAGGACGGAGATCTGGTACTACCCCAGCAACCCGGGCGGGATCTCGAGCGCGACCTTCACGATCAACCCCGCCAACATCAACTGCAGCGCGCAGATGACGGAGTGGTTGGGCGCCGCCGCATCTCCGATTGACCAGACCGGAACCGCGACGAATGCCAGCTCCACAACCGCCACCGTTTCCACGGCCGGCGTGACGGCGCAGGGCGCGGAGCTCGTGATCACGGCGGACGGTTTCAACAAGGGCGTGGCCGGTCAGACATTCGCCCGCGGCGCGGGCTGGACGAGCCTGGCCAGCAACCCAGCCAACGGCTTTGCGAGCGAGTACCGGATCGACCTCCCCGCGGGCGTCGCGAGCGAGACCGTGACGGGCAACCCCGCCACCGCCTGGTCACTCGCGATCGCCACCTTCAAGCCAGCCGCCACCAGCACAGGTGCCGTGCTGGATCCCGGCTTCTACTACTTCAACGGCTCGGGGTTCGCCGGCGGGGGCGGGATATGCCTCAACGGCGGCGAGCTCCTGGCGCGCGACGTGACCATCGAGTTCGTCAACCAGGCGGGGTTCTCGACAGGGACATGCGCCCCTGGCGGTGGCGCGAGCTGCGCCGCGGCCACCTGCGAGCTCGGATCGACCCCGTGCTCGGTGTCGGCGTGCCCGCCGAACGCCGCGGCCGACTCGGCCGGCGGCGGCTACACCTGGTTCGCGGCTCCCTGCGCCGCCGCGCCGGCGGGTGACGCGAGCTGCCCCGGCTCGACCTGGTGCCCGGCGGGAGACCGGGCCTGCTGGAACCTCCTGGTGTGGGCTCCAGCCACCAACACGGGCCAGGTCGCCATCAAAGGCACCGTCGCCCGGCACTGGCTCCTGGGCTCCATCTACTGGCCCGGGACCTGCACAGACACCGTGAACGGGGGCAGCGCGATCTACGGCACGGTGCGGTGTGGCACGTTCTCGGTGTCGGCGGCCGCGGGGGCGGGCACCGCACTGGGCAGCGATTACGGCATCAACACAGCCCTGGCGGAGGCGGTCCTGGTCGAGTGAGCCGGACCCCGGAAGCGCCTTTGTGGCGTTATCTGTTGCGCTTCGGCGTCCATTTTGTGAAGCTACCCCGCGCAGTTAAGTGTCGATAGCCACCTCCGTCCTGGCCAGACCCCGGCGCGGGCGCCTCTACATCATCGTCGGCGCCGTCCTCGCGGTGCTGGCCTTCGCCCTGGCGGCCGGGATCGCCAGCCTTCCACTGCTGCAGGGGGCCTCCGGCGGCACCAGGGTCGTCGTCGCCAGCCACGACATCAAGGCGCGGACGGTGATCCAGGCCTCCGACCTCACGCTCGCGAGCATCAACCCGGCTCCGCCACAGGACTTTACCGTCGTCGGCCAGGTCGCCGGCAAGGGGGCCCGGGTCGACATCCCCGCCGGGCAGGCAGTGACTGGCAACCTCGTCGCGCCCTCGGGCGACCTCGTGAGCAGCAGCGACATCGCGTACCTGCCGATCCCCAAGGGCTGGGTCGCGGTGACCGTGCCGACGGGCGAGCAGGTCGGCGTCGGCGGATACGTCCAGGTCGGTGACCGGATCACCATGCTCGCGACCATGAACACCAACGCCTTCGGCCAGAGCCCCGGGCGCAACGTGGTCCTCACCGTCTTCCGCGACATCGACGTGCTGCGCGTCGGTCCGGCCAACAGCGGCACCTCCGCCGGCGTGGTCACGAGCAGCCTCACCGTGCTGATCCCCAGCGTCTCTTCCGCCACAGGAGTCGGGCCCAAGGACGTCGACGGCCGCTGGCACTTCACCACCCATTAAGGTGGCCCGCGCTCGATGAGCACGGCGATCATCCTGGTCGCGGTCGCGGCGGCGGTCGGCGTGGGCCTGGTGGTCCTGGGTATCGTCAGCTCACAGACCTCCCGCGCGGACACCCCCGTCCGGGCGTCCTACCGAACCCTTGCCGACGTGCGCGAGCAGCTCCGCCGTCGCTTCGAGCCGACAGGGACGCCATCGTGGATCGCGGCCGAGCAGACAACCGACCGGCTGCAGCGTGACCTGACCAGCGCCGACATCGAGCTTCGACCGTATGAGTTCAGGTTCATCCAGGGCGGCTTTGCGCTGCTGTTCGGGATCGTGGGCCTGCTGCGGTTCGGATTCGGGGCCGAGTTCGCCGTGCTTGCCGCGATCGGTTACCTGCTCCCGGCCCTCTACCTGCGCAACCGCCGCGGACATCGCCTGCGTCAGTTCGACGCCGGTCTTCCCCGCGCGATGGAGCTGATCGCCAACTCGATGAAGGCGGGGCAGTCGGTCGCGCAATCGTTCACGGCCGTCACAGAAAATGCCGAGCCGCCGGTGTCGGATGAGTTTGCGCTGGCACGCCGCGAGATCGAGCTTGGAGCCTCGGTCGAGAGCGCGCTTAACAACATGGTCAAACGGATCGGCAGCAATGACCTCCGGTTGATGGTCATGGTCATCACGATCCAGCGCTCGGCTCTACTTCATCGTCCGCGACTACTTCCGGCCGATGCTGGTCAACCCGATCGGCTGGGTGATGCTGACCCTCGCCGGCTTTCTGCTCTTCGTCGGCAACCTGATCATCCGCAGGCTCACGGCGATCGCATGAACGCCATGCCGCTTCTCATCGGCCTGGCGGCGGCGGCCGGCGCATACCTGCTAACCATGGGCGTGATCGCCTCCCGCGCGTCCGACGCGACGGCGCTGGCGCGCGAGCGGCTGGCCCGCCAGGAGGTCGGCCTGGGCCAGAGCGCGGTGGCGCTCCAGCTGGAGAAGCCGTTCACCCAGCGCCTGTTCGGTCCGATGCGCCGTTGGATCGACCGCCAGACGCTACGCCTCACCCCCGAGGCGCAGGCCGCAAACTTCCGCCGTCAGCTCGATTTCGTCGGCAACCCGCTGAGCCTCGACCCCGCCAGCCTGCAGACGCTGCGCATCGCCGCGGCCGCCGCTTTCGGGGCGATCGGGACGGCGTTTGGCATGTTCGCGGGCACGCCGTTCGCGATTGCCATCGCGCTCGTGGCCGGCGTGGCGCTCGGGTTCTACCTGCCCGTGGTGTGGCTCGACCAGCTGGTGCGCGAGCGGCGCACGGAGCTCGAGGCCTCCCTTCCGAACGCCCTCGACGTCGTCGCCATCAGCATGGAGGCGGGGCTGGGACTCGACCGCGCGCTGGAGCAATTGGTTCGGCACCAGGACGACTCCCTGACCCTGCTCGTTGCGCGCGCCCTGCGTGAGATCCAGCTCGGACGGCCGCGCCCCGAAGCCCTGGAAGAGATGGCGGAGGCGACGGGGATCGACGACTTCGCTTCGCTCGTGCGCGGAATCCTCTACGCGGAGCGGACCGGTGTGCCGATCGCCCGCACGATCGCCGCCCACGCGGCGCAGATGCGCGTCAAACGGCGGCTGAAGATCCGGACCGAGGCGGCGCGTGCGTCGCTGAAGATCCTGCTCCCGACCGTGGGCTGCGTCTTTCCGACCCTGTGGCTGATCCTGCTCGGGCCCGCGCTGATCGTCGTCCTGACCCTGAGCCACTAGGCCATCGGATAGTCCGGACTATCCGGCGTTTTCGCGGGCGGAAATGGGAGTTAGTCCGGACTATCCGGAGGTCAGGCCAGGTCAGGCCAGGTCAGGTCAGGAAGGGATTCATTCTCCGCTCGCGGCCGATCGTGGTCGCGGGTCCATGTCCGCTGTAGACGATCATGTCGTCCGGCTGCGAGAGCAGCTTGGCCCGGATGCCGTCGATCAACGTCTTGCCGTCTGAGTTGGCGAAGTCGGAGCGGCCGACCGAGCCCGCGAACAGCGCATCGCCCGTGAACAGGTAGCCGTCGATCTTCAGCGTCACGCCGCCTGGGCTGTGGCCCGGCGTGTGCAGGACATCGAACTCGAGGGACCCGGCGCGGTAGACCTGCCCTTCGGCGAGCCGGGCCAGGTTGTCGACCCTGGTCGCGATCGGGCCGAACTCGAGCCTCAGCGGCCGGCCTTCCTCGACCACCTCTCTCTCCGCCTCGTGGACCGCGATCGGGATCGCGCCGAACGCCTCACGCAGCTCGTGCAGGCCGGCGATGTGGTCGAGGTCTGTGTGCGTGAGCAGGATCGCCTTGACGGTCGCGCCCCGGCGCCGCGCCTCTTCGACGATGAGGTCGGGTTCGAGGTTGGAGTCGATGACCACCGCGTCATGGGTGTCCTCGTCTTCGACCAGGTAGGAGTTGGTACCGAAGCGCCGGTCGGCCGTGACCTCGACGTGGAGCCTCACAAGGTCTTGCGGACGACCTGGACGGGACCGGCTTCCCGGTAAAGCTCGAAACCGGCCTTCAGATACATGCTCAGGGGCCCGCGGAAGTTCGACTGCGGCGAGTCGATGTCCCTGGCCGGGTACGCCTCGACGACCTTCACCTGGCGCGCCCGCATGCGATCCAGCGCCTCTGCGAGAAGGCGCCTTGCGACGCCGTGTCCCCGATAGGGCGCCGCGATGACAAAGCACGCCAGAGAGCCAACACCCTCGTTGCTTTCGACAGCGATGTCGTACCTCTTCATCAGCCCGGCGAACCTGGTCGTCTCGCCATAGTTGCACCAACCCACCGGCTTGCCGTCGGCGTAGGCGATCAGCGCGGTCACCTGGCGACGGTTGATCATCTCGGTCATATCGCGCCGGTTGTCTCCGGCCGTGCGGGCCGCTCCCTCCTCCTCGCTGAAATCGGCATGGGGTTCGAGGCAGAAGCAGGCCTGCCAGGCTGGATAGTCGCGAAAGGCGTCGTGGTCGAAGAACGCCTGGTAGTCGGCCACTCGCTCCGGCGTCACATCGCGAATCTCGATCGCCCCGATCTGGGGAAGTCGGGCGATCTCGGCTTGAGCCGCCGGGTCGTGCTCGAGGCGCAGCGCCTGAAGCACGTACTCGCCCTCCGACACGAACATGTTGTGGACCAGCTCTCCGGCGTCCCACGACCAGCTGACGCGGCATCCCGAGCCCTCGGGCGCGACTTCCCAAGTGACCTCATGCGGCGGCTGGGCCTCGAAGACCGCGGCGAAGACGAACCGGGTCCGCAGCGCAAGCCGTCCCTCCGGAACGACCTCGACGACCTCCGACTCTTCGGCCATCTTGCCGCCGGGCAGCATCCAACGGATTCGCTCGCCCTGGACGAAGTTGCCCACCGGTGTCAGCCGGTA
>VBHA01000089.1 GCA_005889495.1 Chloroflexota bacterium
GTTCGAAGAGGCACAGAAGGTGCTGAAGACCGGCAAGCCGAAGGTGGCGGCATTCGGCGTTGCCGACGACGTAGCTTTCGAAGTCGGCCTTGCCTGCGGCGGACACATCGAGGTCTTCATCCAGCCGCTCGACGCCGTGCATCGACAGGTCATCGGCATGCTGAATCGAAACGAGCCCGCGACGCTGGGCACGAACCTGGTGACCGGCGAGACGACGCTGACCGAAGGCACGCCCGGCGGAAGCGAGCAGGCCCGGCGCGACGGAGATGTCTTCATCGAGCAGCTTCGCCGCCCCGCGCACCTGGTCATCATCGGCGCGATCCACATTGCGATCCCGCTGCATCGGCTCGCGAAGCTGATGGGTTATCGAGTGACAGTGGTCGACGCGCGCGCGAAGTTCGCGACGAAGGAGCGATTCCCGGAGGCCGACGAGCTGATCGTCGCCTGGCCTGACGAGGCGATCGGCAAGCTCACCGTCGACAGCTCGACCTACGTCGTGATCCTCACCCACGACCCGAAGTTCGACCTGCCGGCACTGCGGTCGGTGCTGAAGAAGGACGCGGGCTACGTCGGTGCGATCGGGAGCCGCAAGACCAACCAGAACCGGTTCGACGCGTTGCGCAAGGAAGGGTTCACCGAAGAGGAGCTCGCGCGTGTCCACGGCCCCATCGGCCTGGACCTGGGGAGCAGGGGAGCCGAAGAGACCGCGCTTGGCATCCTGGCGGAGATCACCGCAGTGAGGTTTGGTGGAACCGGCGCGTCGATGAAGGCAGTTCGGGCCTAGCCCCTCCGTCCGGCTTTGCCGGACACCTCAAGGTGGCGCGTCGATGAAGGCAGTTCGGGTCTAGCCCCTCCGTCCGGCTTTGCCGGACACCTCCCCACTGCGTGGGGAGGAGACTTGTCTTGTTCTGAAGCGCCGCGCCTTGGCGCGGTTGCCGCATGAAGCCATCGTGCACCAGCGGCTCGAGTGGTTCTTCGAGCGGTCGTAGAAGACCCAGCGGCAGCTGTCTGAGCTGCAGAGCTTGAGCCGCTCCCAATCCTCGCTCTGCATGGCCGCGTAGAGGGTCACGACCAGCCGGCCCAGGGCGCCCACGGGCCCACTCGCCTCCGGCTCGAGCCGAGCCCTGCCTCCCGGACCGAACCGCATCCGGAGGCGGCCGGCCGTCGCCGCCTCGTTGAGGGTCGCGAGGTCGACCGGGTAGACCGGCAGCCCGGAGTTGCCGCCGATCACCCCCCGCATGGCTTCGCGCACAGCGATCGCGTGCTTGAGGTCGTCGGCGCCGACCGGCGCGCCGGCGGCCATCAGGCGGTTTGCAACCAGCCAGTCGTGGAGGGCGCAAAACCTGCAACATCGGTTATAATAACCGCTAAAGGTCGTTAGCTAGTTAGAGGAGGCGGAAGCGATGAACTCATACGTCGACGAGGACGTCATGTGGCAGAGGCTCAAGGACCTGCAGCGGGAAGCCGAGAACCGGCGCCTGATGCGGGACGGGAACGGGTTCGGAGCGACCCGGACCCGCGACGTGGTCAGACACCTCGCCGCCAGGGCGTGGCTCCTCGCCGGACTGGCGATGCGCCGGCCGCCGCGACGCACCTGGACCGACACCCCCGACCAGGGCGATGCGCGTTCGCGCGTGGCGTAAGCGCGCGGCATCCCTCCTGCGAGAGGCCATGTGGGTGCTGACGCGCGGTGTCAGCCCGCGCTGGTGGGCGCAGCCCTAGCTCGCGAGGCGCTTGAGGATCGAGACCTGCTCGGCGTCGGGACCGCCACCCGCGCCGGGCACCTCGAGGATGAAGGGCAGCTTCGCCAGCCTGGGCTCGTGCAGCAGCGCGCGAAAACCCTCCTCGCCGATCTGCCCGCTGCCGATGTTCGCGTGCCGGTCGCGGTTTGACGCCAGGCCCGTGACCGAGTCGTTGCAGTGGATGACCTCGACTCTCTTCAGCCCGAGGACGCGGTCGAGCTCGTCGACCGTCTTCTTCACCTCCGTGGCGCCCCGCTCGTCGTAACCCGACGCGAACGCGTGGCACGTGTCGAAGCACACGCTCACGCGCGGGTCATCGTCCAGGGCGCTGAGCATCTGCGCGATCTCTTCGAAACGCGCGCCGACACAGCCCCCCAGGCCGGCGTTGTTCTCGATGAGCAGTCGAGCGCGCTTCGGGTCCGCGCGCTCGAGGACATGACGCAGGTGCTCGGTGATCGACGGCAGCCGCGCCTCGAAGCCCGCGCCCTTGTGCGAGCCGGTGTGAAAGATCACGCCGTCGACGCCCAGCTCATCGGCCGCTTTCAGGTATCCGGCGAGCGTGCTCTCGGAGCGCTGGCGCAGAGTCGGGTCGTCGCCGGCAAGGTTGATCAGGTAGACGGCGTGAAAGTAAAAGGGAGGACGGCCGTGCTTGGCGGCCGCTTCCTTGAATGTCGCGATCCGGCTGTCATCGAGCTTGGGCGACCCCCAGAACCCTGGCGGCGTAGGGTGGACCTGTATGGCTTCCGCCCCCATCGCCCTGGCGCGCTCGTACGCCAGGTGAAGCCCCCCGGAGGAGTCGACATGGGCGCCAAGAATGGGCATTCAGGAGAGGGTAATTCGGGTCCCATCTGGCATGCTGAGCCGGCTTTGTCAGTCTTCGTCATGGGCGACCTCGACCTGGCCGTCCGAGGGCGCACCTACCGCGAGCCGGACGGCCGGCATTCGATGGTCGTGCGAGGGCGCGACCTCGACGCGGGGCTGCAGCACATAGTCGCTCGCAACGACTGTCGCTCGGTCGCGGTCGTCGGTCTGCCCGAGCAAGTGCCGGACCTCTCGCCCCTGGTCGGGCGGCGCCTGCTGCTCGTCGACGGCGACAGTGGACGCCTGCGCGATTTCGCGGAGACGGCGATCCGCGCCGGCATCGAGGTGGAGTGGATCCGCTCCGCGCGGCCGCCATTCGAGCGGCTCGCCGCCGCGCTCCTGCCGGTCGGGGGCATCGTGCTCGCCGCGGGCCAGAGCTCGCGCATGCCCGGCTCGCAGAAGCTGCTCCTCGACATCGACGGCACGCCGATGGTCCGCCATGTCTACGAGGCCGCCTCGGAGGGTGGCTGCCATCAGACCGTGGTCGTGTATGCCGAGGACGACGTCAAGCGCGCGATCGACGGCAGGGGAGAGCTCGTCTTCAATCCCAAGGCGCACACCGGGATGGCGTCATCGCTGCGGGCCGGCCTGAAGGCGATGCGCGCGGAGATCGAGGCCACGGTGATCCTGCTGGGCGACCAGCCTCTCGTCGGCTCGCGCACCATCGCCACGCTCCTGCGCGCGTGGCGTCGCGAGGGCTCGCGGCCCGCGGTCGCGGTGTCGCAGGGCAAGGACGGCTGGGCGCCACCGGTCGTGCTGGCGCGCGAGCTGTGGGGGCAGCTCCTCGCGCTCCGGGGCGACGCCGGGGCGAGGCAGGTGCTGCACGGACGGCCGGAGCTGCTCGACATCGTGCCTGCGCCGGGCCGCCCCGATGACATCGACACCCCGGACGACTACGCCAAGATCGTGCGTCTCTTCCCGCGCAAGAAGCCCCGCCAGCACGCCTAGCCCTCCTGCTCTTCCCCACGCAGTGGGGAAGTACCGCCGCTTGCTCTTCCCCACGCAGTGGGGAAGTACCGCCGCTTGCTCTTCCCCACGCAGTGGGGAAGTACCGCCGCTTGCGGCGGGGATGGGGCAGCCCCGAGGCGCTGGGGAGGGCGTACCATCATCGATGGTGCTAGCGATCGCTCTAGGAGTGATGACTTGAACGGTTGGGCCCGCTCTGGCGACTACCAGGACATCATCTACGAGACCTGGGACGGGATCGCGAAGATCACGATCAACCGCCCCGAGGTCCGCAACGCCTTCCGGCCGCAGACCGTGGTCGAGATGTCGAAGGCGTTCGAGGCCGCGCGCGACGACCCTACGGTCGGCGTCGTCATCCTGACCGGCGCCGGCACGGAGGCCTTTTGCTCCGGCGGCGACCAGCGCGTGCGCGGCGACGACGGATATGTCGACGCGGGCGGGACGGGCCGGCTGAACGTGCTCGACCTCCAGGTCCAGATACGGCGCCTGCCCAAGCCCGTGGTCGCCATGGTCGCCGGTTACGCCATCGGCGGCGGGCACGTGCTGCACGTGGTGTGCGACCTGACCATCGCGGCCGACAACGCCCGCTTCGGCCAGACGGGCCCGCGGGTCGGCAGCTTCGACGGCGGCTACGGCGCCGGCCTCCTCGCGCGCATCGTCGGCCAGAAGAAGGCGCGAGAGATCTGGTTTCTCTGCGAGCAGTACGACGCCGAGCAGGCGCTCGCGATGGGGCTCGTCAACAAAGTGGTGCCCCTCGCGGACCTGGAGCGCGAGACGGTCGCGTGGTGCCGGCGGATGCTGGAGCTGAGCCCGCTCGCCCTGCGCATGCTGAAGGCGGGCCTCAACGCCGCGGACGATGGGCTCGCCGGCATCCAGCAGCTCGCCGGCGACGCGACGCTCCTCTACTACTTGAGCGAGGAAGCGCAGGAAGGCCGCGACGCGTACGTGCAGAAACGCAAGCCGAACTTCTCGAAGTTTCCGAAGCGGCCCTGAGTGGCGCAGGCCACCAGGATGCCGAGCGCCGCGCGCGTGTGGTGGTCGGCCGTGAGGCCTGCCACCCTCGCGGCGTCCGTTGCGCCTGTGCTGGTCGGGACGGCAGTCGCGCTCCACGAAGGCAGCCCGCGCTGGGCGGCGGGATTGGCCGCGCTGGTGGTCGGGCTCGGCATGCAGCTCGGAGTGAACTTCGCCAACGACTACTCCGACCACGTCCGAGGCGCCGACGTGGCGCGTGTCGGGCCGGTGCGCGCGGCGGCGTCCGGAGTGGTGGCTCCCGAGCGTGTGCGCCTGGTGGCGATCGCCGCCTTCGCGGTCGCGGCTGTGGCCGGCCTCGCGCTGAGCATCGCTGTCGACTGGCGGTTGCTCATCGTCGGCGCGGCCTGCCTTCTTGCCGGTTGGCTGTACACGGGCGGCCCGCGGCCGTATGGCTACTTCGGCCTCGGTGAGCTGTTCGTGTTCGTGTTCTTCGGCCTGGTGGCAACAACCGGAACCGTATATGTGGAAATCGGGCGCATCACTCCGCTGGGCATCCTCATGGGCTGCGGCGTCGGATTCCTCGCCACCGCAATCCTGGTCCTCAACAACCTGCGCGACATCGACACCGACGCGGTTGCGGGCAAGCGCACCGTGGCCACGCGCATAGGCCGCGGGCCGACACGCATCCTCCTCCTGCTGCTGGTCTGCGGTGCTTTCGCGGTCCCGATCGTCGTCTTCGACGCTGGGCATCCTGCTGTGAGGGTCACCGCCAGGCGACCGGCAGACGTCGCGCGCCAGGTCGATCGCCTCGTGCGCGCCGGGCATCGCGAGTTCGTCCTCGAGCCGATCGACCGTGGCGGGATGCTGGACCAGGAGCGCCTGGGCGCCGCCCGCTACGCCGCGGGCCTTCAGTCCAGGGTCGAGCTCGATGTCGAGGCGCCGACCGCTCTCGCCATCGCGAGGTGAGCGGCCAGCACACGCGCGAAGGCGTCGGGCCTCTCCTGATGGACAGCGTGCCCGGCGCGGAGAACGATCTCGAACCGTCCGTTTGGCACCGTCGACGCCAGCCTTCGCGCCGACGCGACGTATCCATGGTCGAGCTGTCCCGCGACGAAGGTGCAGGGCACGGTGACGTTCGGGAGCTCGTCCCACAGCGGCTCCATGGCGCCGGCGCCCATCCCGCGGAGGGAGCAGGCGAGCCCGGCGGCATGGTTCTGGAGCCGGTCGGCGCGCACCTGGGCGACGTACGACGGTCCTCGCCGTTCGAGGCCGGCGAACAGCGGCAGCGAACCCCAGTAGTCGACGAACGATTCCATGCCCTGTTTCTCGATCCGCTCCGCCAGCGCCTCGTCGCCTCTTCGCCGCCCCTCGCGCGCGTCCTCATCGAGGCCGGCGTGGGCGCCGATGGTCAGGACGGAGAGGAGCCGTTCGGGCCGCCTGGTGGCGATGTGAAGCGCCAGGCGCCCGCCCATCGAGTAGCCCACCAGGTGCGTTCGCTCCACCCCGAGCTCGTCCCACAGCGCGACGAGGTCCCGCGTGCAGGCGTCCATCGAGCAGGGGGCGCCATTGCGGACCTGGGTCTCGCCGTGGCCCCTGAGGTCGGGCGCGATCCACTTCCATCCTCCAGAATCACGACTCGATCCTATGGATGTAGCCCAGTCTTTCGCCGCCACCTTCGTCGACGAGCTGGCGGCCCAGGGCGTGGAATTTGCTTGCGTGTCGCCCGGCTCGCGGTCCGCGCCGGTGGCCATGGCGCTGCAGCGTCATCCGCGCATCAAGGTCCTCGTCCAGATCGACGAACGATGCGGCTCTTTCTTTGCCGTCGGCCTGGGCAAGGCCACGGGCAAGCCGGCCGTGGTGCTTTCGACGTCGGGGACGGCCGCGGCCGAGTTTCACGCCGCGGTCGTCGAGGCCGCCTACTCCCGGACGCCGCTCATCGTCCTGACCGCCGACCGGCCGCCGGAGCTGCAGGACGCGGGCGCCAACCAGGCCGTCGACCAGCAGCATCTCTACGGCACGGCCGCCAGGTGGTTCTTCGACCCGGGGGTGCCCGTCGAAGTCCCCAACGCGGCCCGCCTGTGGCGCCGGCTCGCCGCGCGCGCGGTGGCTGAGGCCGCGAGCGGGCCTGTTCACCTCAACCTTCCGTTCCGCGAACCCCTCGTGCCGCCGCCCGGGCAGATCCCCGCCGCCGAGGCCGCGCCTGGACAGGCTGTCACCGGCGGCCGCCTGCTCCCGAGCCAGGCCCAGGTCGCGTCGCTTGCGTCGGCGATGCAGCGCGCGCAGCGGCCGCTGGTCGTCGTGGGGGAGATGCGAGACGGCGAGCGCCTGGCGCCCGCGCTCCACCGGCTCGGGCTGCCCGTCCTCGCCGAGCCGACCTCGCAGCTGCGCCGCAGCGAGACGGGCGCCGCGGTGGAGTCGTACGAGGCGCTGCTGCGCGCCGGATGGTCGCTCCAGCACGGGCCCGACCTGGTGCTGCGGCTTGGCGCAACGCCGACGTCACGGGTCTTGAACCGCTGGCTGGCGGCAGCCGCGGCGCCCACGTTTCTGATCGACCCTGACCGATCGTGGCGCGACCAGGACCACGCGGCGACCAACGTCCTCGCCTGCGACGGGCAGCCGCTTCTCGAGGCGCTGCCGACAGTCGACCGGTCGGCCTGGCGCGAGCAGTGGGTGAGCGCGGGCAAGCGAGCGTCGGCCGCGATCGCCGCCACGCTGGTCACGACGCCGCTCCACGAAGGCCACGTCGTCAAGGCGATGGCGGGCCGGCTGCCCGAAGCCGGAAACGTGTTCATCGGTTCGAGCATGCCGATCCGCGCGGCGGACAGCTTCTGGCCGCTCACCAGGCCTCAGCAGCGTTTCTACGGCAACCGCGGCGCGAGCGGGATCGACGGGCTGGTCTCGAGCGGGCTCGGCGTTGCGACCGGCCGCGATCCTTTGCCGACCGTCCTGCTCCTCGGCGACCTGTCGCTGTACCACGACATGAACGGCCTCTGGGCGCTGCAGCGTCACGGCATCAGGGCGACGCTCGTCGTGTGCGACAACAACGGGGGCGGCGTCTTCAACTTCCTGCCCCAGGCCGAGCACCAGGACGTCTTCGAGGAGATCTTCGCCACCCCGCTCGGCCTCGACCTGTCCCAGGTGGCACGCCTCTACGGGCTCGTCTACAGCCCCGTCAGCGACCGCTCCGGGCTGGAACCGGCGATCGCCGACGCCATCGCGGCGCCCACGCCGACGATGGTGGTCGTGAAGATGAAGCGCGAGGACAGCGTGAGCGGGCACCGGCTGTGCTGGGAGGCGGCGGCCTCGGCGCTGAAGGGCTAGCTTCTCAAACCTCGGATAGTCGCGACTAACAGGCAATTCCGCTCGCGAGATCCCCGGATAGTCGCGACTAACAGGCAATTCCGCTCGCGAGATCCCCGGATAGTCGCGACTATCCCAGTTAATGCGGCTACGCGCTGAGGAGGAACTCGAGGACGATGCGGTTGAACTCTTCGGGGTGCTCGAGGTTCGGCAGATGCGCGGCGTCGTGGATGACCGCTTTGCGCGCGTGCGGGATCTTCTCCATCAGCAGCTCGACCGTGTCGATGATCTCGGGCATGTCCTCGTCACCCAGCACGACCAGCGTCGGCGCGCTGATCTCGTGGAGGCGATCGATCGCGGGTGGGTCGAGCCGGTCGAGCGGCGCGCTGTCCCAATCCTTGTCGAAGCCGCCGCCGTTCATGTCCAGAAACAGGTCCCGCAGGGGTTGCCGGACGTAACCTGGCGACCGCCGCGGCCCGTCCAGCCACATGCGCATCTCCGCCTGGTTCGCCGCTTCGTTGTCGCCGGCCTTGTAAGCCTCCTCGGCCTCGGCGTGCAGCTCAGGGTATTTCTGGCCGAAGTCGGCTCCGCCCAGTCCGGGTCCCACGAGGACGAGCTTGGAGACGCGCTCCGGGTTCTGCAGCACGAAGTCGATCGCCGCGCTGCCGCCCATCGAGCAGCCGACGACGTGCGCCGGCTTCAGGCGAAGCTCGTCTATCAAACCCAGCACGTCGGCAGCGGGCGACCATCTCGCGGGTGGCAGCTCCGATTTGCCAAACCCGCGCATGTCCGGCCGGATCACGTCGAAGTGCCGCGCGAAGGGCTCGACCTGGGGCTCCCACATCCGGCGGTCTGCGACGCCGGCATGAAGCAAGAGCACCGGAATCCCCGAGCCTTCGCGTTCGTAGTGGATCCGCGCGCCGTTGATCGTCGCTTCCATCAGACCAGGGCCGTGAGCAGCGCTTTGAACTTCAGCTCCGTCTCGTCGAGCTCGCGCGCCGGGTCGGAGTCTGGCATCACGCCGACTCCGGCGTAGAGGCGCGCGCCGTCCTCCCACAGGAGACCACAGCGCAGCGCGACCGCCAGCTCGCCGTCGCCGCGACCGTCCATCCATCCGACCGCTCCCGCGTACCATCCGCGCTCCATGCCCTCGAGCTCGTCGATGAGCGAGTCGGCGGCGGCACGCGGCCAACCTCCGACCGCGGGGGTGGGGTGAAGGGCGGCGGCGAGCGTGAGCAGGTCAGCGGCCGGATCGCGGAGCTCGGCGGTGACGTTCGTCGCCAGGTGCTGGATGTTGGTGAAGCGCACCACCTCGGGCTCGCGGGCGTTTACCGATTCGGAGAACGGCCGCAGCGCCTCGACCACGAACCTCGATGCCAGGCGGTGCTCGACCGCGTCCTTGTTGCTCGAGCTCAGCTCGGCCGCGAAGCGCTCATCCTCGGCGTCGGTACCTCCGCGCGCGACTGAGCCGGCCATGGGTTGCGAGGACGCGTGCGCGCCGGTCCTGCGGATGAGCAGCTCGGGCGAAGCGCCCGCGAACGCGGTGCCGTCCGCACCCGAGATCAGGTAGGTGAAGCAGGACGGGTAGGCGGCGCGCAGGCCACGCACGACCATGCCCGCGGACACGACGCCGTCACCGCGGGCGATCACCTCGCGCGCGAGCACGACCTTGTCGGCCTCACCGGCGCGGAGACGCGCCGCCGCCGTCTGAACGGCCGCGGTCCAGGCCATCGGGTTGCGGACCGGCTTGACGTCGAGGCGATGAGCGGAGGGTGCACGGACCGGCGCATCGGAGAGATCCAGCAGCGCCGCGCCTTCGCCGGCGGCGAACGCAAAAGTCCTGCCGCGTCGCCTCATGACGGCGAGCTCGGGGACGCGGAAAAGGAGCGCTGGAAAACCGGACCAGGCCCCGGACGGTTCACGGTCAGGCCGGTACGCGAAGCCTCCAACCGCGACCGTGTCGGGCGAGGCGAGCCGCTTCCACAGGCGCGCCGCCGCGAGGATGCGGTCGTCGCCCGGCTCGAAGTCCAGGGACCTGCCGGCCGCGTCTTCGACGGCCACGCCGGCCGGTGCTGCGACGACATCGAGGGCCTTGCCGATGGCGGCCACGCTCACGGCGTCGGGCATCGGCCGCTCGATGAGCATCACCTCGTGTCCCGCGTCGCGGGCGGCGCTGACGAGGTCGACCAGGTCGGGCGTGCGGTCGAGCTCCCAGGTCCGGACAGGTGTGGCGGCGATCAATCCTGCTTCTCGATATGCTCACGCGCCGCGCGGAGCAGCGTCCGCTGGAAGTGGTGGCGGACCAGGATGCCGCTTGCCTCGAGCAGGTCGTTGAAGGTCTGCAGCAGCCGGCGCTCGGCTGCCTCGGTCTCCCCGCCTTCGGCCTGGATTCGCTCCCGCACGTAACGGTCGAACAGGTCGACCGCCTGGCGCGCGGTCCGGTCGACCGCGGACGCGTAGTCCTTGCCGAGCTCCATCAACGAGCCGATCGGCACCCCGGCGGCGATCAGCTTCATGCCCGCGGCGATCGCCTCCAGGTCGTCGGCGGGATAGAGGGGCTCGTCGCCGCCGTCGATGGGCACGAGCAGCCCCGCCTGCTGGAGGCTGAGCAGCAGAGGCTCGGCCACGCCGCTGCGCTCCGCAAGCTCGGCCAGGGTCAGCGTCTGGGGCGCGGCCGGGTGCGTGACCGCCGCGACCAGCGCTTCGTCGGACGGCTCGAGCTCGCCGGTCAGGAAACGCTGGATCACCGTCAGGGTGAAGCCCTGCTGCTGGAGCTCCCGGATCCGGCGCAGGCGCTCGACGTGGGTGTCGCCGTACCAGGTCACGCGGCCCTCACGGCGAGGGGCGTCGAGAAGGCCCTTGCCCTGGTAGAAGCGGATCGTGTCCACGGCCACGCCGGCGGTGCGCGCCAACTGTTCGATCCGGTACTCCATGAGTACTTACTCTAACGATCGATGTCGTAGCGCAGGAACACCGTCCCGTTGCCGAAGCGACGCTCGTCTCGCAGCGTCAGCTTTGCCCGCAGGCCCGCCGGAAGCGCGCGGTTGCCGGCGCCGACGATGGCCGGGACCACGAACAGCTGGAGCTCGTCGACCAGGCCGGCCCGGAGCGCCTGCCCGGCGAGCTCGGGGCCACCGACCGTGATGTCCCTGGAGGCCGTCTCCTTCAGCCGGCGGACCGACTCGGGGTCGAATTCGCGCTCGACCCGGGTGCGAGCGCTCGCAGCGCGTTGCAGCGTCCGCGAATAGACAACCTTGTCGGTGGACCGCCAGATGGTCGCAAAGTCGCGCGTGACATCGGAGTCATCGCCTTCGGTCTCCCAGTAGACCATCGTCTCGTACATGCGCCGGCCGTAGAGATAGGTCCCGACCGGCCGCTCCAGCTCGTTGACGAACCGGTGCACCTCTTCGTCGGGCGCCGCCCAGTCGAAGTTGCCATGTTCGTCGGCGATGAAGCCGTCGAGCGACATGATGGCGGAGTAGATCAGCCTGGCCAGCGGTCTACCCGAACGTGTTCCAGTAGTACATGCGGTCGAGCCAGGCGGGGTCCGCGCGATAGGCGCGCGCGAAGAGCTCGACCGAATCCACGTAGTTGTAGTCGAGGTTGTAGTGCCAGATCGCGGTGCGCATGTCGTACGGCGCGCCGTAGTGGACGAGGTACCGCGCCGCCGCGAGGATGGCCGCGTGCGGGTCGTTGATGTTGCCGCCGTTGCCGTAGTTCGTCCACGTGGACGGGAGGAACTGCATCGGTCCCTGCGCGCCGGCCGACGACGGGCCGTTGACGCGGCCGAAGTTGCTCTCGATGAAGTTGATCGACGCGAGATAGCTCGCGTCGACGCCGTAGCGGTTCTGCGCTTCGATGTAGTACGAGCGCAGCGAAGCCAGAGGGGCGGCGTCCATGTAAGGGTGGTTGAAGTGGACGTTGACCAGGTAGTACTGGTCGATGCCGGCCAGGATGTACAGCGAGTGCAGGGCGGCGATGGAATCGTGCAGCGGGCTCTGCACCGCTGACGGCAGCAGCGGAACCACCGAGGTCTCGACGCTGGCGTAGCCGGCGAGCTCGTAGATGCGGAGCTCCTCCTGCCGAACCGCCTGCCGGTAGCTGTACATCGCGCCCGCCACCGCCAGCTCGTGGCGCATGGTTTCGGCGAGGCCCGACGGGTGCTCGCCGGCCAGCGCCTTGAGGCGGTCGGTCGCGTCCTGCATCGCCAGCTCCGCGGCGATGATGCGGGACGCCTCGTGGTGCGCGTTGGGACCCGCGCCTGGATCTGAGGCGCGCGCCGCGAGCGGCAGCGCCGCCACGATGGCTGCGGCCAGCAACGAAGCCCCGAATCGGATCAGGCGGTCCCCTCGAGCGCGGTCAGGCCGGCGCGCTCATCCGGCACCGACGGCATGTCATCCGGGTAGGGGTCCGCCGCGGTCGGCTCCCGCAGGCCCACCGAGTCGAGGAGGCCCGCGATCTCGTCGCCCACCAGCTCGCCGCCCTGGCTCATCAGGGCTTCCACGGCCATGTCGATGGCCTCCTTGTTCACGTACATCAGGCGCCAGTCGTCGATGTACGCCGCGCCGAGGATCTGGGCCACGACACGACGGCCGTGTGGGTTGCTGAGCACCGCACCTTCCCAGGTGCCCTGCTCATGCATGCCCCTCGCGATGTCGCTGATCGAGATGAGGTACTGGCCGACGTTGGCGGCCTTGGCGGACGCTTTGGGTTCGAGGTTGTCCGCGCCCATGCCGACGATCCCGGCCATCACGCATGCGGTCTCGGTGGCCATCCGTAGGTCCTCCGAGACCCCCGAGGTGTTCTCACCGTAGAAGACGCGCTCGCAGGCCAGCGCGCCCAGCGCGCTTCGAATCCGGCCGGCGTACTGCGACCGGAAGCGCTGGTACTGCTCCTCGGTCGGGATCGCGAGGTGGTAGCCCCCGATCTCGCCCAGGTGAGGGTCGGCGCGCCGGCGGACGGACAGGCGAACGTGTCCGTGGTCCTTCTGGAAGAAGTGCGAGGCGATGGTGTGGCCGAGCTCGTGGCGCGCGATCGCCACCTTGTCCCTCTGCGTACAGCAGCGCCAGGGAAAGGACCTGTTCGATGTCCGCCGGAGACTTGCCCTCGGTGATCCTGGCGAACTCGTCTCGGCGGGCGGGAAGATCGAGCGCCGCGTCGTGCTGCTTCCTGTCGAAGTACAGCGCCGCGATGTCCTTGCGGGCTTCCCGGTTGGGCATGAGAAAAGTGATCTGGCGCCCGAACCGGCCGGGTCGCGTCAACGCTTCGTCGAGCACGTTCGGCCGGTTGGTCGCGCCGATGAACAGGATGTTGTAGTTCGGTGCTTTGAGCGCCGGGATGCGGAGGTGGATCTTCGTCCCGTTGGCGCCGATCGTCCGTGGGAGGAACAGGCCGTCGAGGGTCAGGTTCAACAGCCCACGGAGCTGGCGCGCGATCCAGCTCGGGTTGTCGATGCCGTCCATCAAGACCAGCAGCATGTTCAAGCCGAGCATGCCGCCGCCGAACATGCCGCCCATGCCGCCCATCGCGCCGCCGCCTTGCATTCCCGAACGCCGCTGGCCCAGTGCGTCGATCTCGTCGATGAAGACGATGCAGCCGCCCCAGACCTTGGCGCGCTTGCGGGCCGCGCGCACCATGAGAAAAACGCTGAGGGCGTCGATGCCCAGGAACATGCCGGCGAACGAACCGCCGTTGGCGATGTAGATCGGAACGTGAAGCGATGACGCGATCGCCTTCGCGAGCATCGTCTTCCCGGTGCCTGGGGGACCGACCATCAGCACCCCCCGCTCGCGCTTGCCTCCGGCCTTCGTGAAGAGCCGGCCGTGCTCGATCAGCCTGAGGATGCGGTCCATCTCGCCGACCGCGGACTTCTGGCCGCGGACGTCGTCCATGTTCACCCCGAAGTTCGCGTCGTCGGGGTTGATCATCGTCTTGCCTATCCGTGTGTAGAGATAGAAGGGACCGAAGAACAACATGAAGTTCGCGCCCAGCAAGAAGAAGAGGTAAACCAGCTGAGTGAGGGCGGCCGTGAGGAAGTCGGGAAGCGCGGCGAGCGCGTCCTCGGGCTGGAGTCCGAAGAAGACAAGGGAGACGCCGAAGTAGGCGATCGGGATCAGGGCGATGAACATCGCCCTCTTCCAGAAGACGGCGCGGTTCGTCTCCACCGTGCGCTGCAGCACGTCGGTCTCCGCGGCGAGTCGTTCTCGCACGATCAATGCGCGCCGGACGATGCTGAGGATGCCGCGGGCCAGCAGCATCGCGATCACGGCGTAGAGCAGCGAAAGGCCGAGGCCGAGCTGGAGCGCGATGTAGCCGAATGAGAATGCGGAAGCGCCGACGAAAAGCGTGAAGATCCAGAAGATGATCACGGCGGGGTCAGCTCCTTATACGGGCTTGGGTTTCGGACGGCGAGAAACAACACGATAGCGAGGCCGAGCGCGATCAGCACGTCGCCGATGCTGTATGCCCCCGGGGCTGGGTAGAGCCGGATCCAGTCGCCCAGGAGGTTCAGGTTGGTGCCGGGCCCCATGAGCGTGTACTGGCCCACCGACCCGCGGCTGACCAGCGAGCCCGCGAACTCCGGCGCGACCGGCATGCGGGCGCCATTGGCGGCGATCACCACCAGGTTCAGGGTCGCGCCCAACGTGACGATCCAGATGCCGCGCAGGCGACGCCAGTGCCAGACGGTCCACGCCACGATCGCGACCAGGCCCACGAGGTACGCGTACTGCACGCCGGCCACGCCGTTCAGCGGCGTCAGCAGCGCGGCGTCGCGCACGACCACGGCCGCCAGCACGAGCCACGGCCATCGAAACTTGATTGCGAGCAGGTTGGTCAGCCGGCCGCCGGTGAGCAGGCCGAAGACCAGACCGAGGCCGATGGCGAGCAGGAAAAGCAACCGCTACTCGGCGGCGAGTCGTGAGGCCGCCCCCGCGAGAACCTTCACCCCGACCGGCAGCGCCGCCTCGTCGATCCGAAACCCCGGCGAGTGATGCGCGGGCGGCGTGTCACCGGGCGGCCGGGCGCCGAGCATGAAGTAGCAGCCGGGGATCCTGGTGAGGAACTCCGCGAAGTCGTCGCTCACCGTCAGCGGCCGGCCGAGCACGCTTGCCCGGTCGCCGATCAGCTCTTCGCCGACCTCGAGGACCTTGCGCGTGACGTTGGGCTCGTTCATCAACGGCACCGTGCCGTGCACCAGGTCGACGTTGCTCTTTACCTCGAACTCGCTCTCGGTCTCGTGCAGCAGGTCGTGGAGGCGGTCGAGGGCCTGCTCGCGCAGCGAATCGTTGAACGTGCGCAGGCTGCCCTGGACGAGCACGCCGCGCGGCACTATGTTCCAAGCCCCGTCGCTCGCGATGTTGCCGACCGTGGTGTGGCACTGGACGCCCTCGTGCTCGAGACCCTCGACGACGCTGTGCAGCCGCTCGACGAAGAACGCCTGCGCGGCCAGCACGTTGCCGCGGCGACCCATCATCCCGCCGTGGCCGCCGGGTCCGGAGAACCTGACGTCGAATGCGTCGGAGCCCGCCCACATCAGGCCCGGCCGCGTGATGACGGTCCCCGACTCCATGAAGCTGACCACGTGCAGCCCGATGACGACGTCGGGGCGGTGGTCTTCGAGCAGCCCTCTGGCGATCATCGCCTTCGCGCCCTCTACGATCTCCTCGGCCGGCTGGAAGACGAAGACGTACTTGCCGTTGACGTCCCAGATCCTGTCGATCAAGGTGCGGGCGACGCCGATCATGATCGCCATGTGAGCGTCGTGGCCGCACGCGTGCATGCGGCCGTCGATGCGCGATTGGAAGTCGACGCCGGACTCTTCCTGGATGGGCAGGGCGTCGATGTCAGCGCGCAGCATCACCGTCTTGCCGGGCCTGCCTGTGTCGAGCAGCGCGACGGCCCCCGTCTCGGTCGGGCAGGTCTCGAGGTCGAGGCCTAGCTCGTGCAGCCTGTCCGTCAGGTAGCGCGACGTCTCATGCTCGTCGAAGCTGACCTCGGGGTGCTTGTGGAAGTACCGCCGCAGGTCGACGACGTCGTCGAGCACGGACTTGCTCGGCAGCGGGGTGGTCGCGTGTTCGTCACTCATGCACTGCGACGAGACTGTAGCCGCGCGCCGAAGCGTGGACGAAGGTCGCGCCAAGTCCGGGCTCGAGCTCGTCGAGCCTGCGCCGGAGCGTCAGGAGCGCGGAGTGCACCGTCGAATGCGCGGCGTTGTTGCGAAACAAGCCGGCCTCGATGAGGTCGCGCGCGGTGGCCGGCTTCGAGCCCTGGGCGAGAAAAAGGATCAGCGCCGTCTGCTGCTGGGTGAGGCGACCCTCACCCTCGCCGAGCTTGACGGTCCGCCGGGTGGGGTCGAACTCGAGCCTGCCGAAGCGATAGCTCCCCGGCCGGCCGGTGCCGCGCTCGACCAGCCGCGCCGCGAGGTCGGAGTAGATGTGCGCCATCGGCACGTTGCCCTTGACGAAGTACGAGCTGGCGCCCAGCTCGTAGGCGCGGCGGATGGCGGCCGAGTTGACCTGCGCCGCCGAGAGGACGATCACGGGCAGCCCGGGATGGTGTTGACGGATCCAGGTCAACAGCTCGAACCCCGAGTCCTCGTGCTCGTCCAGCACGAGATCGAGGAGCACAGCCGCGACCCGCTCATGCTCGAGGACGTTGCGCGCTTCCGGCACATTCGCGGCTACCGAAGGTCGGTAACCGAGATCGTGGAGGTCGATCCGGAGCTGCTGCAGCATCGCGGCCTCGTCCTCCACCACGAGGACGGAGGAGCCGAGAACATCGACCGGACGGTAGACCTCGAGCCCCGGCGGCAGCGGCGGCAGCCGGACCTCGCGCCTTGCGCCGTTGCCCGATCCATGTCGAATGCTTCGGTTTTCCAAGACCTGTCCTATATCATTATTAACGAGAATTGATTAAACTTGAATGATCAAATACGTCCGGATTTCGTCATACTTTGTGCCGGACCTGACGTAGTTGGAAAAACAAAGGGGTAAATTGGGGATGACTTGGCGATTCAAGATCCAGGGTGTGGTCGTCGCGTTGCTCGTGCTTGGTGCACTCGCGCTCGCCGCTGGCGCGCAGTGGGTCGACGCCTTCTCGAGTCTCGACTGGTAAGCCACTAAGAATCTGCATCTCGGCGCTCGCGTGAGCGCCGGATGGCGACCGGCAAAAGGGCGTACAGATCCGCCCGATCGACTGCTTTGCTCATGTAGCCGACGACGTCCGGATCGTCGGTGCCCGAGGGGAAAACGGGGTAGGCGGTGTAGAA
>VBHA01000090.1 GCA_005889495.1 Chloroflexota bacterium
TGGTGATGCTGATCGCGGTCGGCCTGCTCTCCGCGTTCGTGCAGAAGAACCTTCAGCTCGAGGCCTCGGCCGACCCGCGCGCGGTCACGATCCCGCGTCCTGACTGGTACTTCCTCTTCCTGTTCCAGTTCCTGAAGCTCGGCCCGGAGCTGATCATGTCCCTGGTCATCCCGCCGATCGTGGTGGGTGCCCTGTTGCTGTTTCCGTTCATCGACGGCATCGCGGGGCCGAGGATGGCTCGGCGGATGGGCTGGAAGCGATGGCCGGTGCCGGGCCGGAACATCATCACCGGGACCGTGTTCGTGGCCGGGCTGGCCTTCATCGCCTTCCTGACGTTCTGGGCGCTGGCGGGCCCCAACTTCTGCCTGCCCTACTTCACCGGCCCCGTCTGCGGGGCCTAGGCCCAGCCCCTCCGGCGCTGCCCCTCCGGCCTTTCAGGCCACCTCCCCATGAATGGGGAGGACACGGCTCAGGTCCGCGAGTCGTAGAGCTGTTTGGTCAGCTCGATCTGGGCGAGGTGCTCACGCGCGTGCCCGTAGTTGGAGATCAGCCATTCGATCCCGGGCCGCGGCGGGCGATCGCCTCGCGGCCGGAGCTCGGTCAGGTCGGCTGGGGTCAGCGCGGCGATGCTCTCGTCCATCTCGCGGTCCGCGGCGTCGATCATCTCCAGGAGCCGGCTGGCGTCTGACTCGGCCTTGAACTCCGACTCCCGGTCCCGCGTGGTCGCGATCGATCGCACCGAGCGGATCATCTCGAGCTCGGAGCCGACGCTGTGGGTCACGAGGACCGCGATCGAGTTCGCTTTCGGCAGCGGCCGCCAGTTCAGCGTGCCTGGATCCAGCCCCCGGACCTGCTCGCGAAGCTTCTCGTGCAGCTCATGGAAGAGCGTGCCCAACGTAGCGACGGCGGGGTCGCTCACCGCCTAGACCTTTTCCGTGACGCGGTACTCGAGATAGCGTCCAAACAGTAACCGGGTATGAGCTTCAAAGGCAGGCAGCACGCTCAGGACGAGGCCGACGATCGGGTAGACGAAGTACTGCGGGTAGACCGCGAACCTCTTCCACAGCGGCCACGACGCGGGCTTGGGCGGCAACAGCCGGATCTCGAAGTAGAGAAAGAAGATGACAGTCGACAGGGTGACGCCGAGCAGCACACCAGAGATGCCCCAAAGCGTCTGGCCGAGGTCCGTCAGCGAGAAGTCGACGCTCACCCAGATGGGCACCGACGCCCCGAACATCAACAGCACGGGCAGGAAGATCCAGTTGAGGTGGTTGAGGAACAGGTTCATGAAGCGCCGGATGCGAAGCCCCAGCGGAATCTCGGGGTGCTTGAACAGCCGGGCCAGGACATAGGGCACGTCGGTGATGCCCCACGCCCAGCGCTTGATCTGGTTGTACTGGCTCATGTGCGTCGACGCGTAGTCGCGCGAGTTGGGCGAGTCGCCATAGATCGGAAGCCACACCGACTTCACTGAGAAGCGCTTGCCGAAGGTGAAGAACGCCTTCCAGTAGAAGCGCGAATCCTCGGGGATCACATCCTTGTCCCAGTAACCGGCCTTGTGCACGAAGTCGAGGCTGCACGTGTAGCTGCTGAAGGCGACGAGGCGGTGCGGCTGCGAGTGCAAGAACATCTGCCACTGCGAGGTGCTCGCGGACATGATGCGCACCGCCATCGGCACCTCCCAGATGTTGTTGTGGAAGAGCGGCACCGGCTGCCAGATGACGTAGTCGCGAAGCTCCGTGCGCGCGTGATGCCAGCTGATCCAGGCGAAGTACTGCGGGTGCACCCGATAGTCGGAGTCGAGGTCGGTGATCAGGATCTTCGACAGGTCGTAACCCTCTTCGGTCAGCACTCGCACCATCCACCGCCCGCCCCAGTTCATCGCCGCAGACTTGCCGACCACGATGCCCGGCTCGAGCGGGTCCTTGATGTGGTAGAAGCCGCGCAGCCGGCTCCCGAACTTCTCCTTCAACCTGGCCACGTTCTCCCACCCGGGCTTGTCGGTCTCGCGGGTGATGATGCCGATCATCTTCAGCTCGTCCGGGTAGTTGGAGTCCACCAGCGCCTGGACCGTCCGCTCGAGGACGTGGTAAGGCTCGGTGTAGGTCGGGATCACGGCGAGATGGATGTACTGGAGCGGGTCGACATTGCCGGCGGCCTGGTCCGCGCGGCACAGGGTCAGCCAATCCTTCCTGGTGTCGCGCCGCATCCGGAGCAGGGTGCTGTAGACGCCGGTCACGACCGTGACCGCCCGAACCACCCAATAGGCGTCGAAGATCAAGACCATGACCGCGACGAAGATCGCGCCCGGGAGCTTGAAGACGATCGGTATCCAGGCCGGGGCGGTGAGAAGAACCCAGGTCACACCTCCGGGGAGCGCCTCGAAAAACCGGGCGCCGAACTGCCGCACCGCCTGCTCCCAGGCAGGCGCCGGCGGCTGGGCCTCGAGCACCGACATGGCTCGATTATTGTCCCCGGTAAGGCGGAATACGGTGCCGGTCGCGGGCCTTGTATTGGGCGTGAGCGACAACCTTCAGCACTTCGACGGCCCGACGTTCGAGGCTGACGTGCTAGACGCCGACCAGCCCGTGGTGGTGGATTTCTACGCCGACTGGTGTCCCCCGTGCCGGATGATGACCCCGGTCGTGGAGCAGCTGGCTGGAGAGTTCGCCGGCAAGGTGAAGGTCGGCAAGCTCGACGTCGACTCCAACCAGGAGATCGCCATCCGCTATGGCGTGATGGGGATTCCTACCCTGGGCCTGTTCCGGGAGGGAAAGCTGGTCGACCGCCTTGTCGGCTACCCGGGCGGAGCGGCTCCTATCCGGGCCTGGATCGAAAAGGGCGCGAAAGCGGCCACCGCCAAGAAATAAAGCTGCACGGCAGTGGGCGGCCGGGGAAATCCCGACCGCCCTTTTTTTGCGCCGTGGAAGGGTGCCTAAGCTCTACCAGACCGTTACTCCAATGCGATGTCGCCGTTGATGAACGTTCCCACAAAGGTTCTCCCATCGCTCAATGCCAGGGTGTAAATCGATGGCCCCAGCACACCCACGTCGGTGACGACCAGCGTGAAAGTGACGGGCATACCGTTGTCGAGTCCCGCGCCGACCATCGTGACCGTCTCGCCAGTCGCATCCTCGCTAAAAGTCGAGGACTCGACCGACGTCGACTGGAAGTCGTGGCCATTGTTGTCGACGTCTTCGACGCTTGAATTGCTGTTGTCGCAATCGCTTCCGCCGAACTTGGCGTGGTGTTGGTGACCATCCGAGCCCTCGGCGTCGCCCTCGCCGTGTGAGCTCCGGCAGCCGCGCGTTCCGATCTCCGCTCTCCCGCTGCCCACCGTCCCGTTCGCAATGTCAATCCCGACCCACATCGCAACCGGCGTGTTGGCGGGGATGCTCGCGCATCCACCCGCATTGATGATCGCCAGGGTGGTGGTGTTACCCGGACAGCCGGGGATGATGAACAGAGGAGTGTTCGGGCCGATTGTGATCGTGCCATCACCCTGAGGCTCGCAGGGCGGTTGTATCGGATTGCTCTTGCAAGGTCCGATTGAGTATTGATCGCCACCCAGGGTGAGAAGGTGATCCGGGCTGTTCTGCTGCCAGACGAAATATTCTCCGTTCTGGTCGGCGTCGAACCAGAGGTTCATCGCCCAGTGTGCTGTTCCGCTCAGGAAAAGCGATTCTGGCTGGACGGTGACACTGGTCAGGCTGCCAGGACCAGCATTGACCCGGCCGATGTCGTAGGCGCTGTAGGCCGCACTGTTTTCATACGGATCCGCGTTCGCGGAGACTGAGAGACGGACTGCGGATGCCGATCGTCTTGCGAAAACGTCGGCAGTCGCACTGTCAAAGTCAAGGGTCGTCCTGGACCGATAGAAGTTGAATAGTGGATTTGGCGGTCCAAAGTTTGCATTCACGTAAGTCGATGGAGGATTCGACACGCTCGTCGAATCGGCGGTAGCTGGAACGGCCGACGCAGCCACAAGCAAGGTCGGCAAGACAAAGGCCAGCAGCCTGTTGGCTTTAATCATTGAATTCCCCCGCATTCAAGGCAAAGCGCGATTAGCGAAACCACTCGGAGTCAGGTCCGGGCGGCGGCGCGCGCGGGGCCGCGATCCTGGATGGCACGCAACGCCTCGAATTCGGACGCTAATCCAGGCCCGGCGACCCGTCGTCGTACAGATGTAGGAACTTTCCTGTCGACACTGCCCTGGCGGCCCGGCGCGACTATGTCTCTTCTGCCACCCAGACGTCGCTACGAGTGGCTATTCAGATAAGTCCCAACCGTATACCGGAAGGAGAGCAGACCCGGCGCGTAGCGCCCGGTCGATGAGAGGAAACCATTTGGGTTTCCTCTCATACCGTCAATGTCCCCACATCGCTCTTTCTGCATGTTGAACCGTCTCCGGACCGTGCTCGCCTGTGCGGATCCGGACTGCGTCCTCGACGCCGATGACGAAGATCTTGCCGTCGCCGACCTCGCCCTTGCCGGTCCGGCCGGCGACCGCGAGCTTGTCGACCACGGTGTCCACGATCTCCGACCTCATCACCGCCTCGACCTTCAGTCGCGGCCGGAGCGAGATGTGCACGGCCGCCCCGCGGTACTTCTCGGTGTAACCGCGCTGCGCGCCGCATCCCTTGACCTCGGTCACGGTCACGCCCGACACGCCGCACTCGTCCAGCACGTCCTGGACCTCCTGCAGCCGCTCGTGGCGGATGATCGCGACCACCATCTTCATCGCCAACCCGCTTCCGTTCAGACTCATGCGGGCGATACCTCCTGTTGCGAAGCCGGCACCGGTTCAGTTTCCGGGTGCCGGTTCACTGTAGGCGTGTCGGCCTGCCTGTAGACGCCGCCCGGCACGGGCATGAACGACTCTGGGTAACCCCACATCCCGTGCTCGCTGATGTCGAGACCTTCCATCTCTTCCCCCGCGCTCACGCGCAGGCCCACCGTCTTCTTGATGATCCAGAACAGGCCATAGCTCAAGACGAAGACGGTCGTAAATGCAGCCCCGACCGCGATCGCCTGGGCGCCGAGCTGGTGGAAGCTCCCGGTGTAGAAGAGCCCGCCCTGGCCGACACCGTTGAACTTCGCCAGCGCTGGAGTCGTGAAGAGGCCGCAGCTCAGGGTGCCCCAGATGCCGGCCATCCCATGCGCGGGAAGCGCACCGACGGGGTCATCGAGGACCTTGTCGAGGGCGAGCACACCCAACACGACGATCACGCCGGCGACTGCGCCGATGACGATGCCCGCCCAGGGCTCGACGTAGCCCGAGGGCGCCGTGATGGCCACCAGGGCGGCGATCGCGCCGTTGCCGATCATGCCCACGTCCATCGTCTTGGTGATCAGGTAAACCGTGACCAGGGCGGCCACGGCACCACCGGCCGCCGCGAGGTTGGTGACCACGACCACGTCGGCGAAGTGGAGGTTCGTCGCGTTCAGCGTCGAGCCCGGGTTGAAGCCGAACCACCCGAACCACAGGATGAGCACACCAAGCTGCGCCAGCGGCATGTTGTGGCCGGGGATGGCGTTGGCCCTGCCCTTCTCATA
>VBHA01000091.1 GCA_005889495.1 Chloroflexota bacterium
TCTACAACAAAGAGAGCACCTACCCGGCAAACCTGTCAGGTGGTGAGCAGCAGCGAGTCGCGATCGCGCGGGCCCTCGTCCACGCGCCGCGGTTCATCATCGCCGACGAGCCCACCGGCAACCTCGATCCCGCGACGGCGTGGGAGATCATGCAGCTCTTCTTGCGCATCAACGCCCGCGGCGCGACCGTCGTGATGGCCACGCACAACCGCGAGATCGTGGACCTTCTCCGCCGCCGCGTCATCGCGATCGACGCGGGACAGGTCGCCCGCGACGACAGATCAGGCAGGTATCACGATGATTTTGCGAAATCTGAAGTTCGCGCTTAGCAGCGCCTGGCAGAGCTTCTGGCGAAACCTCGCCGTGAGCCTCGCCGCGGTCATCTCGATCACGCTCATCCTGATCCTGGCCGGCGTCAACCTGCTCATCGGCCACGCGTTCTCCCAGGTCCTCGACGGCTTTCGGGCCAAGGTCAGCGAGATCTCGATCAACGTCTCGGACGACACGCCGCTTCAGAGCATCAACGACTTCCAGGCGCAGATCGCGGCCGACCCACGCGTGGCAAGCGTGCGCTTCGTGACCAAGGACGAGGCGCTGGCGCAGTTCAGGGCTGACCCTCAGAACTACGTCCTCGTCCAGCAGATCGAGGGCAACCCGCTCGACGCCAAGCTCGACGTCCAGGTCAAGAACCTCAACGACGTCGCCGCCGTCGACGCCATGGCCCGTGGCTGGTCGGGGGTCGACCCGACCGACCCGACCAACTACCAGGGCGACTTCATCAACCGGATGCTGCAGCTGTCCGAGTGGCTCGGGCTCGCGGGGGCCGGACTCCTGGTGATCCTGCTCATCGTCTCGGTCGTGATCGTGATGAACACGATCCGCACGGCCGTCTACCACCGGCGCAAGGAGATCGAGGTCATGAAGCTGGTCGGCGCGACGGAATGGTTCGTGCGCGGTCCGTTCGTGATCGAGGGCGTCATGACCGGCCTGATCGCCGCCTCGATCGCGCTGGCGCTCCTCGCGGTCGGCTACGAGCCGGTGGTGGCCCGCTTCAAGTCCGACATCGGGTTCATTCCTTTGAGCTACGACCCGGCGTTCCTGACCAGCCTCGCCCGGGACCTGATGCTCGCCGGCGCCCTTCTGGGCGCTATGGGCAGCTACATCGGCGTCCGGCGCTACGTGAGGATCTGACCGTGTCCGGAAGGCGGTTCGCGCTCGCGGCACTTCTTGCGTCCCTCGCGTGGTTCCCTCAGGGCGCGCAGACCGTCTCCGCGATCTACTGCTACCCCGGAGATCCACCCGCCGTCTACCAGGCGTGCGTCGCCTACAACAACGGCATCGGGCAGCAGGTCAACAACCAGCGGCAGCTGAGCTCGATCCAGCACCAGATCGGCAACACCATGGCCCAGATCAACGCGATCGACTCGATGATCGCCAACCTGAACAGGCAGATCTCGGCCCAGCGAGCGCTGATCGCCGCCACCCAGAAGGCGATCGACGATTTGAGCCGGAAGATCAGGTTTGGCGAGGCGGCGCTGATCCAGCTCGAGGCGCACGCCACGGTGCGCGACCAGCTGCTCAACCAGAGGCTGCGGTACATCGACTCCCATGGGAGCGTCGACTACCTGCAGCTGGTGCTGACGTCCAACAGCATCAACCAGCTGCTCAACCGCCTGGTGGGTGCGCAGCAGGTCGCGCAGTCGGACCACCGGCTCCTGGCCGACCTCCAGCAGGAGCACGTCCAGCTCGGGATCGCGAACGCCGAGCTCGACCAGCAGCGGACGCAGATATCGATCCTTCTCCAGCAGCAGAAGGAGACGGAAGCCGACCTCGAGAAAAACCTCGCCACCCAGGCTGCCGCCCTGGCATACGAGCAGGAGCTGCAGGTCCAGCTGAAAGCCCAGTACGACCAGGTCCAGCAGGAGCGGGCGGCGATCGACGCCGAGGTCGCCAAGCTGTCGCAGCAGTACGCCGCCGCGGCGGAGAAGGCGGGCGGCGGAAACGGCGTCTTCCAGTGGCCCGTGCCGGCCTGCGGCTACTCGTGCATCACCCAGGGTTTTGGATGCTCGTCGTTCTATCTGGAGGTCTACGACCCCAGCTGTCCCTGGCCGCACAAGATCCACACCGGAGTCGACATCGCCGGGCCATACGGCACAGACATCGTCGCCGCGGACACGGGTGTCGCTTACCTGTACCCGGGCAGCGTGGGCTACGGAAACCTGCTCGTGATCCTGCATGGCCACGGCTACTCGACCTACTACGGTCACCTGTCCGGCTACGCGCCCGGCCTGCGCACGGGAATGATCGTGCCGCGCGGTACGACAGTCGCCTTCGAGGGCTCGACCGGCTGGTCGACAGGCCCGCATCTCCACTTCGAGATCCGCGTCAACGGCGGCTACAAAGACCCGTGCATCTGGCTCGGCTGCTGAGCGGCATCGGCCGGGAGCCCTCGCCGATGGTGCTAACTTCGCCGGCATGAAGGCTCGCGCCGCCCTGAGGGGCGGCGCTGTCACGTTGGTCCTGGTCATCGGCTTTCTCGCCGGCGTTTGGGTCGACCAGGCGTACCCGGAATGGGTCCCCTACGTCGGGCACCGCTCGGAATCCCGCATCGACCTCACGGAGGTGCAGCATGCGGCGCGGCTGATCCAGGCCGACTACGTCGACAGCAACGTGGACACCAAGAAGCTGTCGCAGGGTTCGGTGCAGGGCCTGGTCAGCAGCCTCGGTGACCCCTACTCGCTGTACTTCGACCCCGACCAGTACAAGCGGCTGCAGGAGAGCTACCAGGGCCGGTACACGGGTATCGGCATCTACCTGAGCTTCAGCTCGGCCTATCCCTTGATCACGGGCACGGTGGCGGGGTCGCCCGCGGCACTGGCGGGGTTGAAGGCCGGGGACCAGATCCAGAAGGTGGGGGACCGGGACGTCAAGGGCATCACGCCCGACCAGGCGACGGCGCTCATCCAGGGACCGGAAGGCACCAGCGTCACGTTGACCATCCTGCGCGGCGTCCAGACGCTGACGTTCGCCATCACCAGAGCCCAGATCCAGGTGCCGACCGTCCGCTCGGCGACCATTGGCAACCGCGTGTTGTACGTGCGCATCTACCAGTTCGGGGCCCAGACCTCGACCGAGTTCTCGAAGGCCCTCAAGGACGGTCTACCCGGTTCGGCCGGGATGATCCTCGACCTGCGCAGCGACCCGGGTGGCTACATCTCCGCGGCCGACGACGTGATCAGCCAGTTCGTGACCAGCGGGGAGACTTTCGAGACGCACGGCCGGGCTGGCGTGGACCGCCACCAGGTGGGCTCGCAGCACAGCGCGCCAACCGTGCCGCTGGTGGTCCTCGTGGACGCCAACAGCGCCTCGGCCGCCGAGATCGTCGCGGGCTCGCTGCAGGTCCACCAGCGGGCCAGGCTGGTCGGCACGACCACGTTCGGCAAGGGTTCGGTGCAGGAGGATTTCGAGCTGGGCGACGGGTCGGACCTCCATCTCACCGTCGAGCGCTGGTACCTGCCTAACGGGGTCACGATCGACCACAAAGGCCTGACGCCGGACCTGAAGGTGACCCTGGCCAGCGCTGGCGACGCATACGACGTGGCGCAGCCGTCGCTCGGGTATGCCAAGGACACACAGCTGAACACAGCGTTGACCCTGCTGCCCGGTGGGTAGACTGGGCGGCGCTTCTCTTTCGGGCGGTTAGCTCAGCTGGCTAGAGCGCCTCGCTTACACCGAGGAGGTCGTTGGTTCAAGTCCATCACCGCCCACACGATTCGGTCGCCGTCCCTCACGCGAACGGTCGGCAAGCGTCAACACACGTGCTCAAGGCAACAATCGAAGCGATGGCGTATGGCGAAGGTCAGAGGCGCCGCGCGCTAGAGTTCGGCCGGGCCCTAACCTACGAGAGGCATCATGAAGTTTCTTCTCACTTCCGCCGGCATCAGCAACACGAGCATCCACCACGCGCTGGCCGACCTGCTGGGCAAACCGATCGCCGAGTCGAGCGCCCTTTGCATTCCCACCGGGATTTATCCCCACCTTGGTGGGCTTTCAGGGTCCTACCAGTTCATCACCGGATCAGCATCCAGCCCTTTGTGTGGATTGGGTTGGAAGTCGTTGGGAGTGCTGGAGCTCACCGCGCTATCCAGCATCAAAAAAGAACATTGGATCCCCGCGGTTCAGGAGACTGATGCTCTGCTGGCATGGGGCGGCAGTGCCTTTTATCTCTGCTACTGGATGCGACAGTCCGGGCTCGCAGGTCTCTTGCCCTCGCTGCGGAGTGAGTCGGTCTACGTGGGGGTGAGCGCCGGGAGCATGGTGGTGACCACCGACTTCGGAGAGACCTACGATGGCCGTAATCCGCCAGTCGGCAGTGAGGAAGCGCTGGGACTGGTCGACTTCTCGTTGGCGCCGCACCTGGATCACGAGGATTTCCCGGATAACTCCATGGCAAACCTGGAGAAATGGGCGGCCGGAATACCAGCGCCGGCGTACGCGATTGACGATCAGACCGCCATCAAGGTCGTCGACGACACCGTCGAAGTCATCTCCGAGGGTCATTGGAAACTGTTTGCCCCTAACTCAGGCTGAGCGGAAACGCTCGCTCATGCACACCCCGGCTCCTCTGTTCGACCATATGGGTCATGGAATTTGACCGCTACACGATTTCCTTGTTGATTCTTCGCCCCGACGCCCCGGCATTCAGTGAGCAAGAGGAGGCCGAACTTCAGGACGCCCACATGTCGCACCTGGCTCAATTGCACCAGGCTGGTCAATTGCTTGCCGCCGGTCCAGTGCTTGGAGCGGCTGATCGTGGGCTCCGGGGGTTTTCGATCCTTAATGTCGATCCGGAGCGAGCGCGGAAACTCAAAGAAGAGGATCCCGCTGTCCGCGCAGGCAAGTACCGCATTGAGGTATATCCGTGGTTGCTTCCGGCGGGTCTTATGGCTTTCTCAGCCGGGCGCCTCCCACGGTCGGTGGCTGAAGCTCAAGCCGACTGACCCGGGCGGCTGCGGGACTGCCGAGGCACGATTGATCCACCTTCGTCAGGAAAGCGTTAGAGTGCACGCGACCATGAACGCAGGACCTAACGGGCCCCCGCCAGACCAGGCGCCGCCCGCGCCGCCGGAGGGTCACGAGCCCGCCGCGTACTATCCGCCACCTGCCGGCGGCCCACCCCCGGCCGCCGCGCCGCGGCGGGGCAGGGGTCCGCTCATCGCGGTCGTCCTGGTGGTCGTAATCGTCGTGGTTGTGATCGTCGGCTACGGCGTCGCCGGGTACGCCTTCGCCCAAAGCAAGCTCAACACCGCCCAGGCCTCATATAACGCGGTTGTCGACCACCAGAACAGCCTGACCGACACGGTCAACTCGCTTGACACCAAGGTCAGCGCGACCAACGTGTCGGGCGGCACAGTGGCCGAGCTCCAGGCCGACCGCACAGCCTTCGCCCAGGTGATCAGCCAGTCGCAGACCGCCCAAGCCCAGATCGACACCGACGACGCATCGCTGGTCAAGGCCGACGCTGGTCTCAAAGAGAACCAGTGGCTGACCGTGGTCAGCAAGCCCAACCTCGACAAGGCTTCCACGCGCATCGGTCACCTGCGAAAAGCGCTGGCCGACGCGAAGGTCATCACCGCCGACTACGTCCAGATCGGGACCTTCTACCAGTCGCTCGTCGATGTCGTGATCGATATCGACGCCGTGGGTACCGCAGCCCAGGCGAAGGACATCCCAGGCGCCACCACGGCGAACAACAAGCTCAAGGCGGACACGGACAAAGCGATATCCCTTGACAAAGCCGCGGGGCTCCCGGCCGAGATGGACGCGTTCTTGCAGGCCGTGAAGTCGCTCGCGAACGACTTCGGGAGCCTTTTCACCGCGGTCGCGGCAGGCAACACCAGCGGGATCAACAGCGCAGAGAAGGCGATAGAGGCGGACGTCGCCAAGGTGCAGGCGATCGACTACACCAAGATCGAAGGGGAGATCAAGGCGTTCTACAAACCGCTCCTCGACGACTACAACTCCGAGATCGACAAGGCCAACCGCACCTAGGCCGATGACCGCCGAATCGGAGAGGCGGCGCGGCATCGCGCAATCGGTGGTAAGTGGCCTTGCCGCGCACACCGAGCTCCGAGCGTCGCTGCTGACCGGCTCGGCAGCGCAGGAGACCAGCGACGAGCACTCGGACATCGACCTCATCAACTACTACGACTCGCTGCCGGATCCGCGCGCGTTCAGGGAAGTGCTGGTTGGGCTTGGCGCGGTCCCGATGGGGGAGATCAGCCCTCCACGCCCGGAGGGATTTGCCTGCCGGTTCCAGATGGAGGGGATCGAAGTCCAGACGGGCGGTGAGCTCATCGCCGCCCTTGAAGGGCGGCTCGAGTCGATCGCCGCCGGGGAGGTCGACTGGATCACCGCCAAGGTCGCGATGGGGTTGCTCGAAGGCGTGCCCCTTTTCGGGCACGACCTGATTCGTATATGGCAGCAGCGCGCCGCCTATCCGGATTCGCTTCGGCGCCGCGAGGTCGAATCCAACCTCGGGTTCTTTCCGATCTGGAAGGTCGACGGACACCTGGCGGCGCGCGACGCGGAACTGTTTCGCCGCCAGATGCTGCTGGATGGGGCTTTCAGGGTCGTCGCGGTGCTGTCGGCGGTGAACCGCCTCTATTTCTCTACCTTCCAGTTCAAGCGCGCCGGCGCGCACTGCGCAGGGATGGCGGTCGCTCCAGAGCGTCTCGCCGAGCGCCTGGATTCCCGACATCGACGCCGACCTGCCCTGGCAGCCGATCCGCGGTCAGAATCCATGATCGACGGTGCTGTCGGTGCGCTCGATAGAATCATCCGCCGTGCCGAGGTAGCTCAGCTTGGTAGAGCACTTGACTGAAAATCAAGGTGTCGCCGGTTCAAATCCGGCCCTCGGCACCATCAGCGTCTTGCCTTGACCGGTAACGGTCAGACTTTCGGCTGATGGGTGTGGCGCGGCCTTTTCGATTCAGCTCTCAGGAACGTCGCGCGCGCAGCGCCAAGGAATGGCGTGAGCGCGCGCGGACGATCGAATCGATGGGCTACGCGGCCCTGTACGTGCCCGACCACTTCGGCGATCAGCTCGGACCGATCGCCGCGCTGATGGCAGCCGCGGACGCGACCACCAGGCTGCGGATCGGGCCGCTCGTGCTCGACAACGACTACCGGCATCCCGTGGTCGTGGCCAAGGAAGACGCGACGCTCGACCTCCTTTCCGACGGCCGCCTGGACTTCGGAATCGGCGCGGGCTGGATGATCTCCGACTACGAAGAGGCGGGCATCCCCTACGACTCGGCCGGCGTTCGGATCGAGCGCCTTGCCGAGGCGATCCAGATCATCAAGGGCCTCTTCACTGGCAAGCCATTCTCGTTTTCCGGTAAGCACTACTCCATCAACGGGCTCGAAGGCGGTCCGCTTCCGAAGCAGAAGCCACATCCACCTTTCCTGCTCGGGGGAGGGGGACGGAAGATGCTGACGCTCGCGGCGCGCGAGGCAGAAATGATCAACGTCAATTTCGACCTTCGGGAGGGTCGAGTTGGACGCGCCGTGGCGCACACCGGCCTCGCCGAGGCGACCGATCAGAAGCTCGCCTGGATTAAGGAGGCGGCAGGGGAGCGTTTTGGCCAGATCGAGCTCGGGGTCTGGATCCTCCTCGCGAATGTGACCGACGAACGTGACGCCATGGCCTCGACGCTGGCTCCGTCGATGGGCTTCGAGCCCGCCGATGTGCTGGCGATGCCTCACTTCCTGATCGGCAGCGTGGACCAGATCATCGAGGACCTCGTGGCGAGGCGCGAGCGGTTCGGGATCTCGCACGTCGTCGTTCCCGGCGAGACGGCGGAGTCCCTGGCCCCGGTCGTGGAGCGGCTCAGCGGCAACTGAGGACCTCTAGTAGATTTGGTGGCGATGGCCACCACCGAGCACGTTCGGCTCAAGGGCGCAGTGGAGGGCCGCGCGAGCGAGGTCCTTACCCCGGAGGCGCTGAGCTTCGTCGCGCGCTTGCAGCGGGAGTTTGGGAGTCGAAGGCAGGAGCTCCTTCGCCTGCGCGTCGAGCGCCAGCGGCGGCTCGACGGCGGCGAGATGCCGCAATTCCTCATGACCACGAGCTCGGTCCGGGACTCCGACTGGCAGGTCGCCAAAGCGCCGAAAGACCTCCAGGACCGGCGGGTCGAGATCACGGGGCCAACCGACAGGAAGATGCTCATCAACGCCCTCAACTCCGGCGCGCGCGTCTTCATGGCGGACTTCGAGGACGCCAACTCGCCGACGTGGTCGAACCTGGTCGAGGGCCAGGTCAACCTGATCGATGCGATCGAAAGGCGCATTGATTTCAAGAGCCCGGAAGGCAAGGAGTACCGCCTTAACGACAAGGTCGCGACGCTGCTGGTGCGGCCGCGGGGCTGGCACCTGGAAGAGACACATGTCGAGGTGGATGGCAAACCGGTATCCGGCAGCCTTTTCGACTTCGGTCTGTACTTCTTCCACAATGCCGAGCGCTTGCTCGAGAAAGGCAGTGGGCCCTACTTCT